>JBAPUA010000114.1:0-24523 GCA_049282435.1 Cyanobium sp. | reverse complement strand
CCCAGAAGGTGGCAGTCGATGCGGTCGGCTGCATCCCCGGTGACTGGGTGATCTGCGTCGGTAGTTCCGCCGCCCGTGAGGCCGCCGGCAGCAAGTCCTACCCCAGCGATCTGACGATCGTCGGCATCATTGATCACTGGGATCCCGACGCCGGCAAGGCGCCTGCGGCATCCGGAGGCGGCTGATGGAAATCATGCAGGTCACAGGTTCGCTGGTCTGCACCCAGAGGGTGTCAGGCTTAGCTCACTCCAATCTGCGAGTTCTGCGCAACGTCAAAGGCAAGCTCAGCGTCGCCGTCGATCCGGTGGGGGCCTCACCCGGCAACTGGGTGTTCACCGCCAGTGGCTCAGCGGCCCGCTTCGCCTGCGGAGACCCCGACGTGCAGACCGATCTGACGATCGGCGGAATCATCGACTTCTGGGAACCGGACGGGTGACCCCCCTGGCCTGCCGCTCAACCGGGCATGGCCCCTCCGCTCCGCTCCAGTTCCTCTCCCCCCACTGAACGATGGCCAGCCGCACCTCCCGAACTCGATCCTCCGCCAAGTCGGACGCCGTCCGACAGGTCGCCCCGGAGGCTGCGGCGTCCAAACCCGCAGCGACCGCCAATCCGGCCGGGGGCACGGACCTCAGTGCCCCGGCGGCGGCGGCGACTTCGCCGCCAGCTGCCGTCTCCAGCCCTGCGGCACCGCCAGCCGCAACGGCTGATCCGGTACCGGCCCCAGTGGCCGTCGTGACCCCGGGCCCGACCACCCCAGCCGTCCCAGCCACTCCGGTGGCTGCTTCGGTCAAGGCGCTGCCGGCGGCTGCCGCCAGCCGCCAGAGCCCGCCGTCCCGCTCGGCTTCGGCCGGGCGACGGATGGCTTCGGCCCGACGGCCGGTCGCCGCCCGCAGCGCCCCGGCCTCAACCGGCCGCAAAGGAGGCTCCGGCGCTTCCACTCCACCCCCATCCCCTTCTCCCCAATCGTCCTCCATGGCACCTTCCGTACAGGGCATTGCCCTCGGCATGATCGAAACCCGTGGTCTGGTGCCGGCGATCGAAGCGGCAGACGCCATGACCAAAGCCGCTGAAGTCACCCTGGTGGCCCGCGAGTTCGTCGGCGGCGGCTATGTCACCGTGATGGTTCGCGGCGAAACCGGCGCCGTCAACGCCGCTGTGCGCGCTGGCGCCGATGCCTGCGAACGCGTCGGTGACGGCCTGGTGGCCGCCCACATCATTGCCCGCCCCCACGGCGAAGTCGAACCCGCCATCGCCGCCAGCGGCGTCATCCGCCGTCTCTGATCGCCATGGCTGCCGTCCATCCGCGGATCCTGGGCTATCTGGGCCGGGCCCTGAGCCTGGAGCTCTCCGCGGTTCAGCAGTACATGACCCAGGCCTCCCTGGTGGAGCTCTGGGGCGATGCCGATGCGGCAGGGCGGTTCCGCCAGGAGACCGTCGAAGAGCTGCAGCACGCCGAGCGACTGGTGCAGCGCATGCTGGCTCTGGGGGTGGCACCAGCCGCCTCTCAGATGCGTCCGGTTCAGCACGCCGCCGATCTGGTCGGTCTGCTGAGCCTCAATGGGCTTCTGGAACAGGACCTGATCCAGCTCTATGGCGATGCTGTGAGCTTCTGCCTGCTGGTCGGCGACGCTGAGAACGCCGAGTTCTTCCGCTCGCTCTGGACCGACGAGCAGCATCACGGCCAGGCACTTGCCGCCTGGCTGCGCAGTCTGCAAACCGGCGGCGCCGGCCGCGATCAGCGAGCCCGCTTCTGAGCACCGGCCGGCACCGGATCATCCACGCCCGCAGCCCAAGCTTCGGGCTGAGCGCTGTGGCGACGCTTCGACTGTTGTTTAAAGTCGCGCGCCGAGCGATTGCCTTTTCTGGCCCCTCTGGGCCAATCCCATGCCCTTGCAAGACGCCCTCCCCCTGCCGATCCAGCTGGCCTGGCTGATTCCCCTCTACGGATTCAGCGGCATGGTGCTGTCCCTGCCCTGGGCCAGCGGCTGGATCAAGCGCAACGGACCCCGTCCTGCCGCCTACCTCAACCTGCTCGTCACCCTGGTGGCCGTCCTGCACGGCAGCCTGGTGATCCGGGAGGTCTTGAGTCTTGGTCCCCAGCATCTCGATATCCCCTGGTTCCACGCCGCCGATCTGGATCTGCGCATCGGCTTTGACCTGACGCTGACGAACCTGGCGGCCCTGGAGCTGGTCACCTTCACCAGCCTGATCGGCCAGGTGTTTGCCCTGGGCTATCTCGACAAGGAGTGGTCCCTGGCGCGCTTCTACGCCCTGGTGGGCTTCTTTGAAGGGGCCATGGCCGGTGTGGTGCTGAGCAGCAATCTGTTCATGAGCTACTTCCTGCTGGAGATGCTCACCCTCTCCACCTATCTGCTGGTCGGATTCTGGTACGCCCAGCCGCTGGTGGTCACGGCCGCCCGCGATGCCTTCCTGACCAAGCGAGTTGGCGATGTGCTGCTGCTGATGGGCGTGGTGGCCCTGTCGGCCTGGGCTGGCTCGATGGAATTCGATGACCTCTACGTCTGGTCGGCCCAGACCCCGCTCTCGCCCCTGGCAGCCGGCTTGCTGGGGCTGGGGCTGATCGCCGGACCCATGGGCAAGTGCGCCCAGTTTCCGATGCACCTGTGGCTCGACGAGGCCATGGAGGGTCCGAATCCGGCCTCGATTCTGCGCAACTCGGTGGTGGTCACCTGCGGTGCGGTGGTGCTGCTCAAGCTGATGCCGGTGGTGCGGTTGTCCCCCCTGGCCACCACCGTGCTGCTGGTGGTGGGCACGATCAGCGCCCTTGGCGGCGCCCTGGTGGCGATCGCCCAGGTGGATCTCAAACGGGCCTTCTCCTACTCCACCACCTCCTATCTGGGCCTGGTGTTCATCGCCATCGCCTTCGAGCAGCCGCTCCTGGCCTTGCTGCTGCTGTTCACCCACGGGCTGGCCAAAGCGCTGCTGTTCATGAGCGTGGGCAGCGTGATCGCCACCACCAACTGCCAGGACCTGACCGAACTGGGGGGCCTGGGGCGGCGCATGCCCGCCACCACCACCGCCTTCCTGGTGGCCGGCGCCGGCCTCACCGGCCTGCTGCCGCTGGGCTGTTTCTGGGGCTACGGGCTGCTGGTGCAGACCCTCATCCGCCAGGCCCCGCTGCTGGCCGCCGTCGTGCTGCTGACCAACGGCCTGACGGCTCTCAATCTGGTGCGGGTGTTCCGTCAGGTGTTCCTCGATCTGCCCCACCCCAAGACGCGTCGGGCTCCCGAGGTGAACTGGCTGATGGCGCTGCCGATGGTGACCCTGTCGGTGCTGGTGCTGCTGATTCCGCTGGTGATCGCGCGCATCGATTCCCTGCACAGCCTCACCGACTTCTCCGGGCTGACCACGGTCCTGGTCGTCGCCAGTGGCTCGATCGGCCTGGTGGCGGGCTGTCTGATCCGCCTCGACAAGTTCTGGTCCCGCTCCGTGATCAGGCCGTTGCGAACCGTGCAGGATCTGCTGGCCTACGACTTCTACACCGATCGCATCTACCGGGCGACGATCGTGGCCTTCGTCGCCGGTCTGGCCTCCCTGACCAACAGCGTCGATCGCGTGCTGGTCAACGGTCTGGTCAATCGCATCGGCAACGCCTCGCTGGCCAGCGCCGAAAGTCTCAAATTCGGGGTCAGCGGCCAACTGCAGAGCTACGTGCTCACGGTGCTGCTGGCGATCGTGCTGTTGCTGGGCAGCCTCTCCTGGTTCCACGGATGAGGTCCCCCCAATGCTGAGCACCCTGCTGCTGATTCCCTTCCTCGGCAGCCTCTTGCTGCTGTTCTGGCCCGGCCAGCCGGTGCCCGGACGGATGCGGGTGGTGACGATCGTGGTTCTGGGCCTGCAGCTGGCCTGGAGCCTGCGGGTGCTGCTGGCCTTTGATCCCAGCGATGGCGGCATGCAGCTGCAGGAATCGTTCACCTGGGTCCGCAGCATCGGCCTTGACTACCGCCTCGGCATCGACGGCCTGTCCCTGCCCCTGGTGCTGATCAATGCGGCTCTGACCCTGGTCTCGGCCGTCTGCACCCGCGACATCAGCCAGCGACCACGCATCTACTTCGCCCTGCTGTTGTTCATCAGTGGCGCGGTCAACGGTGCGTTCCTGGCCGAAAACCTGCTGCTGTTCTTCCTCTTCTACGAGCTGGAGCTGGTGCCGCTGTGGCTGCTGATCTCGATCTGGGGCGGCGCCCAGCGGGCCTATGCGGCCACCAAGTTCCTGATCTTCACGGCGGTCTCCGGGGTGTTGATCCTTGGCGCCTTCCTCGGTCTGGCCCTGCTGACCGGCACGGTGGACTTCAGCCTGACCCCGGTGCTGAGCGAGCGGCTGGCCATGGGCAGCCAACTGCTGCTGCTGGGAGCGCTGCTGATCGGCTTCGGCATCAAGATCCCGCTGGTGCCCTTCCACACCTGGCTGCCCGATGCCCACACCCAGGCTTCCACGCCGGTGTCGGTGCTGTTGGCCGGGGTGCTGCTGAAACTGGGGACCTACGGACTGCTGCGGTTCTGCCTGGGCCTGTTCCCTGAGGCCTGGGCATTGCTCGCCCCCTGGCTGGCCGGCTGGGCCGCGGTCTCGGTGCTCTATGGCTCCCTGGCGGCCATCGCCCAGCGGGACATGAAACGGATGGTGGCCTACAGCTCGGTGGGTCACATGGGCTACATCCTGCTGGCGGCGGCCGCCGCCACGCCGGTGAGTCTGCTGGGAGCCGTCTTCCAGATGGTCAGCCATGGTCTGATCTCGGCCCTGCTGTTCCTGCTGGTCGGCATCGTCTACCGCAAGACCGGCACCCGCGATCTGGAAGTGCTGCGGGGACTGCTGAATCCGGAGAAGGGCCTGCCGTTCACCGGCACCCTGATGATCCTGGGGGTGATGGCCAGCGCCGGTCTGCCGGGCATGGCCGGTTTCATCTCCGAGTTCCTGGTGTTCCGCGGCAGCCTGGAGGCCTTTCCGCTGGCCACGCTGCTGTGCATGGTGGGCTCCGGCCTGACGGCGGTGTATTTCCTGTTGCTGGTCAATCGCGCCTTCTTCGGCCGCATGGCGATCACCCCCCCCAGCGAAGATCCGGTGGCGGACGCCAGGCTCGACATCCGCCTGGCGGCGGTGGCACCCCGGGAAACGATTCCAGCCATGGCGCTGGCTGTCGGCGTCGTGATGATCGGCCTGGTGCCGGCCTGGCTGGGCCGGATCAGTGAGGCCGCCAGCACCACCATGGCCCAGCTGCCAGGATTACTGGTCGCTCTGCAGATCGGGGGACTGGGCTGATGCCGATCATCTCCGCCGACCTCACCCATGCCGGCGGCAGGCCTTCGGCCGCCGACCTGGAGGCCCGGTTGCTGGCGGGACAGACGCTGCTGGCCGAGACCCCCAACCATCTGATGCAGGTGGTCGATGTGCTCGAAAGCTACGGGGAGGTGCTCGATGCCTACAGCCTCAATCTGATTTACCAGGCCGAACATCAGTTCCTCAATCCGGTGCCCGCATTCCGCTACCTCGATGGTGATCTCAGCCCCGGGAAGATCTGGCGCCATCTGATCCACGATCGCATCAACTTCGAATACGCCGAGTACTGCCAGAAGGCGATGTTCTGGCATGGCACCGGTGGCCTCGATGCCTACTTCGACTCCGAGGCCTTCCGCAGCGGCTGCGCGGCGATCATCCGGCGCAAGACCGGCCGCGATCCGCTGCTGGCCCTGCTCAATCCCCTGTTCCCGGATTTTCTGCTGGAGCTGATCCGCTCCGCCGCCACCACCCATGCCCTCGGCCAGTTCTGGCGGGTGATGAGTGATCTGTTCCTGGATCTGGCCCGGGCTGAAAAGGATGGCCGGGTCGGCTCGGTGGCGGCGGTGGTCGACTTCCTGCGCCAGGGCCTGGTCGCGGCCGCCGCCAAGCCGATCACCTACGCGGTCGAGGTGGCGGGCGAGCGCCTCTGGATCCTGCCCCCGGAGGCCGGCCTCAGCTTCCTGGCCGATGTGGCGGTGCCCTATGTGGAGGCCGTCTTTCTGCGGGGTATGCCCTTTCTGGGCACGGTGTCGTTCAACGCCCAGACCCAGCAGGTTTCGCCGGACCAGAGCACCTTCGCCTACGGCGCCCTCTACGCCGACCCCCTGCCCACGATGGGCTCTGGCATTCCCCCCAGCCTGCTGATGCAGGACATGTACCGCCATCTGCCCCAACGCCTGCACCAGTGGTATCGCCAGACCACGCGCGGGGAAGGGGACGTGCGGGTGAAGATCTGCCTCAGCTTCCAGAAGTCGATGTTCTGCGTCACCAACGCCGCCATCGCCGGCACCTTCCCCCATCCCCTCGATCAGGCCGATGCCGCCGCCCGGGCCGCCAACCGTGCCTATGCCGCCAGCTGGGCGGCCAGGCTGAGCAGCGCCCGCACCGATTGCCTCGATCCCTCCGATCTCTGAGGACCGGTTGGGGTCGTAGGGTCAGGGTCATGGATCAGCCCTGGATGCAACGGCCGCGGCCGGACCGGCTCGAGCGCCGGATTGAGTTTGTCGACTACGAGACCACCCGCACCTTTCTGGAGCGCCTCAATGAGCTCTCGGAGCAGGAGGGACGCTTTGCCGATATCAGTTTCGGCCGCACCTATGTGAACCTCACCCTGCGGCCCGAGCAGGAGGATGGCGTGATCGGCGCTGTCGACACCTCCTTTGCCGCGGCCATTGATGGCCTCCTCTGAGCTGCCGCCGCCTGTCCCGCAGCCCGAGCAGCTTCCTCAGGGGATGTTGGATGACCGCCGCATCGACCTGCACTCCAGCATCCATGCGGCCGGCATCGAGACCGTGCTTGAGCAGCTGGACCGGGAGCTGATCGGCCTGCGACCGGTCAAGGCGCGCATCCGCGAGATCGCCGCCCTGCTGGTGGTCAATCGGGCCCGGCTGACGGTGGGACTGGAGACGGCCCCGCCCAGCCTGCACATGTCCTTCACCGGCCGGCCCGGCACCGGCAAGACGACGGTGGCCGAGCGGATGTCGAAGATCCTGCACGGCCTCGGCTATGTGCGCAAGGGCCATGTGGTGACCGCCACCCGCGATGACCTGGTGGGGCAATACATCGGCCATACCGCTCCGAAAACGCGGGAGATGCTCAAAAAAGCGATGGGGGGGGTGCTGTTCATCGATGAGGCCTACTACCTCTACAAACCGGAGAACGAGCGCGACTACGGCGCCGAGGCGATTGAGATCCTGCTGCAGGTGATGGAGAACAACCGTGACGACCTGGTGGTGATCTTCGCCGGCTACAAGGAGCGCATGGACGTCTTCTACCAGTCCAATCCCGGCCTCTCCTCCCGGGTCGCCAACCACATCGATTTTCCCGACTACTCGGCCGCCGAACTGCTGGCGATTGCCCGCCTGATCCTGGCGGCAGAGAACTACCGCTTCAGCGAGGAGGCCCAGCTGGTGTTCGGCGATTACATCCAGCGCCGCATGCAGCTGCCCTTCTTCGCCAACGCCCGCTCGATCCGCAACGCCATCGACCGCGCCCGCATGCGCCAGGCCAACCGCCTCTACAACCGCAGCGGCGGCAGCGTCTCGCGGCTGGAGCTGATGACGATCGAAGCCGACGACATCACGGCCAGCCGGGTGTTCCAGGGGGAAGTCGAAGGGCTCGATCCCAGCCTCCCCCTGACCGTCTCCTGAACAGGATTCGCCGCTGCCGGCGGATAGAGCGCAACCGGATAGACCCAACCGGATAGAGCCCAACCGTAAGGCAGCCGGCTGATGCGGGCGCGTTCACGGCCATCGGCACCCGCCCCTGTGGGGCGGCTCAGCGCCGTTTGCGAGAATCAATCTGCAGCAGATCGCGCACCTTCTGCACCTGACGGGAGAGGTCGGGATCGCTGCTGAGCCGCTTCTCCACCTGCTCGACGGCGTACATCACAGTGGAGTGATCCTTGCCACCGAAGGCCTCACCGATCCGTGGCAGGGAGAGCTTGGTGTTCTGGCGCATCAGATACATCCCCACCTGCCGAGCCTGGCTGACGGCGCGCTTGCGGCTGGGGGAGAGCATCTCGTCGATGCGCACGGTGAACACCTCCGCCACCTTCTCAAGCACCTGCTGCGGGGTGACCTCGACGTCGTTGCCGACCGGATCGAGCATCGGCGCCACCGATTCCACCGTCATCGGCAGGCCGGTGATCGAGGCGAAGGCCACCGCCCGGGTCAGGGCCCCTTCCAGCTCGCGGATGTTCGAGGTGAAGCGGCCGGCGATGTAGTGAATCAGCTCCCGCGGCAGGGCCATCTGCTCGGTTTCGGCCTTCTTGTGCAGGATCGCCATGCGGGTCTCCAGATCGGGCGCCTGGATGTCGGCGATCAACCCCATCGAGAAGCGGGAGATCAGACGTTCCTGCAGCCGCGGAATCTGGCTGGGGGGACGGTCACTGGTGATCACGATCTGACGACCGGCCTCATGCAGGGCATTGAACGTGTGAAAAAACTCCTCCTGGGTGTATTCCTTGCCCTCGATGAACTGGATGTCGTCGACCAGGATCAGATCGGCAGCGCGGTAGCGATCGCGGAACGACTGCATGGCGTCCTTGCGGATCGCCTGGATCAGGTCGTTGGTGAAGGTCTCGGTGGACACATAGAAAACCCGGGCGTCGGGATCGATCTCCTGGCGGTAGTGGCCGATCGCCTGCATCAGGTGGGTCTTGCCCAGGCCCACCCCTCCGCAGATGAACAGCGGATTGAACTCCCGGCCGGGAGCTTCGGCCACCGCTAGGGCGGCCGCATGGGCCATGCGGCTGTTGGCCCCGACCACGAAGCGGTTGAACACGTAGCGGGGGTTGAGGTTGAGCACCACCCGCGGCGGCCGGCCATTGCCGCTCTCCTGGCGGCGCGGGCTGCCGGCGTCCGCGGGCTCGGAGGGCTGGCGCGGTGGCGGGTCGGCAATCTCACCTGTCAGCACCTGGGCAGAGCCGCCCCCGGCGGCAGGAGACTGCTCGTCGGCGACAGCAACCTCCACCCGCACGGCATGACCGGCCATCTCCGCAGCGACCGCTTCGATCTTGGCCAGGTAGTTCTTGCGCAGCCAGCTGCTGGCGAAGCTGTTGGGGGCCAGAACCCGCAACACGCCGTTCTCGTAGCTCTGGCAACGGGCCGGCCGGATCCAGGTCTCGAATGTCGGCTTGCTGAGATTGGCCTGGAGTGCCTGCTGGATCCGGTGCCAGAGCTCGTCCCCCTGATGCACCGTCCGCCCCCGCGCCAGGGAGTGAATATACGCATCCTCCGAGCGACGCGAGGTCTTTAATGAAGCCCAACGCCCCTTCGCCAACCCGTAGTGCCTCGATGGCCCACTCCCATCCGCTCTCTGTCCCCCAGCTCGCAGTCCGCCGGGGCGTCGGGCTGGCCCTGGTCCTGGGCACGCTGCTGTCGGGTTGCAGCCTGGCGCCCTCCCTGCCGAATCTGGGGCGCCAACCCCAGCCGAGTCGCCTGCGGGAAACACCGATGAGTCCCCTGCTGCCCAGCGGTGGCAACGTGATCGTCAAGGCGGTGGAGAAGGCCGGGCCCGCCGTGGTGCGGATCGACACGGTCAAGCGCCTGGTCAACCCGATGGGGAGCCTGTTCGGCCGCGGACCGGCGATCCAGCAGCAGCAGGGGCAGGGATCGGGCTTCATCATCGAGGCCGATGGCGTGGTGCTGACCAACGCCCATGTGGTCGAAGGCGCCAACGAGGTCAGCGTCACCCTGCCGGACGGGCGCAGCTTCACCGGCAAGGTGCTGGGGGCCGACCCGCTCACCGATGTGGCCGTGGTCAAGGTGGTCAGCTCCAACCTGCCGGTGGCCCCCCTGGGGGATTCCGCCAAGGTGCGGCCGGGGGAATGGGCGATCGCCATCGGCAATCCCCTCGGCCTCGACAACACGGTCACCGCCGGGATCATCAGTGCGATCCAGCGCACCAATGCGGTGGGTGAAGGGCAGCGGGTGCCCTACCTGCAGACCGACGCCGCCGTCAATCCGGGCAACAGCGGCGGCCCGCTGATCAACGATCGCGGCCAGGTGATCGGCATCAACACCGCCATCCGCCAGGCGCCAGGCGCCGGTCTCAGCTTTGCGATCCCGATCAACACCGCCCGCCAGATCGCCGAGCAGATCCTGGCCCGCGGCTATGCCAGCCATCCGTACATCGGCGTGCGGCTCCAGGCCCTCACCCCCCAGCTGGCCCGCGAGATCAACGCCACCACCAACGCCTGCCGGCTGCCGGAGGTGAACGGGGTGGTGGTGGTGGATGTGATGCCGAACAGCCCGGCCGAGCAGGGCGGACTCAAGCCCTGTGATCTGATCGAGAAGGTGGCCGGCAACTCGGTCCGCAATCCCTCCGAGGTGCAGCTCGATGTCGACCGAGGTCAGGTGAACCGCCCGCTGGAGCTGACCGTGCGCCGCGAAGGCAACCAGAAGACCCTCTCGGTGCGGCCCGCGGAGCTGCCCCATCAGAATTGAGTGCCCAGATCCGGCGCCGGCAGGCTTGCTGCAGGCGGCCATGTCGGCGCGATCGACTGCGTTGCCTCCTCGGACTGCGGGGGTTCCGGCAACCGCGAGACCGCCTTCAGCCATGACACCGCATTTAGCCATGACAACGCTGTCGGCCGCCAGAACGCTGTCAGTCGCGAGGACAGCCTCAGCCGCGAACACACCCTCAGCGCTGGAGGGTCGGTGAGCCGCGAACACGCCTGCAGCAGCGCTGGCGCTGCCAGCCCTGATCGCTCCTGCCGCCGCGACGGCCAGCTGGTGGTGCTGGCCCGCTGGCCGGCTCCGGGGCGCTGCAAGCGGCGCCTGGCCGTCAGCATCGGCTCCCAGCGGGCCGCGGCGATCCAGGCGCGGCTCAGCGCCCACGTCCTGCAGGTGGCCCGGGACGCCATGGCAGCCCAGGGACAGGAGCTGGTGCTGGCGGTCAGTGGCCTGGCGGGCGGCGCCGCCGGGCGCTGGGGGCGGACCCTGGGGGTGGAGCGGACCGTGCTGCAGGGGGAGGGCAGCCTGGGGACCCGGCTGCAACGCCAGCTGCTCCGCGCCCGCCGCGAGGGCGCCCGGCGGGTGGTGTTGATCGGCAGTGACCTGCCGGACCTGTTCGGCCCCGACCTGGTTGAGGCCTTCCGGCATCTGGAGCGGCATCCCCTGGTGCTCGGCCCCGCATGCGATGGCGGCTACTGGCTGATCGGCCTGGGCGGCTGCTGGCCCAGCCTGTTCGCCGGTGCGGGCCAGAGGATCGCCTGGGGCGGCGATCAGGTGCTGGCCCAGACCCTGGCGGCCGCCGCGGCGCTGGGCCTGGAGCCCCACCTGCTGCAGGCGCGCTCCGATCTGGATCGGATCCAGGACCTGCGGCGATGGCTCTGACCCCCGGCCCGGATGGCGCTCCGGAGCCTCCTGCGGAGTCCCCGCGGGCGGCCGCGGCCCTGCCGCCATCCCCAGCGGTTCTGGCGCCCCTGGCTGTGGTGATCGCGGTCCGCAACGAGGCCCGCGGTCTGCCGCCGCTGCTGGCCGACCTGGCCCTGGCGCCCCGGGGTCTGGTGCGGGAGCTGCTGGTGATCGATGGCGGCAGCGACGATGGCAGCCCGCGGCTGGCCCGGCTGGCCGGAGCCCGGCTGCAGCCGGCCGAACCGGGTCGGGGCCGGCAGCTGGCCCAGGGGGTCGCCAGCAGCGGGGCTGGCTGGCTGCTGTTGCTGCATGGCGATGTCCGCCTGCCGCCCCGCTGGTTTGACCTGATCGTTCGGGCGATCGCCGCCGGAGCGAGCACGGCCTGGGCCTTCCGCCTGGCCATCGCCGACCCCGACCCGCGGCTGCGACTGGTGGAGCGGGCAGCCAACATCCGCAGCCGCTGGCGCCGCCTGCCCTATGGCGACCAGGGTCTGTTGCTGCAGCGCAATCTGTATGACGCCGCCGGCGGCATCGCCCCACTGCCGCTGATGGAGGACCTCGAGTTCATGCTGCGCCTGCGGCGCCACGGTGGGATCCGGCTGCTGGACGGGGCCGTGAGCGTCCAGGGGCGGCGCTGGAAAGAGCTGGGGGTGTGGCGCACCACCTGGAACAATGCCCGCCTGCGGCGCCAGTGGCGGCGGGGCCGGGATCCGGAGCTGCTGGCGGCCGACTACTACGGCCGTCGTGGCGGCTGAAGCCCAGCGCGGCGCCGATCCGGCGGGCCTTTCAGGGGGCGTACCAAAAGGCGCAGCGGCGCTGCAGGGGCTCCAACTGCCAGCCCTGGGCCTCATAAAAGCCCACCACTTCCGGATCGGCGAACAGGCTGACCCGATCGACGCCCATGCCCCGCAGCTGTTCGAGCACGTAATGCATGATCTGTTTGCCGAGGCCAGCGCCCTGATACAGGGGGTGGACCGCCAGATCCCAGACCGTGGCGTCGACCACGCCATCACCGGTGCAGCGGGCGAAGCCCACCAGTTTGGGCAGACGCTCGTCATGGCGCCAGAGGCTCACCTGCAGCAAGCTGTTTTCGAGGGCCTTGCGCACCCGGCGCAGCGGCCGGCGACTCCAGCCGACGGCATCACAGAGGGCTTCGAGTTCGATCAGGTCGATCTCCCGCTCCAGGCTCAGCACCAGGCTCAGTCCGGTGTTGGGCGTGGGGCAGAGCCGATGGGCCTCGCCATAGAGATGGCACAGCAACTCGGGATTGTGCAGTCGTGGGGTCTGCGTCAAGGGAAATGGCGCTGGGGGGCACGTCATCGGCTAAACGGTCTAACGATCCTGCCGGAAAGGGACGGAACTGGAGCAGTGTGCATCGGTCAGGGGTGACCAGGTGCCTCTGACCAGCTTGACGTGAGCCGCTCGGCCTGAGCCGCTCAGGCCTAGTCACTCCAGAGCAACCACTCCAGAGCAACAGTTCCTGATGAACAGTGGCAACTTGCCACGTCAGCGGTCCCGCCTGCCGTCCAGGCTGCCCACACTCGCGATCCAGCCGCGTCCAGTCAGCCGCGAGCCCACCCCGACCCCATGGCCAGTCCTGCCGCCAGTTCACTCCCGGACGGCCCTGGAGCCGCTGCCCAGGGCCCGGTGGAGACCTGCGCGCCGGGTGGCAGCAGCGCCATGACGCCGCCGCGCCGCCGCCCCCAGGACCCTGAGCCGCTGCTGGTCGGCGTGCACGGCTGGATGTTGTCGGGGCGGCTCTGGACGCCGCTGGCCGAGGCGCTGGCCCCGCAGCGGACGCTCTGGTGCCTGGATCTGCCGGGCTTTGGCCAGCGGCCGCGGCCCAGGGGACTGCAGAGCAGCCTGGCCAGCTACGGCCGCTGGCTGGCGGCGGCGGTGCGGGAACGGGCTGCCGGCCGGCCGGTGGTGCTGATCAGCCATTCCCTCGGCGGCAGCATCGCCCTGCACAGCGCCGGCCATCTCGGCGCACAGCTGCAGGGACTGGTGCAGATCGCCGCCGGTGGGGGCATCTACCAACCCCGCCCGTTCGCGCTGCTGCGGCGGGTTGGTGCCGGCGTCGTGCGCTGGCGGCCCGCCTGGCTGGCAGCCCTGCCCGGCACCGAGGCGATCCGCTCGCCCCTGCAGGCCGAAGCACGCGCTGCCCAGGGTCTGCTGGCCTGCAGCACCAACCGGGGGGCGGTGCGCCAGCTGCCGCTGCTGACCAGCCAGCTGACCGTGCCCAGTCTCTGGATCTGCGGCAGCCGCGATCGGGTGATGGAACCCCGCTACGTGCGCCATCTGGCCGGCTTCTCGCCCCGCCATCGGCTGGAAACCCTGGAGGGTGCGGGCCATCTGCCGATGCGACAGTGCCCCGCCGATCTGGCCCGGCTGATCGAGACCTGGCTGCAGCAGGAGGTCCACGCCGGCGATCTCCCCGGCGCCTAGCCAGGGGCGGCTCGCCTGGATCGTGCCGGAGGCGCTGGGCCTTCGCCGGCGATGAGCCCGGATCCTGTCCGGGAGAGCCATCCGGCAACGGGGTCCGCTGCGGCGGCTCAGAGCGTGGCCAGTCCCTTCTCCTGAAGATCGGCCAGCTCGGCGTAGAGCCCGCCGGCGGCGCGCAGCTGGCGATGGGTCCCCTGCTCGATCAGGCGGCCGCGGCGCAGCACCAGGATGCGATCGGCCGCCTCGACGGTGGCCAGGCGATGGGCGATGACCACGGCGGTGCGATCGCGCAACAGACGATCGAGATCCCGCTGCAGGGTGGCCTCGGTGGAGGGATCCAGGAAGGCGGTGGCCTCGTCCATCACCAGCACCGAGGGATCGCGGATCGCCACCCGGGCCACCGCCAGCAGCTGCCGCTCGCCGGAGGACAGGTTGCCGCCCCGCTCGCGCAGCTGACTGTCCAGGCCGGCCTCGAGGCGCTGCAGCAGCGGATCCAGCCCCAGCTCATGACAGAGCCGGGCCAGCTCCTGATCGCTGATCTCGGCATCAAGGCGCAGGTTGTCGGCCACATTGCCGCTGAACAGGAAGGTGTCCTGCAGCACCACCCCCAGCCGCTGTCGCAGGGTGGCGATCGGCAGCTCGCGGATGTCGACCCCATCGAGCAGGATCCGGCCGCGCTGGGGCTCATACAGGCGGCAGAGCAGCCGGATCACGGTGGTCTTGCCGGAGCCGGTGGGGCCGACCAGGGCGACGTGCTCGCCCGGAGCGATCGTGAACGAGAGATCCTCGAGGATCGGATCGTCGCTCCGGTAGGCAAAGCTGACGTGCTCGAAGCTGACAGCCCCGGGACTGCGGCGCTGATCACCGCTGAGCAGGGCGGCGGCGGAGCGGCGTTGGGGCGGCAGTTCCTGGATCTCGATCGGCTCCTCCAGCAGTTCGCCGATGCGCTCGACGGCCGTCAGCCCCCCCTGGATCTGGGTGAAGCGCTCCGCCAGCTGTCGCAGCGGATCGAACAGCCGCTGGGAGAACAGGATGAAGGTGGTGAGGGTGCCCAGATCCATCAGCCGGCTGGTCACCATCCAGCCGCCCAGGGCCAGCACCACGGCCACCGCTCCGAGGGCGACCCACTCGATGAAGGCCGAAATGGCGCTGTCGTAGAGAATCGTGCCGGTGACGGCCCGGCGATAGGCGTCGTTGGTCCGGGCAAAGCGGGCGCTGTTGGTGGACTCGCGACGGAACATCTGCACCACCTCCAGCCCCTGGAGATTTTCCTGCAGGTCCGCATTGAGCTGTCCCAGCTCTTCGCGGACCCGGTAGTTGGCCAGGCGGTAGCGCTTCTGCAGCCAGAGGATGCCCCAGGTGACCGGCACCTGGGTGAACAGCAGCAGCAGGCCCAGGCGCCATTCGATGCTGACCATGGTGATGGCGATCACCAGCAGCGACACCAGGTCGGCCAGCACCCCCACCGCGCCGCTGCCGAACACCTCCGCCAGGGCCTCGACATCGCTGGTCAGGCGGGTGAGCAGTTTGCCGACGGGGGTGCGGTCATGGAAGCGCAGCGACAGGTCCATCGCATGGCGGAACAGGTCGGAGCGGATGCGGGCCGTGAGCCGTTGGCCAACCACCTGCACGTTGTAGATCTGCGTGCCCTGCAGGGCCAGGCGCACCAGCACCGCCAGCAACAACAGCCCGACGAGCAGCTTCAGCGCCAGGGCCGGCGCCATGCCCTGCAGCCAGGGCAACACCGAGGGCTCCCGGCGCAGCACCGAAATCGCCTGGCCCACCAGCACCGGCTGAATCGCCCCGGCGAAGGCCAGGGGCACCAGCAGCAACAGCGAGAGCAGCAGCCGGCGGCGATCGCGGCCCAGGTAGGGCAGAAGCCGCTGCAGCCGGATGCGATCGAGGGAGGCCATCAGGACAGAAGCCCGGCGGGCTGGATCCCGGCGCCGGCAACGCCGACCTCGCCCAGTCCCTTCTCTGCGCCCGCGGCGCCGATGCGTTCGACGATGGCCTGGAGCCGGCCGCCGTCGATGCGCAGCGCCAGGGGATGGCCGATCAGCCGGGCGGTGCTGTGGAACAGATCTTCAATCGCCACCAGACCGTTGTCGCGCAGGGTGCGCCCGGTGGCGACCAGATCGACGATCGCCTCGGAGATGCCGGTGAGCGGGCCCAGCTCGACCGAGCCGGTGAGGTGGATCAACTCAACGGGCAGATCGAGGGCCTCGAAATAGTCCTGGGCGCAGCGGCTGAACTTGCTGGCCACGCGGCAGTGGGCGGGGAGGTCGAGGGCGCGGCGATAGCCGCTGCTGGCCTGGACCGCCACGGACATGCGACAGCCGCCGAAACCCAGATCGAGCAGCTGGGCCACCGGCAGTCGATGCTCCCGCAGCACGTCGTAGCCGACGACGCCGAGCTGGGCCTGGCCGTAGGCCACATAGACCGGCACATCGGCATTGCGCACCAACAGGGCCCGGGCGCTGCCGCAGGCACTGGGCACCATCAGCAGGCGGTTATCGGGGTCGAGCAGGGCCGAAAAATCCAGACCGGCCGCGGCGAAGCGACGCACGGAATCCTTGAGCAGGGCCCCCTTGGCCAGGGCAACGGTGATGACCGGCTGGGAGGCAGCGGTGATCATGGAAACGGTGCCGCAAACCGGACTTTAACGATGCAACCGATCCCAGAGTCCGCCGCGCCGCTGGAGCTGGCCCTGATCCCAGTGCTGCAGGACAATTATGTGGTGGTGCTGTGGCGCGACGGCCTGGCCGCCGTGGTCGATCCGGCGGTGGCCGAACCGGTGATCACCTGGCTGGAGGAGCGCCGTCTGACCCTGGTGGCCGTGCTGCAGACCCACCACCACAGTGATCACATCGGCGGCACCCCGGCATTGCTGCGCCGCTGGCCCGCCGCGGAGGTGGTGGCCAGCCGCGCCGACCGCGAGCGCATACCGTTCCAGACCAGGGGCGTGGCCGAAGGGGAACAGTTCAGCCTGCTCGGGCGCCGGGTCGAGGTGCTGGAAGTGCCCGGCCACACCCGCAGCCACATCGCCTTTCATCTGCCGGCTGAACGGGGCGAAGCTGCGGAGCTGTTCTGCGGCGACACCCTGTTCGCCGGGGGCTGCGGTCGACTGTTCGAAGGCACCGCGGCGCAGATGCACCAGGCCTTGCAGCGGCTGACGGCCCTGGAGCCCGCCACCCGGGTGTGGTGCGCCCACGAATACACCGAGGGCAACCTGCGCTGGGCCGCCAGCCAGGCCCCGCAGGATGTCGCCATCGCTGATCGGCTGGCGGCTGTCCGCCGGCAACGGGCCCACGGCGAGGCGACGATCCCCAGCAGCGTCGCCCTGGAGCGGGCGACCAACCTGTTCGTGCGCAGCGCGGACGCTGCGGAACTGGCCCGGTTGCGGGAGAGCAAGAACAGCTACCGGGGTTGAGTGCGCTCTGGATCTGCCGCCAGGGCTGAAGGCTTGCCGGGCGATCGGGGACCCAGCCCTGAGGCGCCGGGCTCAGCAAACCGGTACCGCGCCGTCGCCTGTCTCAGGGATCGATCGAGAGGCCAGGGGCAGCCCTCAGGGGCTTGCGACCATCCGCACCGGGTGGGCGCCCGGATAGAGCAGGGCGCGCTGTCCGGCTCGGACCCGCAGCTCGCAGGCCAGGCCAGGGGAGTGGTCCTGCTCCAGCGGCAGCCTCAACCGCAGCGTGCAATCGGCGCAGGCGACCCGGTAAAGCCAGCCATGGCCCAGGAACTCCCGCCCCAGCACCCGGCAACGGCCCTCGGCCAGGGGCTGCAGTTCCAGGCCATCGGCCGACAGCAGCAGCTGCAGATCGGCGCCTTCGGGATCGTCGATCTCGCCTGCCGTTGCTGCGATCGGGCCGGCGGACTCCAGGGCGAAGGGGCCCAGCTCGCTCAGCAGACGATCCCCCAGGCGCTGCACCGGCAGCAGATTGGCCTGCAGCACGAACCGCCCCACGAAGGCCGTGGCCGGCCGTTGCACCAGTTCCAGGGGAGAGCAGCACTGATCGAGAAGGCCGTCCCGCAGCACCGCCACCCGATCGCAGATCGCCATCGCCTCCTCGGGATCGTGGGTGACCAGCAGGGCGCTGGCACCGCATTCGGCCAGCACCGCCGGCAACTCGCTGCGCAGCCGCAGCCGCACCTCCACATCGAGGTTGGAGAAGGGCTCATCGAGCAGCAACACCGCATTGCCGGGGGCCAGGGCCCGGGCCAGGGCCAGCCGCTGCCGCTGGCCGCCCGAAAGTTCATGGGGATAGCGGCGCTCCAGGCCGGAGAGCCCGAGCAGCTCCAACAGCCAGGCGGCCCGATCCCGGTTCTCTCCAGGTCTGAGCCCGAAGCAGGCATTGGCCCAGGCATCGAGATGGGGGAACAGGGCGTAGTCCTGAAACACCATGCCGACCCCCCGCCGTTCCGGCGGCAGCCAGCGCTGCTCTCCCGCCACTTCCCGGCCGTGGATCTGCACGGAGCCCCGCGCCGGGCGCTCGAATCCGGCGATCAGGCGCAGCAGGGTGGTCTTGCCGCAGCCAGAAGGTCCCAGCAGGCCCACCAGCTCCCCGGCCGCCAGGCTCAGATCCAGACCGCGCAGGGTCCAGGACCCGGGAGTGGCGCCGGGATAGCGATGCCAGAGATCGCGCAGCACCACCGGATCTCCCCCGGCCAAGGCCGCAGAGACGGCGGAGGAGACGACGGACATGACGGACGCGGGAGGGAAGGCCGGAGTGGACATAGGCTCTGGAGGCCATCTTCCACCGTCATGAGCAGCCAGCCGACGGCCGTCCACTCCGATGCCGCGCCGGCGCCGGTGGGGCCCTACAACCAGGCGGTGAAAGCCGGCGACGTGGTGTACTGCTCCGGTCAGATCGCCCTGGACCCGGCCACCGGCGCCATGGTGGGCGCAGGGGATGTGGAGGCCGAAACCCAGCAGGTGCTCCGCAATCTGCAGGCGGTGCTGGAAGCGGCCGGGACCAGCCCGCAACGAGTCGTGCGCACCACGGTGTATCTGGTCGACCTGGCGGATTTCGCACGGGTGAATGCCATCTATGCCGGCGTCTTCGGCGAGGGAGTCTCCCCCGCCAGGGCCTGTGTGCAGGTGGCGGCGCTGCCCAAGGGGGCCAGGGTTGAGATCGATGCCATCGCCCTGCTCGCTTGAGCCGGCCTTGATCAAGGCAGCCGCCGGAGCCAGCCCTGCAAGCTCTGCTCCCAGGCATCCGCTCACAGGTCCGACATGGTCAGTCGAGGTCTAACCGCATGGGCGGCTGACAGCCATCGCCCCGCACGTCGGGACCCCGGTTCCCAGACGTGCTTTCGCAAGGGGGGCTGATCTCAGGCCCCATGACTTGACGATGACAACGGATCGAGAGCTGTCCTTGGAGCGCCTGCTCAGGGAACACCTGCTCAGGGATCGACCGCGTCCAGGGCAGCGCCTGGGAATCCTGGTCATCCAGCAGCGTCATCACCAGATGGAGATCCAGAGCCGTGACCTCTCCATTCGCCCCCATCTGAGGCTGGTGCTCGGTGGCGACTGGACACCGGCGACACCGGCAGGCGCCGGGAGGAGCGTGCATCAAGACCGGAGACGAAGTCCACAGAGAACGGTTCGTGTGTTGGGTCCAGTGGCGGTCACCAGGATCGGTATCGCTGTCAACACGGCCCCTGGAGGCTCGGTGGCGTTTGCAGGAACTTTGCGCCAATCTGACCCGTACGGCGAGCCTCCATGGAAACCCCCTTCGGCAACTGGCTTCCCGAGGTGACGGTGATGACCCCGGCCCGATTCGAAGACGCCATGGCCGCTGTGCAGGCAGTCCAGCAGATGAAAACGGTGGTTCTGCATCTGGGGGCCATGGGACCCGATGAGGCCCAGCGCACCATTGACTTTGTCTCCGGAGGGGTCTACGCGATGGATGGGCAGTCGGAGCGGCTGGCGGACACCGTGTTCCTGTTCGCCCCTGCCCTGGTGAGGATCAGCCACGACGACGACCGAGACGACGAAGAGCTCAGCTGAATCCATGTTGCTGGGAGTTGACGGTTGCAGGGCGGGCTGGCTGGCGCTGGCCGCCGGTACCGAGGGGGCAGAGGTTCACGACCAGCTCCACCCCGAAGCCGCCGGGCTGTTCGCCCAGGCTGGCTGGCAGTTGATGGCGATCGACATCCCGATCGGCCTGCCCGAGCGCGGCAGCCGGGCCTGTGATCAGGAGGCCCGGCAGCTGCTGGGGGCCCGGCGTAGCAGCGTCTTTCCAGCACCGATCCGAGCCGTGCTGCAGGCCAGTGATCATCAGCAGGCCTGCAGGATCTCGCGCCAGCTGCAGGGCAAGGGAATCAGCTGCCAGAGCTTCAACATCCTGGCCAAGATCCGCAGCATCGACGCGCAGCTACAGACCGAACCAGCCCTGGCGGCCCGGATCCACGAGGTCCACCCCGAACTGATCTTTCAGCAGTGGAACGGCGGCAGGTCCATGGCCTACGCCAAAAAGACCGCTCAAGGCAGGCAGGAGCGCATGCAGCTGGTGGAGAGCGAATTCCCCGGGGCCTGGTCCGCCATCCGCCAGCGCCATCGCCGCAACGCCGTCGCTGACGACGACATCCTCGACGCCCTGGCGGCTCTGCACACAGCCCGACGCCTGCATCGCGGTCAGGCCCTGCGGCTGCCGACCCGGGCACTGTGCGAAATCGATGCCTGCGGCCTGGCGATGCGCATCTCCGCCTAGACACTCCCAATCAACCCAGACCCCACCCTCTAGCATCAGCACTTCGGGGCGTGGCGCAGCTTGGTAGCGCGGGTGCTTTGGGAGCACTAGGTCGCAGGTTCGAATCCTGTCGCCCCGATCAGTGATAGCAAGGGTTCTCGGCGAAACCGGGAACCCTTCTTTTTTGACTTGCAAGAGAAAGTGCAAGAGAAACTCGCCTATTTCTGGGCTTTCAAGGGTTCTGTGCCGGCCAGCTGCGCCCGTGGGTGGTCGCTGGGCACGTAAGCCGGCCATTGATCTGCCTGAGGCAGCCCGGGACTTTCTCTTGCATCTCTTGCAGTTGGCTGCTCAAGAAGAAGGCGCCTCAAGCGCAGAAGGACGGAGACCACCCGGCGGCGGGGATGCAGGGTGTCACGCGGCGCAAGGGCGGGCAAGTCGGCTTCGCCGACCCTTGCGCTCGCGTGAATCTGATCTCCCCTCGCCGCCCCCGGGATGGGTGCGCTCAGGTCACGGCTGCCGGGCGGCTCTCCCGTGGCTGCGGTGCCGCCACTTACGCGGCCGGCAGGTGATGGATCAACGGCGCCGATGGCCAGGGGTTGCCTCGCGCGACTGCGCGGCTGTCCATCAGGCCTGAGCCCCAGGCCGGCCGCAAAGATGGCCAGCTGGCTGTCACCCAGTCGAGGCCCGTGAGCATGAGCCAGAACCCCTCAGATCCAAGTTTTTGCAATGGCTCTGCAGTGCCTGAAGTGCATTTGTACTGGTAGAATACGGGTCGCGCCAAAGGCCCCGAGCCCATCGCCTGCGGCAACGTTATCCCCTGATCTCGCCATCACGGCCGCATATGCCTGAGCGGCCTTGATGCCCCGATCAGTTGTCATCCACGGCAACTGATTCCATGGCTCTTTGTATGTCATCCAGGCCCGTAATGGGCCCCGGTCGCTCCCTTGTGATCGCGGCCGGCGGAGGCCGTGATCTGGCCTGGCCCCATCAGCGCGTTGCCGCTGAGCTGCTGGCCCGCAGCGGCGGCCGGCTGGTCCATCTGTTGCTCCACGGCGGAGCCCGCGGAGCCGATGCCGCCATCGCCCGCGCGGCCCATCAGCTGGGCTGGTAGGCGCTGGTCATGCCCGCCAAATGGCGGCGCCATGGCCGGGCCGCCGGGCCGATCCGCAACCGGGAGCTCCTCGAGCTGGCGGTGACCCGGGCCGAGGCCCACACCTCCCCTGGTGTCTCCACCTCGGTGCTGGTGGTGGCCTTCCCCGGTGGGTCCGGCACGGCCTCGCTGGTGCATCAGGCCCGCCGCATGGCCTCCCGTTCCCCGGTGCCAATCGCCGTGATGGAGGTCAGCCCATCCGCCGCTCGCTGGGCCAATCCCGCTGCTGCTCCTTGCCCCTGAAGCCTGCCGCGCCTGTTGGCGCCTCCGTTCCCATTCGCTTCTCACCGTCATGCCCGTTCTTACCCCCACCCCCGCCGCTGCTGCCAAGGCGTCCGCTCACGTTGCTGCGGATGTTGCCGGCCCCGCCTGTTCCTTGCAGCGCTCCGCTTCGCTCTGGCAGCTGGGCATCGAAGCCCAGGAACTCACCACCGCCATCGGCCAGCTGGCCGAGCAGCTGGAGGCCGATGACAACGACACCCGCAGCCAGGCCCTCGCTGAGCTGGAGGCCGCCCTGCTGGCAGAAGAGGGCAACAAGGCGGCCCTGGCGGCCAAGGCCGATGCCACCTGCTGGGTGATCGAACATCTGCGCGGCCAGGCCGCCTACCGCCAGCAGCAGGCCAAGCGGCTTACCGATCTCGCCCGCTCTGATGCCAGCCGGGCTGAGGCCCTGGAGAACTCCCTCGTGCTGGTGCTCACCCGGCTGCAGCCGCAGGCCACCCGGTTCAGCTTCCCCAATCACGAGCTGAGCAGCCGCAAGTCCTCTGCTATCGAAATCGACGACGAGGCCGCGCTCGCACCCGAGTGGCTGACGGTGAAAACCACCACTCAGCCCGATAAGGCCGCCATCAAGCAGGCCCTCAAGGCCGGCCAGCAGATCCCCGGCGCCCAGCTCCTCTTCCACCGCAGCTGGCGCATCACCTGAGGGGTGCAGAGGCGCCCTCGATAGGGGTCTGCGGTAGGGGCGGGCCCAGGGCAGTCAGTCAGCGCCATGACCACCCAGGCCATCACCTCCACCCACCACCAGAAGCCATGGATCTCTCCGGCTACGGCAGCGCCAGCTCCACCACCACACCCACCAGCCCACGTCCCAGGGGCCACATCTGGTCCACCCACCTGGCCAGCTGGGTGGTGCCCATCACCCGCCAGCCGGGCCGACGGCCTTCGCCCGATCACATCCACTGCAGCGAGCCGCCCTGCTGGGTGCTGATCGAGCCACTGCCGCCGAAAACCTCCGCCCACTGATCCCAAACCCTGTTCCCACCCATCCCCTCGATGCCATGACCTGCACGTTCTCCGCCGAGCAGATCCAGTCCCTCTCCGCCCCCCTCGATCGCGGCAAGGTTCGCCAGCGCGAACAGGGCCGCGCCAAGGTCAGCTACCTGGAGGGCTGGCAAGTGATCGCAGAAGCCAACCGGATCTTCGGGTTCGACGGCTGGCAGCGGGAAACGATCCAGACCCGCTGCGTCAGTCAGGCCGAGCGCGCCATCGGCCGCGACAACCGACCCGGCTGGGGGGTCACCTACACCTCCCGGGTTCGCATCACCGTGGGAGGCACCGCCCAAACCCCGGTGATCCGGGAAGGCAGCGGTGCCGGCCACGGCATCGACGTCGACCTGGGCCAGGCCCATGAATCCGCCCTCAAGGAAGCGGAAACCGATGCCATGAAGCGGGCGCTGATGACCTTCGGGAACCCGTTCGGGCTGGCGCTCTATGACAAGCAGCAGCGAGAGGTCACCTCAAGCGTCACCGGGGCCTCCTCACGGGGCGAAACCACTGTGCGCCCCTCCAACGGGAACACCTCCAGCACCGCGGCAGGGAACGGCACGTTGCGGCGCTCACCGGTTGGCAACGGTCACCGTCCCAGCGGCCACCCACCCGCAGGCCAGCACTCCCACGCTGCAGCGGTTGTTGGCATGGAGGAGGCTCAAGAAGATCCGGCCTTGCTGCCCCTCGATGGCACCACGATCCGGCGGATTCACGCCACCATCCGCAGCCTTCCCCAACCCCAGCTGGAGGGATTCACCAAGGCCTTCCGCAAGCGGTTTCAGGTCCCGGAGGAGGCCAGCTCGATCGCGGATCGCATTACCCAGAAGCAACACCACGACTGGATCGAGGCCTTCCTGGTGCAGCACCAGACCGTTCCCTGAGATCCAGTCATCCGGCAGCTCAGGTAGGAAGTGCTGCCTACCATTCATGAGTCCGGCCGCCCTGAGGGCCATGACCATGCAAACCGATCTGAGCTGGGCAGGCTGCAGTGCTGTGGAAAGGCATCCTCAGCGCCTGAGCGGAGCCTGGGTGTTCCGCGGTACCCGGATTCCGGTAGCGGCTCTGTTTGAAAATCTGGAAGACGGCGTCCCCTTGGCTGAATTCGTCGAACTGTTCCCAGGGGTAAGCCTCGAGCAATCCCGGCTGGTCCTGGAGCACGCCGCTCGGAGCACCGCTGCTGCCGCACTGGCCTGAGTGCGGATCTTGTTCGACCAAGGGACCCCCGTTCCCCTCCGCCGATCACTGACCGCCCATGTGGTGGTCACTGCTTATGAACTGGGTTGGTCGACCGTCACCAATGGCGAACTGATTCGCCTGGCGGAGCAGGAGGGCTACGAGCTTCTGATCACCACCGATACCAACCTGCGATATCAGCAGAGCCTGAGAGGGCGCAGCATCGCGATCCTGGTGCTGACAACAACCAGCTGGCCGCGGATTCGCCAGGTCACAGGCGAGCTCCAGGCCGCAGTCGCCGCCATCGAAAGCGGCAGCTACGAGGAACTGCTCATTCCCTGAACAACTCAGCGCTGCAGCAACCAGCGCAGCAGCGACAGGCCGATGATCAGCCCGATGCCGATGTTCCACAGCCTGGAAG
>JBAPUA010000113.1:0-30556 GCA_049282435.1 Cyanobium sp. | reverse complement strand
CGTGGCATTTCGCAGGCATTCAGCAGAGCCCCGACACCTCTGCTGCTGATGACGCCGCTCCGGGCTGACTGTGCGCTGTCCCAGCGGTCAGCCCTAGCCAACCAAGCCTCCGGTCAGCGGCTGCCTGGCGACCATCGCGGGACTCGCGAATCATTCAGGCCAGCCGGCAGGCAATCCACACTCCAGCCGGAGGCTGCGGAACAAGCGTCCGGCCAAGCCTTGGACCGCGGCGGATTGAATGCAACACCGCAAACTGGGTCAACGCCGACAACCGTGGGCATCCCCGCCGATCGTGTCCAGCCAGCCAGCCGTGACTTCGCCTACGCCGCCTAACGAGCCCAGCCAGCCCACGGTGATCCTCGGCCTGGGGCGCTCCGGCCTCGGCGCCGCCCGCCTGCTGCACCATCAGCGCCGGCCGGTGCTGCTGCTCGAAAGCCGCGACACCCCCGAACTCCAGGCCCGTGCCGCCGACCTGCGCGCTGAGGGCATCGCCGTCCGACTGGGCACCCCCCTGGCCTTGGAGAGCTTTGAGACCTGGCCGCAGCGGCCGGCGGCCGTGGTCGTGAGCCCTGGCATCCGCTGGGATCATCCGGTGCTCCAGCAGCTCCGCCATCGGGGCATCCCCGTGCAGGGCGAGATGCTGATCGCCTGGCAGGCCTGCCGGGATGTGCCCTGGATCGGCATCACCGGCACCAACGGCAAGACCACCGTCACCTATCTGGTCCAGCATCTGCTCAGCCAGGGCGGACTGGATGCGCCCCTGTGCGGCAATGTCGGCTTCTCGGCGGCGGAACTGGCCCTGGAGCGGCTGCAGCCTGGCCAGCGGCGGCCTGACTGGCTGGTGGTCGAACTGAGCAGCTATCAGATCGAAGCCACCCCGGAACTGGCTCCGGCCATCGGCATCTGGACCACTCTCACCCCGGACCATCTCGATCGCCACGGCAGCCTCGACAACTACCGGGCCATTAAGCGCCAGCTGCTGGAGAACTCCGGCCTACGTCTCCTCAACGCCGATGATCCCGACCTGCGGGCCCACGCCTCCAGCTGGGACGCGGCCGAATGGACCAGCGCCGGCGGGCGCGAAGGCCTGCCGGCCTCGATCGATCCGCGGCTGTGGATCGATCGAGGCCAGGTGTGGGACCGTCAGGGGCCCCTGTTCCCGGCGGACTGCCTGGCGATGCCCGGCGCTCACAATCGCCAGAACCTGCTGCTGGCCACCGCCGTGGCCCTGGAAGCAGGCCTTGAGCCGGCCGTGATCGAGGCGGCCTGCCGCCGCTTCCCGGGGGTACCGCATCGGCTGGAGCGCATCCGCGAACGGGCGGGGATCTGCTGGTACAACGACAGCAAGGCCACCAACTACGACGCCGCCGAAGTGGCGCTCAAGGCCCTGGCTGGGCCGCTGGTGGTGCTGGCAGGCGGCGAATCCAAACAGGGGGATCCGCGTGGCTGGCTGACCCAGTTGCAGCGTCAGGCGGCGGCGGTGGTGTTCTATGGCGCCTCCCGTGAGCAATTCTCAGCCCTGCTGGCG
The DNA here is from genome assembly GCA_049282435.1 of Cyanobium sp. GTDB lineage: Bacteria > Cyanobacteriota > Cyanobacteriia > PCC-6307 > Cyanobiaceae > Cyanobium. The sequence continues at coordinate 29,028 of JBAPUA010000113.1, read as the reverse complement.
GAGCATGACTACGACGGCAGCGTCGTTGTCGTGAAGGGACTGGCGGAAGCGGTGGCGGCCGCCGCCGAACTGGCGAGGACCCACAGCTGCACGGGCGTGCTGCTCTCCCCCGCCTGTGCCAGCTTCGATCAATACCGGGATTTCGAGGCCCGCGGCGACCATTTCCGCCAGCTGGTGGCGGCGCTTCCGGAATCAGAGGCCTGAAGGCCTGCCTACAGTCGCCCGGGCGGATCAGGGGAGAGCAAGCCATGGCCTGGTGGTTGATGAAGAGCGAGCCGGAGGTCTATGGCATCCAGCATCTGGCGGCGGAAGGCACCACCCTCTGGGATGGCATCCGCAACTATCAGGCACGCAACTTCATGCGCAGCATGGTTCCCGGTGATCGAGCCTTCTTTTATCACTCCAATGCCAAGCCCCCGGGCATTGTCGGGCTGATGGAGGTGATGGAAATCGGCATCATCGACCCCAGCCAGTTCGATCCGGCCAGCAAGTATTTCGACCCGGCCTCCAAGCCGGAATCCCCCCGCTGGGATTGCGCCCGGCTGCGCTATGGCAGCACGTTCGCCAGCATGCTCAGCCTGGAGACTCTGCGCGAACAATTCAGCGTGGAGGAGCTGACGGTGGTGCGTCCCGGCAATCGGCTGTCGATCCTGCCGGTGAGCGGGGCAAGTGCCGATCGGATTCTGCAACTGCTGGGGGAGCCAGCCTGAACAGCCGAATCGATGCCCACCGATCCCGCAGGCCCGGGGATCCGGCTCCAGGAGGGCTGCCTTCTCGATGATGAAGAGCACCCCGCCAACGGATCAGCCGGGGCGCATCCAGCAGGCGGAAGCCGGGGCCGCAGGGCAGACGCGTCGATGGGCCTGATCCCGGCGGCTGATCCCGGGATGGCGATCCCCGCCCGCCGGCGTGCTGAGATTCAGTCCAGCACCAGTCCCAGGCGGGCCTCCAGTCCCTCCAGAGCAGCGGCGAACGGCCCACTGGCAGCGACGCTCCAGCCTGCCTCGACAGCCCGGGCGCCAGCGCCGGGAGTCAGAACGAAGCGCAGCGACCAGTGCTGGCGATCCCCCTCCAGAGCCATCCACAGACTGGCTCCAGCCTCAGCCGCCGCCAGCGGCAGCTCCAGATCCAGCTCCAGGCTCTCCTCCGCCATCAGCTGATCGCTCAGGGCAGCGTGCTGAAGCCGCAGCCGCCGCGTTGCCCGCCAGAGGGTTTCCAGCTCTTCCCGGGTCAGCTCCGCAGCCCAGTCAGAACCGCCGATCAAGGCGATGTAGGGATGGCGGGCCAGGTCAATCACCAGGCGCCATCCCTGCCCCTGACAGATCTCCACAGCGATCGAGGAATCAGCCGGGCAGCAGATCCGGCTGATCCTGCTCGTCGCTGAGCTCGATGATCGCCCGCTGCACAGGCTTAATCATCGAGTCGTCGAGCAGGCCATCAAAGTCGTCGAAACGACGCTGCTTGGCCCGGTAAGCAATGCGCACGGTGGTGAGATAGCGATTGCTGGAGTGACGGATCAGGCTCTCGGCACGCTGGGCAAGTTCCTTGGGATTGAGATCGGCGCTGCTCTGCATGCTGCTCTGAGATTTCACGATCCTTGACCGATCACCCTAGGGCAATGGCCTCCCTAGAACGGAGCAGAACGCCAGCGCTTCCGCTCCATGCCCGGCACCATTGCCATCGATCTGGGCAGCAGCACCACCGTGGTGGCCTGGCAGCACAGCGGAGAACCGGCCCGGCTGCTCGCCCTGCCCCCCTACAGCGTCGCCGATCCCTGTGTCGTGCCCAGCCTGCTGTGGCTGAGCACCCCCGGGGATTCCCGGCCGCTGATCGGCCGCCAGGTGATCGAAGCGGGCCTGCTGGAGCGGCAGGGACCGGCGCTCTGCCGCGACTTCAAGCGACTGATCGGAGCCGAACCATCCGGGAGATCGACGAGCGGCGCGGCGGCAGGCAGCGGCGCCAGACCCGCCGGCGAAGCTCAGGGCTGGCTGGGCCCGGAGGCGGCTGGAGCCCTGCTGCTGCAGCGTCTCTGGCAGGCCCTGCCCCCCCAGCTGCAGCCCGAGCGCCTGGTGCTGACCGCACCGATCGAGACCTACCGCGGCTACAGGGCCTGGCTGCAGCAGGTCAGCCGCGATCTGCCCGTGGCCGACGTGGCCCTGGTGGATGAGCCCACCGCCGCCGCCATCGGCGCCGGCCTGCCAGCGGGCAGCCGGGTGCTGGTGGTGGATCTGGGCGGCGGCACCATCGACCTCTCCCTGGTGGCCCTGGAAGGGGGCGAAGGGCGGGCCGCACCGATCGCCCAGCTGCTGCGCTTCGCCGGCCGCGACCTGGAGCGCAGCGGCCAGGCCCTGCGAACAGCCCGGGTGATCGCCAAGGCCGGCCTGGCCCTCGGCGGCCGCGACATCGACCACTGGATCGCCGCCCACCTGGTGCCGGACCAGCCCCCCAGCGGCTCCCTGCTGCAGGCGGCCGAACGGCTGAAGTGGGACCTGAGCGCCACCGACGACGAGCGGGAGCAAGCCCTCCAGCTCTGGACACCCAGCGGTCAGAGTCCCCGGGAGCTGCGGCTGAACCGGCGCCAGCTGGAGGCCTTGCTGCTCGGCCATGGGCTGGTGGAGCAGCTGGATGCGCTGCTGGAGAGCGTCCTGGCCGGCGCCCGCCGCGAAGGGCTGACCCTGTCGGCCATGGATGCGGTGCTGCCGGTGGGAGGCAGCAGCCGCATGCCCCTGATCCGACGCTGGCTGCAGGAGCGCTGCGCCGGGGTGCCGCTGCGCGGAGAACGCCCGGTGGAGGCCGTCGCCCTGGGCGCCCTGGCCCTGACCCCCGGGGTCCGCGTCAGGGACGTGCTGGCCCGGGGGGTCTGCCTGCGCTGCTGGGATCAGCGCAGTGGCAGCCATCTCTGGCACCCCCTGTTCGTGGCGGGCCAGAGCTGGCCCACGGAGGCCCCCCTGGAGCTGGTGCTGGCCTGCAGCCGCGAGGACCAACGGGATCTGGAGCTGGTGCTGGGGGAACCCCTGCCGGAGGAGCGGGGCGAGGTGATCTTCGAGGCGGGTCTGCCGCTGCTGCGGCGTCGGCCCGCCGGCGCCGCCCGGATGGAACCCTGGCCCATGGCGCCACCGACTCTGCCCCTGGGCACGGCCGGCCCTGTGGGCACAGATCGGCTGCGCCTGCGCTTCGCCATCAATGGCGAAGGAATCCTGATGCTCGAGGGCGAGGATCTGCTGGATGGCCGACGGCATGGCCCCCTGGCCCTGGGACCGGTGCGCTGAGCGTCCGCCGACCGATGCCGGGGCAGGCTGGCCTGCATACAACGGGGTACCGCACTCCCCGGCTTCCCACCTTGGCCCTCCGCCAGCACAGGCTTCCCCGTTTCTGGCTAGCGATCACCCTCGGTTCGGTCGCCGTCGCCGTCGGGGCCGTGTACTGGTGGGAACGGCAGCTGCCGAGCCGGATCGAGCGGGCGGCCGCGACGGGCCAATTGGATGACTGCCTGCGCTACGGAGACCAGCTGGCGGCCCTGAGCTGGCTGCCGGGGGGATCCCCTCAGGAGCGGGGCCGCTGCCAGCGGCTGCGGGCCGGACAGCTCTGGCAGGCACAGCAATGGGATGGGGCCCTGACCCTGCAGCGCCAGCTGGTCCACTCCAGCATTGCCAACGACGGCGATCGCCGCCGCCTGAACCTCTGGCAGCAGTCCCTGCGCAAACTGGCGATGGGCCGCTTCGAGGCCGGCGATCTCAACGGGGCCCTTGCAGCCCTGACACCGCTCGGCGAAGGCCCCCGCGGAGATGGCAACAGCCTGGGCGATGAACTCACCGAAACCTGGAATCGCAATCGGGTGCAACTGCAGAGAGCGGAGCAGCTCACCGCCCAGGCTCGCTGGTGGGAGGCCCTCGATGCCCTCAACCGCATCGATCACCCGTGGTGGCAGCGGCGCAGCGCCGCTACCCGGCGGCGCCTGGAGCAGGGCATGAGCTCCCTGAAGGGAATGGATCGGGAACACGAAAGCCATGGCGACCTGCCCCATGGCGTCGATCCCCAGAAACTCGATCGGATCGTGCAGCAGCACATCGCCGCCGGCATGAACGAATGGAAGGCCTTCGAGACCGGCTGCAAGCAGCTGGGAGGGCGGGTTGTGGAGGCCGGACCGGAAACGACCTGCCAGCCCTAGGTCAGCCGCGAGGCCCTACGGCCCCGGCAGGTGCCCCGCCCATGACAGGATTAGGCCCAGAGTCAGGCCCGGTGCCCATGCAGACAGGCGATCAGGTAAAGGTTGGTCAGAGCGTGGTGGTTTATACCCACCCGGCCCATCGCGGTGAGGCCTTTGATCTCGAGGGCCAGCAAGGGGTCGTGCACCAAGTGCTCAACGACTGGAAGGGCCGGCCGATCAGCCCGACCCTGCCGATCGTGGTGGCCTTCGGCAAGTACCGGGCGCACTTCCGCCCCGAGGAACTGACGACGGTCTGAGCCGCTCCGGGCCTTCAGGCCCGCAACAGATAGACCCCCTCAGCGCCATCGATGGCCTGGAGGCACAGTTCAATCGTCTCCTGGCGGGCGGTGGGCACGACTCGACCACAGAAATCGGGCTGAATCGGCAGCTCCCGATGCCCCCGATCCACCATCGCCAGCAGCAGCACCCGGCGCGGCCGCCCCCAGGTCTGCAGCGCCTCCAGGGCCGCCCGCACCGTGCGACCGGTGAAGATCACGTCATCCACCAGAACCACCTGACGCCCATCGAGGCGGCCCGGTAGCTGAGTGGCCTCGACCATCCTGGTGCCGACCCGCTCAAGGTCGTCGCGATGAAAGGTGGGATCGAGACTGCCGTGGGCGATCGGATGGCCGCAGATCGCCTCCAGCCGGGTCGCCAGAACCCTGGCCAGGGCCACGCCACGGGTGGGAATCCCGAGCAGCACCAGCTGATGGCTATCCACCACCCGCTCCAGCACCTGGGACGCCAGGCGATCGAGAGTGCGGCCCAGATCTTCGGCAGTGAGCAGCTCCAGTCGCGCTCCTGCCGCCGCGTCAGCCCTGAGCGGCCCGGACCCGGCTGATTCCGTCACGGCCGCACCCGGGATGGCCGGTACATCGACGGACGGCGAAGCGTCTCTGGGGATGGCCATGGCGCAGTGGCGGACAACGGGATCCTGATCTCGTCGATGCTATGGAGCCCCAGCCTCCCAGTCCCCTTTCGATCCGGCCGCAAAGCGATCACCAGCGCCGATCCGCAGATTGGGCTGCCGTGGGGCCTGCCTGCCACCGCGGCGCGGCACCGGTTCCTGTCACCAAAGCCTGACGCCAATCCACCTCCCAGGGGCACAGACAGCGGGGGTTGTAAGTTAAACCCAGAATGACGTCGTATTGACGACATCCGGCCGATCGGGTGACTGCCATTTCCTCCTCCCAGTACGTCTCAACAGGCCCCGGCGGCACCAGAGCCCAGGGTGATATCGGTACAGGCGGCAGCCATCCCTCCTCCGATTCTTCTCGCCCGGTAGCTCCTGTGGTGCTGGCGATTCTTGATGGCTGGGGTTACCGCCACGACGCCGATCACAACGCCATTCGCTCAGCTCACACACCGGTGATGGATGCCCTCTGGCATGCCTATCCCCACACCCTGATCGAGGCCAGCGGCGCTGCGGTGGGTCTGCCCGACAATCAGATGGGCAACTCCGAGGTGGGGCACCTGACGATTGGCTCCGGCCGGATCATCCGCCAGGAACTGGTACGCATCGGTCAGGCCGTCCGGGATGGCAGCCTGGCCAGCAATGGCGCCATCAATGGCTTAGCCGACACCCTGCTGGCCGCTGGCGGCACGCTCCACCTGATCGGCCTCTGTTCAGATGGCGGAGTCCACAGTCATGTGGACCATCTCGCCGGCCTGTTGCACTGGGCTGCCGGCCGGGGCCTGAGCGATGTGGCGATCCATGTGATCACCGACGGCCGCGACACCGCCCCCAACTGCGCCCAGCTGTTCCTGGAGCGGATTGAGCAGGCCATGGCTGAGGCGGGGGTCGGACGGATCGCCACCCTCTGCGGCCGCTACTGGGCCATGGATCGCGACAACCGTTGGGATCGCACCGAGAAGGCCTACCGCCTGCTCACCGAAGCGTCGCCGACCAGCACCACCGGCTGGAACGAGATCCTGACAACCTCCTACGCCGCTGGCGTCACCGACGAGTTTCTTGAGCCGGTGCGGCTGGCGGCGGGCCATCTGCGACCCGGAGATGGGGTGATCTGCTTCAACTTCAGACCCGACCGGGTGCGGCAGTTGATCCGATCGCTGGTCTTGCCCGAATTTGAAAGCTTTGAGCGCAGCCTGATCACCCCGCTACACGTTGTCACCTTCACCCAGTACGAACAGGGGCTGCCCGTGAGCGTGGCCTTCCCGCCCGAATCCCTCGACGGGCTGCTGGGCCAGGTGGTCTCCCAGCATGGATTGCGCCAGTTCCGCACGGCAGAAACCGAAAAATATCCGCATGTCACCTACTTCATGAATGGTGGCATCGAGCAGGCCTTCCCCGGCGAAGATCGCCATCTGGTGCCTTCACCGCGGGTAGCCACCTACGACCAGGCACCGGAGATGTCCGCCGTTCAGCTCACCGACAGCTGCATCGCCGCCATCAACAAGGGGGTCTATTCGCTGGTGGTGATCAACTACGCCAATCCCGACATGGTCGGCCATACCGGCCAGATGGCTCCCACCACTGAGGCCATCGCCATCGTCGACCGCTGCGTGGGCCGTCTGATGGAGGCCACCAATCGCATGGGTGGCACCTTGCTGATCACCGCCGACCATGGCAATGCAGAGCTGATGCAGGGGCCCGACGGACGTCCTTGGACGGCTCACACCACCAATCCGGTGCCCGTGATCCTGGTCGAGGGCGAACAGCGCAAGTTGCCGGGCCTCGGCACCAATGTCACGTTGCGAGCAGGTGGCGGCCTGGCCGACATCGCTCCGACCCTGCTGGAACTGCTCGATCTGCCCAAGCCGATCCGCATGCGCGGCAATTCATTGGTCGTGCCTACCAGCAGCGAGGCCAGCAGCGGCAAGCAAGCTCAACTGGCGGGAGCCTGAGGGAGCATTCAACCTGTTGTCTGAGCAGCCACGCCCAAGGCCAGGCGACATTTTTTTCAAGCTTGACGACTGTCAACAACACTCCGAATCACCAGACCCCAAGAGTGGCTTGGGACCTTCGCCATCGAGAGCACCCCTCAACAATCCCCGCATTGCCAGACTTCTGCCCTGCTGGCGAAAGGTTCAGGCAAGAACTGACGTCCAAATCATCGTGTGGCCGATTGAACGCCATCCCCAGGAAGCGCCGGATTCGCTTAGGGAACGCAACGCAAAGGTAATGGGCTATGGCAAACAGCTCTGGCACACCGATGCGCTGGAGCCGGAAGACGGCAGCCGTGAACGGGCGAGGACCCAGCTGAGCAACGAGCCGGCAATCCAACAACGGCACATGCCGCCCAAGGTGGCTGGAGGGGATCGCAATATTGCCACTCCAGCCCAGACAAAAGAACCAGATATCAATTCCACGAGGCCACATCGACAAGCGCAGATCATCGACGCACCCACAACATAACTTCGCATCATTTTTCGCGACAATTAAATGGAGCCGCCAACAGCACTAAAAGCATTGTCTTGACAAGTCTTGCAGAATCTTGGCCTGGCACAATGACTGGCAAACAGGCAGAATGCCCACACAATCAGCAGGAACTGGTTGACATCCGTCTCCATCCCAGGACGTGGCTGCGATTCTGAGATCAATGTCCCAGGTGACCGTCTGAATGCTGTGAAGAAGCTCACACGCTTGCTTGCCTGCAGCTTCAAGCCCTCTGCTGTTGCGACGAAACTGACACGGCTCATCCCCGGCTAACGTGTCGACGGACAGACCAACACCATGCTGAAGTCGACTCTCTCCGTCATCTGGATGCTCAGCGGCGCCTTGCTGATCATCAGCGTGCTGCTGCACAGCCCCAAGGGCGACGGCATGGGAGGCCTGGCCGCCAGTGGCGGCTCCATGTTCACCAGCGCCCGCAGCGCCGAGAACACCCTCAACCGCATCAGCTGGAGTCTGCTGGCCATCTTCATGGGGCTGGCCGTTGTCCTGAGCGCCGGCTGGGTCAGCTGAAGCTCGATGTCGCTCCATTCCAGGCGATCCGTGATCCAGCAGTTGCTCCAACGCCTCAGCGCCCCGATCGTGGCCCTGATTCCCTTCCTCAACGCCGATCGCTCGGATGCTGCCTCCCAGGCGCTTGATCCGGCCTGGGATCTCAGTGACACCGAATGGAAGAAGCGCCTCAGCGCCGCCGCCTATGCCGTGCTGCGCCGGGAGGGCACCGAACGCCCCTTCTCCAGCCCTCTCAACCAGGAGCATCGCCGCGGCACCTTTGTCTGCGCCGGCTGCCGACTGCCCCTGTTCAGCTCGAAGGCCAAGTTCGACAGCGGCACCGGCTGGCCCAGTTTCTGGCAGCCGCTGAGCAATGCCGTGGTCACCAAAGTGGATTTCAAGCTGATCGTGCCCCGCAGTGAATACCACTGCCGGCGCTGCGGCGGCCATCAGGGCCACGTCTTCAACGACGGACCCAGGCCCACCGGCAAGCGCTACTGCAACAACGGCGTGGCCCTCGCCTTTGTCCCCGATTGAATCGTCCTGGGCGGGCGAAGACGTGATCGCGAGCGATTTCCCCATCGCAATCCAGATGTCTGGCTGTGTCTGCAACCCGGTTGATCGGCATCGGAGCTTTGTCTGACGCGCTGAAGCACAGACCAGGCAACGCAGCAAGGGCGCCCCAAGTGGGCCAGTCCATCGGCAGCAACTGACTGAGGGCCAGAAAAAAGCGCCCCCGAAGGAGCGCTGTTCTGAAGACTCCCTCAGCAACACCGAGGGACTTCACAACGGGGGCGATCAGTAGTCGAAGTCGCCGCCCATGCCACCGCCACCGGCGGGAGCAGCTTCCTTCTTCTCGGGCAGATCGGCCACGATGCACTCGGTGGTGAGCACCATGCCGGCGATCGAGGCGGCATTCTGCAGACCGGAGCGGGTCACCTTGGCGGGATCGACGATGCCGGCTTCCAGCATGTCGACATACTCGCCGGTGGCGGCGTTATAGCCCTCGTTGAAGGGCTTGTTGCGCACGTGCTCGGCGACGACTGCGCCATTGGCACCGGCGTTCTCAGCGATCCGCTTGAGCGGGGCGGTCAGGGCCGAAGCGACGATGGTGGCGCCGATCAGCTCCTCGCCGGAGAGATTGGCGGCCGCCCACTCTTCCAGCACCGGCGCCAGGTGGGCCAGGGTGGTGCCACCGCCGGGGACGATGCCTTCTTCAACGGCCGCCTTGGTGGCGTTGATGGCATCTTCGAGGCGCAGCTTCTTGTCCTTCATTTCGGTCTCGGTGGCGGCACCCACCTTGACCACGGCCACACCGCCGCTCAGCTTGGCCAGACGCTCCTGCAGCTTCTCCTTGTCATAGGAGGAGTCGGTTTCGTCCATCTGCTTGCGGATCTGCTCGCAGCGAGCCTTCACCGCCACTTCGTTGCCTTCGGCCACGATCGTGGTGGTGTCCTTGTTGATGGTGATGCGGCGGGCGGTGCCCAGCATCTCCAGCTTGGTGTTCTCCAGCTTGAGGCCGGCGTCCTCGGTGATCAGCTGACCGTTGGTGAGAACGGCGATGTCCTCGAGCATGGCCTTGCGGCGATCACCGAAGCCGGGAGCCTTGACGGCGGCCACATTGAGCACACCGCGCAGGCGGTTCACCACCAGGGTGGCGAGGGCTTCCTTCTCGATGTCCTCGGCGATGATCAGCAGGGGCTTGCCGGTGCGGGCGATCTGCTCGAGCACGGGCACCAGGTCCTGCACCAGACCGATCTTCTTATCGGTGAGCAGGATGTAGGGCTCCTCGAGCACCGCCTCCATGCGCTCGGTGTCGGTGGCGAAGTAAGGGGAGATGTAGCCCTTGTCGAAGCGCATGCCTTCGGTGACCTCCAGTTCGGTGGTCATCGACTTGCCTTCCTCGAGCGAAATCACGCCCTCCTTGCCGACCTTGTCCATCGCGTCGGCGATCATGCGGCCGACTTCTTCGTCGTTGCCGGCGGAGATGGTGCCCACCTGGGCGATGGCATTGCTGTCGCTGATCGGCTTGGCGTGCTCCTCGATCTTCTTGACCAGGAACTCGGAGGCCTTCTCGATGCCGCGCTTGAGGGTGATGGCGTTGGCGCCGGCAGCCACGTTGCGCAGGCCCGCCTTGACCATGGCGTGAGCCAGGACGGTGGCGGTGGTGGTGCCGTCACCGGCGGCGTCGTTGGTCTTGCTGGCGGCCTGACGGATCAGGGCAACACCGGTGTTCTCGATGTGGTCTTCGAGTTCGATCTCCTTGGCAATGGTGACGCCATCGTTGACGATCTGGGGAGCGCCGAACTTCTTCTCCAGAACAACGTTGCGGCCTTTGGGACCGAGGGTGACCGCAACTGCTTCGGCGAGGATGTCGATGCCGCGCTCGAGCGCCCGGCGGGCTTGCTCGTTATAGATGATGCGTTTGGCCATGGGAAATGGGGGTCAGGAAGAATGTTGAAGACTCAAAACTCAGCAGTGACAACGGGTGTCAAGCCTTGACCGTTGCCGAAGTCACTCCTGGTGTCAGGGCTGCCGCTCAGGCCTGGGGAGCTGAGCAGCCGCAGCCTGGGCCGCAGAGGAACCCCTCTCAGCTGACGACAGCGAGAATGTCCTTCTCGGAGAGCAGGACGTACTCGTCGGTGCCGAGCTTGATGTCGGTGCCGGCGTACTTGCTGTAGAGCACCTTGTCGCCGATGCTCACTTCGGGGGCGGTGCGGGAGCCGTCGTCGTTGCGGCGACCGGGGCCGACCTGCACGACTTCACCGACCTGGGGCTTTTCCTTGGCGGTGTCAGGCAAAAGGATGCCGCCGGCGGTCTTCTCCTCCGACTCGGACACCTTGATGAAAATGCGATCTCCGAGCGGTTTGACCGTGGAGACGCTGAGGGTTACAGCTGCCATGGATAAATAAGTGATCGCGAAAGGGTGAACGCGGAGCCAGCGGCGAGCCCAGGGCCTCGGGTCGGGATAACGACGACCGGAGACAAGGCGGAAGCCGCCGATCAGGACGCGCTAGCACTCGCGCCCTTCGAGTGCCAAGTTATGCGTCAGGAGGCCACCGGCGCCAGTGGGCTGCAGTTCGGGTGACCGAACAGGCGCCAGCAGCGGCCGTCGAAACAGCAGCCAGCCGTCGCCCCGTCGCCGTGGATGCGCCCGTGGGGAGCGTTGGGCCGCTGGAACCAGCCCTTTCCCCTCCCCCTGGGCGCTGCCCTGCGGGCTGCCGTCACTGGAGTCTGACGCAGTGTTAAGGTTGCGCCGCTTCATGCGGGACGGATCCCGCTGGGCCTCCCCGCCACCCTCTCTTCACCCCATGGCAGCTGCTGCTCCCGCCGCGACCGGCACCCAAGGAATCGTCAAGCAGGTCATCGGCCCGGTGCTCGACGTGGAGTTTCCCGCCGGCAAGCTGCCCCGCATCTACAACGCCCTGCGGATCGAAGCCAAGAATCCCGCTGGCCAGACCGTGGCCCTGACCGCTGAAGTTCAACAGCTGCTCGGCGACCATCGCATCCGTGCCGTGGCGATGAGCACCACCGATGGCCTGGTGCGCGGCATGGTGGCCGTCGACACCGGCGCCACGATCTCCGTCCCTGTTGGTGAGTGCACCCTGGGCCGCATCTTCAACGTGCTCGGTGAACCGGTCGACGAGCAGGGTCCCGTCAGCACCACCCTCACCTCGCCGATCCATCGCCCGGCTCCCAAGCTGACCGATCTGGAGACCAAGCCCAAGGTGTTCGAGACCGGCATCAAGGTGATTGACCTGCTGGCGCCCTACCGCCAAGGCGGCAAGGTCGGTCTGTTCGGTGGCGCCGGAGTCGGCAAGACCGTGCTGATCCAGGAATTGATCAACAACATCGCCAAAGAGCACGGCGGCGTGTCCGTGTTCGCCGGTGTGGGCGAGCGCACCCGCGAAGGCAACGACCTCTACGAAGAGTTCAAGGAGTCCGGGGTGATCAACTCCGAGGACCTCTCCAAGTCCAAGGTGGCTCTCTGCTACGGCCAGATGAACGAGCCCCCCGGCGCCCGCATGCGCGTCGGCCTGTCGGCGCTCACCATGGCCGAGCACTTCCGCGATGTGAACAAGCAGGACGTGCTGCTGTTCGTCGACAACATCTTCCGGTTCGTGCAGGCCGGCTCCGAGGTGAGCGCCCTGCTGGGCCGCATGCCCTCGGCCGTGGGCTATCAACCCACCCTCGGGACCGACGTCGGTGAACTACAGGAGCGCATCACCTCCACCCTGGAAGGGTCGATCACCTCGATCCAGGCCGTCTATGTGCCGGCTGACGACCTCACCGACCCCGCCCCCGCCACCACCTTCGCCCACCTCGACGCCACCACGGTGCTGAGCCGGGGCCTCGCCTCCAAGGGCATCTATCCCGCCGTCGATCCCCTCGATTCCACCAGCACCATGCTGCAGCCGGCGGTGGTGGGTGATGATCACTACCGCACCGCCCGCGCCGTGCAGTCCACGCTGCAGCGCTACAAGGAACTGCAGGACATCATCGCCATCCTCGGTCTGGACGAACTCTCCGAAGATGACCGCCGCACGGTGGATCGCGCCCGCAAGATCGAGAAGTTCCTCTCCCAGCCCTTCTTCGTGGCTGAAATCTTCACCGGTCAGAAGGGTGAATATGTCAAGCTCGATGACACCATCAAGGGCTTCAACTCGATTCTCGCCGGTGAGCTGGATGATCTGCCTGAAGCGGCCTTCTATTTGGTCGGCAACATCGATCAAGTGAAGGCCAAGGCCGCCAAGATCCTCTCCGAAGCCAAGGGTTGATCCGATGACCCTCACCCTTCGCGTTCTCGCTCCCGACCAGAGCGTCTTCGACGGCAGCGCCGACGAAGTGATTCTGCCCAGCATCTCCGGCCAGGTCGGCATCCTCACGGGCCACGTCTCCCTGCTCACCGCCCTCGACAGCGGTGTGCTGCGGGTGCGGGAGGGCTCCACCTGGAGCTCCATCGCCCTGATGGGTGGCTTTGCCGAAGTGGAGGCCAATGAGGTCACGGTTCTGGTCAATGCCGCCGAGCTCGGCAGCAGCATCGACCCCGCCGCCGCTGAGAAGGCCTTGGAAGCGGCTCAGCAAACTGCGGCCAGCCTCGAAGGTCAGGCAGCCAGCCCGGCCAAGGTGAAAGCCCAGCAGGCCCTGGCCCAGGCCAAGGCTCGCCTGGCAGCAGCCAAGGCCAGCTGAATTCCAGCCCCCAAGCGGGCTCTGGGACCGTACCGGACCCCGGCAATCAATCGAGCCCCTGATCGCTGACCAGCAGCGATCAGGGGTTTTTGGTTGAACAAGAGGATGGATGGCCGAAGCCCCCAGAGCCGCAATCGTCCCCGGCTTGCTGATGAGCCGGATCAATCCGCGCAGCAATCAACGCGGACGGACCACGCAACAGGCGTGTCCACCGTCCGGGAGCAGGGCCTGAACCCCTGGCATTTGTCCCCGTCAAGGCACCGGCTCGACCCACACACGGCCGGACCTGGCCTGAGCCTCCATGGGCTTCGCCAGAACCGCGGCTGCCATCGCCGGCGACGCCACACTCTTCCGCCACAGCCTTTCGCCGCAGCCACGCTCCACAGACCGGACGGCGCGGACCCACTCGCCCCGGGGGTGCTGCGCAACCTTCCGGCAACGCCTCGGCGTGGTTGGCGCAGGCCGGTCGACCCTGCGGCGGGAGCAGGGCCTGGATGCCGGCGCAGTGACGCGGCCCGATCGATCGGAGCGCAGGCGGTCTCGAGCGCTGAGGGGATCTGAGACGGGAACGCCCGTCCGACCCGTCGGAGCTCACATCGGGCGCTGAGCTGGAACACGTGCTTCTGACTCCGGCCTGAGGGGCTGGGGGACAACGCACCTCCAGTCCGCCGGCAAGAGGCTGGAGCGCTGAACAGAACCGCTGCCTCGGGATCGGCCAGATTCGGCAGCGATCGATTCCGTGCGTTGGAGGCCTTGTTCAGCGCTCTCCAGAAGCCCTCTGGCCCTCTGCCGCAGGCCCCGGGACTCCAGCCTCCGGCCAACTGAGCGGTCGCCCTCCTTCGGAGAAACTGGTCTCAAGCGGCCCTCAACCATGCGACTGCGACTGTTTCTCGATTCGGCCGATCCCCAGGCCTGGAGCCAGTGGCTGCCCACGGGACTGTTCCATGGCATCACCACCAATCCCAGCCTGTTGAAACAGGCCGGCCACCCCTGCCGCCTCGAGCACCTGAGCCAGCTGAGCCGGCAGGCCCTGGATCTCGGCTGCAGAGAGCTGCATCTGCAGGCCTGGGGCGGCGATGCCGCCAGCTATCTGGCCTGCGGGCGCCAGCTGGCGGGCCTCGCCCCCGACCGGATCGCCGTCAAGCTGCCGGTGACCCTGGCGGGAGCCGCGGCGGCCCGGGAACTGATCGCCGCCGCTGTGCCGGTGACCCTCACCGCCTGCTACGAGGTGCCCCAGGTGCTGATCGCCGCGGCCCTGGGTGCCGCCTACATCGCGCCCTATCTCGGCCGCATCGGCGATCAGGGACGCGATGGCCAGGCCGAGCTGGTCGCCATGCGGCGCAGCCTGGACGGACTGGGCTCCAGCGTGCGTCTGCTGGTGGCCAGCCTGCGCCAGAGCGCCGATCTGGGGCGGCTGGCAGCGGCGGGCCTGGACACCTTCACGATCAGCCCGGCCATCGCCGAGGAATTGTTCAGCTGTGAGGCCAGCGCCGCCGCTGCCCGGCAGTTTGAGGCCGATGCCGGCTTCGCCACTTCCTAAGCTCGTTCGACAACGGTCGCTCGGATGGGAACGGGGCGGGAACTGGGCCTGCAGCTGCGGAGCTGGATGGAGAGCGACAACCTGGACCCCGACCACGGCCAGGCCCTCGCCAATCGGCTGATCGATGCTCTCGGGGCTGAGGAGAGCCTCAAGGGACCCGTGCGCGATCTGGCCAGCCAGCCGCTGATGCGCCAACTGCTGCAGGGGCGCGGCGAGCACAGCGCCATGGCGATCGAGGCCCTCTCGGATCACCTGGCACGCACCTACACCCCAGCGGTGCTGGCCGAACTGCATGACCTGATCGAAGCCGCCACCGGCCTCACGCCGCCCGCCGCGACCCGCCGCCAGCCCCCGGCCAACGCCGAGGCTCCGCTGACCCCGCCCCGCAAGCGCCGCCCTGGCGCCGCGGCCGGCCGGCCGATCCAGGCGGCCGTACTCGCGCCGGGGCTGGGCAGCGATCTGCAGGCTCTGGGGGCGGGCACAGCCCTGGCCGCCAGTTTCAGCCTGGTGCTGGCCTGGGGGGCCGGCGAACTGGACCAGGCCATCTTCGATGGCTGGCGCTGGAGCGGTGGCGTGGTGCTAGCCCTCACCCTGGCCCTGGCTCAGGCGCTCACGCTCGGCCCCCTGCGGCGCCTGCGCCATAGCGGTCTGCTGGACCAGGACAGCAGCGGCGATCCGCGCCGGGCCTGGTGCTGGCTCACCTCTCCCTGGATCCATCGGCGCCATGGCGAAGCGCTCGTCAACGTCTTGATGCTGCTGGTGCTGCTGGGTCCATCGCCCCTGTCGCTGGCGGATGTGGTGCTGCGCTATGGCCTGACGAGCCTGGCCACCACGGCCCTGGCCGCCCTGCTGGCCCGCCGGCTGGGGGTGGGCGAGCGGCAGTGGTCCGGGGCGGCGGGGGCGATCGCCGGCCTGATCAGCCTGGCGGCGATCCTCAGCCTGCTGCGCTGGCAGGAACTGGGCTTCCGGGTCGGGTCCGAATCGGTCCCCGCCTGGGTGCTGCTGGTGGTCTATGCAGCCCTGCAGCTCGGCTGGCAGTTGCCCCGCTCCGGTTCCGGGGATGACAGCCGGCCACTGGAGCGGCTGTGGTGCAGCACCTGGTGGTGGGGCACGCTCCTGGGGCTCGGCTGGGGGTTGGTGACCTGGGGCACGGAACTGGCCGAAGCCGCCCTCAAAGCCAGACCCGGGGGCTGAACCGCCTGCCGACTGCAGCGACTGGCCTGGACCTGAAGCGTGGCCGCATCCTGACCAGGGCGCCAGCAGCGGCAGGCTCGGCGCAGGCCTCAGTGGCTGCTCCGAGCCCCAGGCGGACGACCCGATCGCCATCCCTCAACGCAGGCAGACCATGGCATAGGCAGACCACGGCACAGACAGACCATGGCGCCGGCCTCCTGCTCAGATTTCCAGTCTCAGGCGATCGCAGCAGGGGGAGCGCCGGCGGCAGGGGCCGCCCTCGACTGTCAAACGACCGGGTGCGGCAGCTCCGGGGAGCAGCAGGTTGCGGCGGCTCATCGTTGCCCACCTGGCGATCCTGACGGCAGCCAACAAAAAAGCGCCCGGATCGGACGCTTGCAGGGGCATGGATCCGTGACTGATTTCCACAGTGCGGTCGCGTTGAGATGCCGGCCGCAGCCAGCCCGCCAATCAGGCGGTACCGCAGAAGGTGACATCCGGGAACTTGGACTTGGCCTCCTCCAGAGACTTGCCGCGGCCTTCCTCCTGCCAGTAGTTGATGACTTCGGTGGCCTTGTTGAGGACCTCGACGCGCTCGTTATCGGTGATCCAGCTCTTGCCCTCAAGCTCGCTCTTGAGGGTTTCCCAGGCATCCTCCCGGGGCCAGAAGAAGTAGGCGGTCAGGGGGCTGGGGCCACCACCGACGATTTGGTCCACGGCCAGGGCGACGTTGTCGGGGAGCCAGAGGATCTTGAGCAGAAAGCGGCCTTCATCGGCCTTGGGGGTGTAGCCCGAAGGAACGCCGTCCTCGTCGATGGTGGCGGTGGCGAGGGCGGCGCTGCCGCCGCGCATCACCGGACGTCCCTCCGTCGTGGCGGGCACGGCAGCTTCGACCACATCAGCCGGGCTGCTGGTCGCATTCACGGCGCCCTCGGGTGCTGTCATGGTCTCGTTGCCCAAGGTATGGAAGCAAACAAGTAACTTACCAGTCCAAGCTGCCTGCCAAACCCTGAGCGCCCGCGCCGTCCTGCTGTTCGACATTGACGGCGTCATCCGCGACGTGGCGGCCAGCTACCGCCGGGCGATCGTCGAAACGGTGCATCAGTTCGGCGGCTGGCGGCCCGAACCGGCCCAGATCGACACCCTCAAGAGCGAGGGCTGCTGGAACAACGACTGGGAGGCCTCCCTGGAACTGCTGCGCCGCCACCGCCCGAGCGCCGCCGCAGCAGCGCTGCCGGCTTTCGACACCCTGGTAGCCGCCTTCTGCGAACACTATTTCGGCGGTGACCCCGAGGGCGATCCGGCCCTGTGGCGGGGCTTCATCGGCCAGGAGCCGCTGCTGGTGGGGCCGGAGTTGTTCACCGCCCTGAGCGCGGCAGGTTTCCTCTGGGGCTTCGTCAGCGGCGCCGAGCCCCCCTCGGCGCGCTACGTGCTGCAGCGGCGCCTCGGCCTGCAGGATCCCCCCTTGATCGCCATGGGCGATGCTCCCGACAAACCCGATCCCACCGGCCTGCTGCGGCTGGCCGAGACCCTGCTGACAGCCAGTGGCACCTGCCTGGGACCCGACGCTCCGGTGGTGGCCTATCTGGGCGACACCGTCGCCGATGTGCAGACGGTGCAGCGCGCCCGCGAACGGGTACCGGCCCAACGATTCCTCAGCCTGGCGGTCTCGCCGCCGCATCTGCATGAACCAGGCCAGCGGGAGCGACGCCGCCTGCATGAGCAGCAGCTGCTGGCCGCCGGCGCCGACCGGATCCTGACCAGCAGTGACCAGGTCGGGCGGGTGCTGGAGGCGCTGCTGGACTGATTTCAGCGCTCCATCGCCACCGGCGCCTTGAGGGCGGCGGCGGTCAGGTTCTCGTGGCCCTGGTCGCTGACAGCGATGTCATCCTCGATCCGGATGCCGATGCCCTTCCAGCGCTCCTCGATCTCCGGCTGGCCCTCCGGCACGGCCAGCCGATCACTCACATAGAGGCCGGGCTCGACGGTCAGCACCATGCCGGGCTCCAGCTCGATGTGATGTTCGCCCAGCCGGTAGGCGCCGACATCGTGCACATCGAGGCCCAGCCAATGGCCGGTGCGATGCATGTACAGATGGCGGAAGGCCCCCTGTTCGATCACGCCATCGACCGAGCCCACCACCAAGCCCAGCTCCAGCAGGCCTTCCACCAGCACCCGCACGGCCGTGTCATGCACCTGCTCCGCCGTCTGGCCCGGCGCCACCGCAGCGACGGCCGCCTCCTGGGCCGCCAGCACCAGCTCGTAGAGGGCCCGCTGTTCGCCGCTGAAGCGACCGTTGATCGGGAAGGTGCGGGTGATGTCGCCGTTGTAGTAATCGCCGAGCGAACAGCCGGCGTCGATCAGCAGCAGATCGCCAGCGCGCAGCGCGGCGTTGTTGGCCGTGTAATGCAGCACGCAGGCGTTGTCGCCACCGGCCACGATCGAGCCATAGGCCGGACCGCGGGCGCCCTGTTCGAGGAAGTGCTGCTCGATCACAGCCTGAATCTGGCGCTCGTTGAGTCCGGGACGCACCACCTGCCGGGCCAGCTCGTGGGCCTCGGCGGAGATGCGGGCCGCCTCCCGCATCCGCACCAGCTCCTCGGGGCTCTTGCGCAGCCGCAGCTCATGCAGCAACGGGCAGGGGGCCACCAGGCCCAGGGCGGCATGGCCGCTGCGGGGCGCCCGGTCCAGCTGGCGGGCCCAGGCCTTGAGCACCAGCGGCTCCACCTCCGGATGACGACCCACCCGGAAAGCGATGCCTTCGGCCCCCTCCAGATAGGCGCCGAGCCGTTCGGCCAGCTCGCTGCGGGGATGGGCCAGGTCGGCGCCGAAGTGGGCGACGGCCCCCTCGCAACCCCAGCGGAAGCCGTTCCAGACCTCGGCGGCCGGATCCTTGGGCTCGACGAACAGCACAAAGGGGTTGTCACTGCGGTGGGGCAGAAACAGGGCCACCGCACCGGGTTCATCGAAGCCGGTCAGATACCAGAAATCACTGTTCTGCCGGAAGGCGTGCTCCACATCGGCGTGATGGGTCACCAGCGGCGCCGCTGGAATCACCGCCGCCGCACCGCCGAGCTGACGCAGGAAACGCCCCCGGCGTTCGGCCAGCACCAGCGGATCGATCAGGGGCTCAGGCATCTCTGAGTCGGTGGGTGTACAGCGAGAAGATGGCACAGCCGCTTGAATGCGGTGGATCATGGGCTGCGACACTCCCCCCCTAGCCTTCCTCTCATCGGCCGTCCCTTACCCCTGAACCCAACCCCGCGCCGCCACAGGCCGACGTCATGAACGACTACGTGCTGCTAGCCGTGGTCGTCGCCCTGATGCTGGCGGGCTCCTTTGTCTGTTCAGGCATCGAGGCGGCCCTGCTCACCGTCAACCCGGTCAAGGTGCACGAGCTGGCCAGCCGCGAGCGGCCGGTGCGCGGGGCCAGGCGACTGGAACTGCTGCGCCAGCGGCTGGGGCGCACCCTGGCGGTGCTGGTGATCGCCAATAACGTCTTCAACATCTTCGGCAGCCTGATGGTGGGGGGCTTCGCCGCCGAGGTGTTCCACAAGCGGGGCATCGACGGTCCGGCCCTGCCGCTGTTCTCCGTCGGTCTGACGGTGCTGGTGATCCTGCTGGGCGAGATTCTGCCCAAGGCGATCGGCAGCAAACTGGCCCTGCCGGTCTCGTTGGCCACCGCGCCGGCGGTGGGGCTGTTCCAGAAGCTGATGCTGCCCCTGGTGCTGGTGCTGGAGCAGTTGATGCCGGCGATCACCGCCGAGAACGAAATCAGCACCGACGAGGAGGAGATCCGGCTGCTGGCGCGGCTGGGATCCCAGAAAGGTCAGATCGAAGCCGATGAGGCGGCGATGATCGCCAAGGTGTTCCAGCTCAACGATCTGACCGCCCGCGATTTAATGGTGCCGCGCGTGTCGGCGCCGACGATCGATGGCAATGGCAGCCTGGAGAGTCAGCGGGCGATCCTGTTGCGCAACCATGCCCCCTGGTGGGTGGTGCTGGGCGAGGAGGTCGACGAAGTCCTCGGCGTCGCCAGCCGCGACCGCCTGCTGACGGCCCTGGTGCAGGGCGAGGGACACACCGATGTGGTGGCCCTGTGCGAGCCGGTGGAGTTCGTGCCGGAGATGATCCGGGCTGACCGCCTGCTCACCAGCTTCCGCCGCCACGGCTCCGGCGTGCGGGTGGTGGTCGATGAGTTCGGCGGCTTCGTCGGCGTGATCGGTCCGGAGGCGGTGCTGGCGGTGCTGGCGGGCTGGTGGCGCAAACCCCTGGCGGCGGGCGAAGCGCCGGCGCCATGACCAGCAGCGCCGCCCCGGCCATGCCTGAACGCTGCAGGCTGTTGTTGCGCCGCTGGCGCGGCGAACTTCAGCTCAGCCCGCGTGAACGCAGCCTGCTGGGACCGGAACTGCAGGGGCTCGATCGCCAGCTGCAGCGCCTGGAACAGCGGCAGCTGAGGGTGGCCGTCTTCGGCCGGGTGGGGGTGGGCAAGTCGAGCCTGCTGAATGCGCTGCTGGGGGACGAACACTTCGCCACCGATGTGGCCCATGGCTGCACCCGGCGGCAGCAGGAGCGGCCCTGGCCGCGGGCGATTCCGGGCCTCGCCTCGGTCAACCTGGTCGACACCCCCGGCATCGATGAGATCGCGGCGGCGGCCCGGGCCCGTCTGGCCGCCCGGGTAGCCGTCGGCGCCGACCTGGTGTTGCTGGTGATCGACAGCGATCTCAGCGAAAACGAACGCGAAGCCCTGGAGACGCTGCTGGCCAGCGGCAAGCCCCTGCTGCTGGTGCTCAACCGCTGCGACTGCTGGCCCGCCGCCGAACTTGAGGCCCTCAAGGCCAGCATCCGCCGGCGTCTGCCGGCGGATGCCCGCCAACTCGAACCGATCGCCGTGGCGGCGGCGCCGCGACGGCCCCAGCTGCTGGCCGATGGACGGGTGCGCAGCTGCATCGAGGCGCCGCGCGTCGAGCCCCTGTCCGAGCAGCTGGCGGCGCTGCTGGGCCAGCACGGCGAGCGCCTGCTGGCCCTCAATGCCCTGCGGGCAGCCGATCGCTTCAGCCAGGGCCTGCATCAACAGCGGCTGCGCCAGGGCCGCCGCCAGGCCCAGAACCTGATCGGTCGCTTTGCCGCCGTCAAGGCCACCGGCGTGGCCGCCAACCCCCTGATGCTGCTCGATCTGGCCGGCGGCCTGGCCTGCGACAGCGCCCTGGTGCTGCAGCTCTGCCAGCTCTACGGCCTGCCGATGACCCGCAGCAGCGCCCGCCAGCTGCTGGGGAGGCTCTCCGGCCACAACGCCCTGCTCGGAGGCGCCCAGCTGGGACTGCAGGTCCTGCTGGGCGGCCTGCGTCAGCTGCTGCTGCTGGCGGCTCCGTTCAGTGGGGGGCTGAGCCTGGCCCCGGCGGCGCCGGTGGCCGTGGCCCAGGCGGTCCTGGCGGTGGCCACCACGCGTCGCACGGGCCGGCTGGCGGCGGCCGAACTGCTGCGCAGCACGATGGCGGCGGGTCAGCCGGGGGCCCTGCTGCGCCGCCTGGCGGAGCAGGATCCCGAGACCCGGAGCTGGCTGGGGGACTGGCGCCCGCTGACCAACGGCAACGCCCCCCATGGCTCAGGCCTCCTGGGCTCAGGTTCCCTGGGCCCAGGTCTTCTGCCCTGACGTTGCCCTTGACGCTCCCCACCGACCCTGCCGCCATCGCCCTGTTCGGCACCAGCGCCGATCCCCCCACTCGCGGCCATCGGGCCCTGCTGGAGGGACTGCTGGCCCTCTATCCACGCGTGGTCACCTGGGCCAGCGACAACCCCCTCAAGCAACACGCCGCCCCCCTGGAGCTGCGTGCCGCCCTGCTGGGCGCCCTGGTGGACGCGATCAGCGATCCGCGGCTGAGTCTGGAGCAGGAGCTCAGCAGCCCCTGGACGATCGAGACCCTGGACAAGGCGCGCCGGCGCTGGCCCGGGCAGGCACTGGTGTTCGTGGTGGGCAGTGACCTGGCCGCCCAGATTCCCCGCTGGAAAGACGCCTCCCAGGTGCTCAGCCAATGCGTGCTGGCGATCGCCCCGCGCCAGGGCTGGCCGTTGCATGAGGCCAGCCTGATGGCCCTGCGGGACCTGGGTGCTCGTGTCGAGGTCCTGCCTCTGACCATCGCGGCCAGTGCCAGTTCCCGGATCCGCGATCGCCCCGACCCCGCTGAGGTGCCCGCCGAACTGTGGCCGGTGCTGCTGCAGCACAATCCTTACGGACTGCCCCAGCCCTGATGCGTCTCGCCCTGGCCCAGCTCAATCCCCTGGTGGGGGACCTGGAGGGCAACGGTCACCTGATCGAGCAGGCCGGCCTGCAGGCGGCGGCCGCCGGCGCCGACCTGCTGCTCACCCCTGAGCTCTCGCTCTGGGGCTACCCACCCCGGGACCTGCTGCTGCGGCCGGCGCTGCTGGAGCGGCAACAGCGGGAACTGCAACGCCTGGCGACCAGCCTGCCGGCCAGCCTGACCGTGCTGGTGGGGATCGCGGAGCCGATCGCCACGGCCACCAGCCCCCGGCTGCACAACGCCGTGGCCCTGGTGGAAGGGGGGAGCTGGCAGGTGGTGGCCCGCAAACAGCTGCTGCCCAGCTACGACGTCTTCGATGAACGCCGCTACTTCCTCCCCGGAGAGCGCACGGCCGTGCTGGAGCTGGAGCGCCAGGGGCGCCGCTGGCGCCTGGGGCTGACCATCTGCGAGGACCTCTGGGTGGAGGGGGAGCTGCAGGGCCACCGGCTGGAGGGGGCCGATCCGCTCGCTGCGCTGGAGTGCCAGGGCATCGACCTGCTGCTGAACCTCTCCGCCTCCCCCTTCGGCCAGGGCAAGCTCAACCTGCGGCAGCGGCTGGCGGCCCGGGCCGCCGGCCGGCTGGGCTGTCCCGTGGTCTACGTCAACCAGGTGGGCGGCAACGACGATCTGGTCTTCGACGGCGCCAGCTTCGTGGTGGACCAGGCGGGCCGTCCCCTCTGCCAGCTGCGCTGCTCCGAAGAGCAACTGGCCCTCTGGCAGGCGCCGCCGCCGGGATCCAGCATCGAATGGGCTGCGGCCCCGGCGTCTCCAGGGCGAACCCACCAGGGGCAACCCTGCGCCGAGGAACAACTGCTGCGGGCCCTGGTGCTGGGGGTGCGCGACTACGCCCGCAAATGCGGCTTCAGCGGTGCCCTGCTGGGTCTGAGCGGCGGCATCGACTCGGCCCTGGTGGCGGTGATCGCCAGCGCCGCCCTCGGCGCTGAGCAGGTGGGTGCCCTGCTGATGCCCTCCCCCTGGAGCTCAGCGGGGTCCCTGGTGGATGCCGAGGCCCTGGCCCTGCGGCTGGGCATCAGCCACCACAGGCTGCCGATCGCCGAGCTGATGGGCAGTTTCGCCACCAGCCTGCAGCCGGCGCTGGGGGGCGAACCGACCGGAGTGACCGCCGAAAACCTGCAATCGCGCATCCGCGGCACCCTGTTGATGGCCATGGCCAATCAACAGGCAAAGCTGCTGCTCTCCACGGGCAACAAATCCGAACTGGCGGTGGGCTACTGCACCCTCTATGGCGACATGAACGGCGGGCTGGCCGTGATTGGTGATCTGTACAAGACCACGATCTTTGGGCTCTGCGACTGGATCGACAGTCCGGCGTCAGGCCCGTGCCGCAACGCACTGGGATTACCGGCCAACGGCGAGTTGATCGGACTGACCATCCGCACCAAAGCACCGAGCGCCGAGCTGCGCCCCGACCAGAAAGACAGCGATTCCCTGCCCGACTACTCCGTGCTCGATCCGCTGCTGAAGGCCTACATCGAGGGATTGGCCAGCCCGGAGCAGCTGATCGCCGCAGGCAGTGAACCGGAGCAGACCCAGCGGGTGTATCAGCTGCTGCGCCGCGCCGAGTTCAAACGCCGCCAGGCGGCGCCCGCGCTCAAGGTCAGCGGTCGTTCGTTCGGGGGCGGGTGGCGGATGCCGATTGCGGCGGCGGGGTGAGATCTCCGACTCTTCGGCCGTCTGGGCTGAGCGATCCAGCCAAGCGATCAGGGAGGGAACGGATCGCAGGGGACAGCTGGGACGCTGCGCAAGCGGCTGCCAAGAAGGCGAGCGCAGGCCACAACGACACCCCCTGTACAACCCAGTCGCCCGCCATGTCCCGCCCCATCCTCACCATCGAGCTCCAGCACGGTCCGGCAAACCCACGCCCTGCCGCCAACCCTCAGATCGTCGCCCGCCCCCGGTCATACGCGGTCAATCCACAGCGCTCGGCCGCCGCACGCCAGGCGCCATCGAAGGCCTGCCAGCGGAAACTGCGGGGATCGCGGCGACTGTGGCTGCGATCCACCGCCTCGTGGGTGGTGACCCGACTGATCGGGATGCCGTAGGCCGCCTGCCAGAGCAGCACCTGACCCGCCATCACCCGGTATTGCTGGGCGCTGTAGCCGGAGTGGGCGTCGCCGTCGCCGCGGCCATCGACCGGGCTCTCCAGACTCAGATGCAGGGCCACATTGTTGAGCGATCCCACCGAACTGGGCCGGATCCGCACCGTGAAGTCACCGAAGGCCGCCATACCCGTCCCGTAGGCACGGCTGTCATCGGGCACAATCCGCAGCCGTTGGCCGAGCCGATCGATCAGCAGGTGGTAACTGGCCTGGTCCTCATCGCGTGGATGGGGAGTGGCGAACAGCCTGGCCGTATCAGCGGCGGAGATCACGGTTTCATGCAGCACGATCAACTGCGGCCGGTTCGGCACCGCCCGGCCGAAGTCATCCCGGGCCTGGCGCTGACCGAAGTTGCTGGGATCGGCAGGTCTGGCCAGTTCGGGGGGCAGGGCCAGGGCGCGCGCACAGGCCGCCAACGTGTCGGCGGCGAGGGGTTTCAGGCCGGCATCCGCCAGGGTCTGGACCGGGAAAGGAGCCTTGGCAGCGGGAATGGCACAGGCGCTCAGCACCAGTAGCGACAGCAGCGGCACAAGGGCCCGCCGCCGGCCGGCACCGCGCATCCCGGACGCGGCAGCTCCGGGGTGTCGGCTGGCGGTGGAATCGGCGGGCAGAACGACCAACCGCTGGACCCAAGAACTCAGACGGGGCGGCAGGGGCAACACCAGGCCAGGGGAGAA
The DNA here is from genome assembly GCA_049282435.1 of Cyanobium sp. Lineage (GTDB taxonomy): Bacteria > Cyanobacteriota > Cyanobacteriia > PCC-6307 > Cyanobiaceae > Cyanobium. Next base: position 3,918 of record JBAPUA010000113.1, on the reverse strand, counting down.
CAACAACATCCAGCCTGAGATCCTGGAGCCCTGGATCGAGGGCCCAGTGAGGGATCCCATCAGAGGGGGAACCCAGGGACACGGCAGCGCTGCCTGCAGAGATGGGGAAGCCAGCGCGAACCGCGCGGATCAGCCGACGGCTGGGCACCATAGCGATGGTCCCGGGGACGGCGAACCTGATCTCCGCGCCGATCTCGCCGGGAACGAACCGCTCGACGCCAATCCCAGTGGCGCTGGCTCCTGGCGCTGCGTCCGGTGGGGCCAGAGCCTGCCGCCCGGGACCCGGCGACCCGTTTCAGATCGGCCGATAGCCGCACCAGTCGGGCCGCTGGGGCTGGTGCGTGCCATCGGCGATGAGATGCAGCGCCAGGCGCCGCGGGGCTCCGACTCCGGGTTCGCGCCCCAGGTCCAGGGTCTCCTGCACGGCCAGGGCCGACTCCGGCTCGAGCGCAGCGACGCCATCCAGCGCTGCCTCCACCCCGTGCAAATCGTCCTTGTGGCGCTCCAGAGCATGCGGCAACAGCTGGCGACGGGCGGCGGCGCGAGCGGCCTCGGCGCTGGTGGCCACGTACAGCCCGAAGGCATGCAGCTCGGCCAGCTGGGCGGGGTCGTAACCGCCCATGTTGACGAACCAGAGGCGCTCCGGTCCCGTGAAGGGTTCCGGCCGCAGTTCCACCCGATAGCCATCGACCGAGCGGACCCGCATCCAGCTGTCGAGATGGAGCCCCCGCCGGGATCCGAACCACTGGCGGCGCAGGACCGGCAGCGTGTCATCGATCGTGGCGCCGACCACGAAGCGCACGTCATGCAACTCGATATGGGCCGCCGGCAGCCGCCCCCCCAGCACCACCAGGAAGAGGTTGGGCGAAGGTGCAGGCGCCACTTGAATCATCGAAGCCATCGATGGCCGCAGGCCAGGGACCAGGGACATGGACCAGGGAAGTGAAGGGCCATCCTCCCGCTTCGCCCAGGTCGCTGTCGCCAGCCCGCTGCCCAGAGCCGGTTCAGCTGGCGACCGAGGCCAGCTGCACCGGCAGACGCGGCGCGGGGAAGCCAGCCTTGGTCAAAACGTCGGAGATCAGGCGATTGGTATCGAAATAGACCTGCCAGTAATGATCGTTGCTGGCGTAGGGCCGCACGACCAGCCTCGGGCCTCGTTCTGTGAATTCCAGCAGCTCGACATCCGCATCCTTGCCCGCGCACTGATTCGGCACCATTTTGATCGCATCCCTCAACAGCGTGATCGCCAAAGTCACATCGGCACTGCTGTCAAGCTGGGCAAACAAATCCACACGGCGGTAAGAATTGGCTGAAAAGTTCTCGATTGTGTCACCAAACATCTTGCCATTTGGCACGATCAAACGCACATTGTTGGGAGAGCGGACAATGGTCACGAACATATCAATTTCCTCAACGGTACCGGTGACTCCACCGCCGGTGATGAAGTCCCCCACACTGAAGGGGCGATTGATCATCAGAAAGACTCCAGCGGCGAAGTTACCGAGCATGCCGCTCCAGGCCGCTCCGATCGCCAGGCCGGCACCGGCCAGCAAGGCGGCAAAGCTGGCGGTCTGGACACCGAAGTATCCGAGAATCGACACCACCAGGATGACCCGCAGCAGGGCCGAAAGAAAATTAACCAGATAGACGATCAGACTGGGGTCAAGATTGCCACCGGAGGCCAGGGCTCTGCGTGTCAACTTCATGGCGAAGTTGATCAACCACCCACCCACCACCCAGATGGCAACACCACCGACCAGCTTGAACAAAAAAGGAATCACAATCCCGGTGAGGATTGAAAGGTCGAGGGACACGCCGTTGGCAGCAGGAACCCTCCAAGGTCTGCCAGGGATGGCACGGTTGTCAAGGTTCCGAAAGAAACCTGCAAATCGCCCCGCCCACAACCACGGCTTGTGCAGGCCACAGGACAGGCGCCAAGCCCAGCACCTGCCAGGCCGGGTGATCGCCCAAGGAAGCCGGGGGCTCAGCCAGGCTTCGATCCTCTCGCCTGGACCAGGATCGCTGACGGGAATGATTCCGGCTCCAAAATGGACCCCAATTTCGATACAATGACCGACGGCAGAAATCAACCACAAAGCAACTCCATTGCGATTGCCCTGCAGCCTGTTTCTGCAGATCAGCCTGGCCAACGGCAGAACGCCATGGCAATCCTGAACCGCCCTGGACTTACACTGCAAAATACCTATGGCATAGCCCAACCAATGACCACAGGGGATGACGATCGTTGCCGCCAATTCCGCTCCCATCCGGCGAGGGACGACAGATATTCTTCGAAGCGGCAAATTACGATTCACCCCATACCCAGGTGGCACGAAGTGATCATTGGCAATGATCACTCCTCGAGGCCATCAAGCATTTCAGCAGGTTCGCAGATCAGGAACTCCTGCTGTCACGCGCCAACCGATGCTTAAGGAAGCTCTGGGAAACCGGAGCCTTGATCAATGGAGCCTTGATATGGCAATGGCTCTCGGCTGACTTGGTGGTCGAAATGCCGGTTGTCCAGAGCTTTCTTAATGGACAGCGCATCGCCTCGCCGGCAGCAGACCAGTGGGGCCGCCAGATGGTCAGACGCCCGCCCCCTAATCTGCCGGGACGCTGTCCCCTCCACCGTGCTCAATCCCAGCCGGATCCGGGTGCTTGCGGTGGGCAAGGTGCGCAAACGCTGGATTCAGGAGGGCCTGGAGGTTTATCTCAAGCGCCTGCCCGGCCTGACCATCAGCGAAGTCAGAGATTCAACCCGCCAGCGCGAAGGCGAGGCGATCGTGGCCCAGCTGCGCTCCGACGAACAGCTGGTGCTGCTGAGTGAAGAGGGCGAGCTGTGGGGATCGGTGCCCTTCGCCGAGCGCCTGCAGGGCAGCGGCTCGGATCGGCTGGCCTTCGTGATCGGCGGGGCCGATGGACTGGATCCGGCCCTCAAAGCCCGCGCCAGCTGGATCCTGAGCCTCTCGCCCCTGACCTTCCCCCACGAACTGGCACGGCTGCTGCTGCTGGAGCAGCTGTACCGGGCCCTGTCGATTCAGCAGGGTGGCGTCTACCACCGCTGCTGACGATTCGCTGATCAACCTCCAGGCCGGCCATCCCAGTCCAGGCCATCCGTGACTTGTGCCCAGCGGACCCTGGCTTGCCAGCCAACAACGGAGACCTCAGCGCCCAGCCAGGCTCAGCTGTGCTCCCGCAGGAAGCCGATCGTGCTCTGCAGCTCCTCGGCGAAACGATCGATCTCCTCGGGCGTGGTGGTGAAGCCGAGGCTGGCGCGGGCCGTGCCCGAGAGGCCGTAGTGGCGATGCAGGGGCTGGGTGCAGTGATGGCCACTGCGAATGCAGATGCCGGCCGAATCGAGCAGGGCAGCGATGTCATTGGCGTGCAGACCCTCCACCGAGAAGGCCGCCAGGGCGGCGCGATCGGGCTGCTGCTCCGGCGTGGGGCCCAGAATCGTCAGCCCTTCAATCGCCTGCAGCCTCGCAAACAGCTGGCGGGTGAGCCGCTGCTCCCAGGCGTGGATGCGATCCATGCCGATCGCCTGCAGGTAGTCGATGGCGGCCCCCATGCCGATCGCCTCGCCGATGGCGGGAGTGCCGGCCTCGAACTTGTGGGGCAGATCGGCCCAGGTGCTGGTGTCGAGGCCCACGTCCTGAATCATCTCGCCGCCGCCCAGAAACGGCGGCATGGCCTCCAGCAAGGCCTCCCGGGCCCAGAGAAAGCCCATGCCGGTGGGTCCGCAGAACTTATGGGAGGAGCCCACCAGGAAATCACAGCCCAGCTCGGCCACGTTCACACGCTGGTGCGGCAGGCTCTGGCAGGCATCCACCAGCAGCAGGGCGCCAGCGGCGTGGGTCAGGGGTGCCAGCTCGGCGATCGGGTTGAGGCAGCCCAGGGTGTTGCTCACCTGCACCAAGC
>JBAPUA010000112.1:0-15607 GCA_049282435.1 Cyanobium sp. | reverse complement strand
TCAGGCGTCCACTCTCAAGGCTCTGGAGCGACTACAACCGTCTGCTGGCGCGTGGCAGCCGGCCTTTGCTGGGCTACGAGATCTGGATCGAACGTCGCGAGCGGCCCGCCCTGGCCGCCGAGTCGAGCAGGGCCCAGGAGCTCCGCCCACCTGCCCCTGCCGGTGAGGATCGGCAGCGCCCCCGCTTCTCGCCAGGCCTCTGGGGCCAGAGTCCCGAGGCCAACGGCCTGCAGATCTCGCTTCAGAGCCTGAAACGCCAGTGGCCAGGGCCCTTTGAGTTGCTCGATCTCGACAGTGCGGCCGAGGTGGATGATCCCCGGACCTGGCTGGTGCTGCTGCAGAGCGGGGATCGGCTGGCTTGCCAGGCCCTGCGCCGTTTTGCCGCTGCGATCGACCAGCATCCCGAGGCCTTGGTGCTCTACGCCGACGAGGACCGCATCAGCGCAGCCGGGCGACGTCACAGCCCCCAGTTCAAGCCTGCCTGGAATCCGGATCTGCTCTACAGCGATCCCCACTACTCCCATTGCTGGTTGATCCGAGCCGATCTGGCCCAGACGGTTGCCCGCCGGCTCGCCGCTGCGGCTGAGCCCGTCAGCCTCTATGGCCTGGCGCTGGAGGCGACCGCTGCCTGCCGGCCCGAGCAGATCGTGCATCTGCCGGAGGTGCTCTATCACCGCGCCGATCGCTGCGGAGAGGGCCGGGGCGATGCCGTCAGCGCCAGCACCCTGGCCAGCTTTCTGGCGCGTCAGGGTCGGCCGGTTGCGGTCACGTCCCGCTCGGCTGGCGGCCATTGCCTGCATTGGTCGCTTCCAGATCCAGCGCCCCTGGTCAGTGTGATCATTCCCACGCGCGATCGCTCCGAGTTGCTGCGCGGCTGTCTGGAGTCGCTGCAGCGCACGGCGGCGGGCTCTCCGCCCACGGAGATCCTGGTGATCGACAACGACAGTTCGGATCCGGTCAGTGTGGCCTACCTGGCCGAACTCGAGGCCCGTCCGGGCGTGCGGCTGCTGCGCCGGCCTGGCCCGTTCAATTACGCCGCCTTGAACAACGAGGCCGCAGATCTGGCCCGCGGCGAGGTGCTCGCTTTTCTCAACAACGATGTCCAAGCCCTGCAGGCAGGCTGGCTGCGCACGATGGTGGCCCAGGCGCTGCGGCCGGAGATCGGGGCGGTGGGCGCCCGCTTACTTTTTGATGACGCCAGCGTGCAACATGGCGGGGTGCTGCTGGGGATCGGTGGTATAGCCGGTCATGCCCATAAATACTTTGATGCCGAGGCCGCTGGCTACCAGCTGCGGTTGCAGCTGGTCCATCAGCTCAGTGCCGTGACTGCAGCCGTCATGGTCGTGCGCAAGGCCTTGTTTCAGGAGGTGGGTGGATTTGATGTCGACTACTTCCGCGTGAACTACAACGACGTGGATTTCTGCCTGCGTCTGATGGCGCGTGGCTACCGCAATCTCTATTGCCCCGACGCCTCGCTGCTCCATCACGAGTCCCGCAGTCGCGGCGCTCCCTCCAGCCCCGAGGCCATGGCTCAGTGGCAACAGGAGCGCCAGGCGATGCTCCGGCGTTGGGGACATCTGCTGAGCGCCGATCCCCACTACAGCCCCCATCTCTCGCTGGTTGAGGAAAATTTTTCCCTGGCTCTGCGCCCATCCAGCCCAGCGGCCAGGCCTGGGGGAAGGCTTGAGGTCAGTCAGCGATGACCCTTGATCTTCAGGGACTGCCCCTGATTGATCGCCCCGACGTCGATACCCTGCTGGCGGCTGGCCGTTTCGGTCGCTGGTCGCAGCAGGCGGCCCAGCTCAGCAAGAAGGGCTATTGCATCCACGAGATTGACGACGCAGCCTTTCTGAGCGACTGCAGGGAGGTGATCGCCGATCAGCAGCGGCGTCTCAAGGCTGATCTGGATGCATGGGAAGCCGGGCGGACAGGCGCGCCCAGGGTGCAGGACGGATGGCGCGAGCACGCCGCGGTGCGGAGCCTGGCGTTGCAACCTGACGTGCTCGATTTGCTGCGCCATGTCTATGGCCGCGAACCCTATGCCTTTCAAACTCTCAATTTCGCCGTCGGTAGCGAGCAGCCCTATCACAGTGATGCTGTGCATTTCCATTCCCTGCCCCGGGGTTTCATGTGCGGGGTCTGGATTCCCCTGGACGATGTCGAGCCCGACAGTGGCCCGTTGATCTACTTTCCTGGTAGTCATCGGCTTGACTATCACAGTGCCGCCAGTCTTGGCCTGAGCCCTGAACAAGTGGCGGCCGAACCCCATCCCCAGCGCTTCTTTGAACCCGTCTGGCAGCGGGATGTCGATCTCCACGGCCTGCAGCTGGAACAGTTCCTTCCCCGTCGTGGTCAGGTGCTGATCTGGCATGCCAACCTGCTCCACGGTGGGGCACCCGTGCAGAACCGACAGGCGCGGCGCTGGAGCCAGGTGGTGCATTACTACTTCGCGGATTGTCTCTACACGACTCCCCTCAACAGCTTTGCCGCTGATCAGGGCGGGCCGTATCTGCGCAATCCCGTTGATCTCGCCACGGGATTGTCAGTCTGGTCCCAGTCCCAATGGCACCCGTTCCAAGCGAATCCACAGCTGTTGCTGGCGCCGTCTCAGCGGCCTTCTCCGCAGCGGAGGGCGCTGAGCCGGATCGGCCGGTTGAGGGCGTTGCTGCCGCAACCGATCACCCAGAAGTCCACGCCGAAGTCCCCGAAGCAGCGCCAGCCGCAGAAGCCTCTTCAGGGAATGGTTGATGTGATCACGCCGTCCCAGGTGCTGGGCTGGGTGCACCATCGCGCGCTGCAACTCATTGAGGTGCGGCTTGTCCTGGGCGCCCAGCTGATTGCGATGGCTCCGATCGATCTGGACCGCCCTGATGTGGCTGAGCGACTGGGCCGCAGCGGCCGCTTCGGCTTTCAGCTGGAGATTCCCGATTCCCACCCCGATCCCGCCCCTGGCGAGTCGTTGCGCCTTCTGGCGATGACGGCTGATCGAGCCTTCTGTTTCCCTCTTGTCCTGGCCAACGATGCCGGCCCCCTCACGGCCGAGCGTCTCAGAGCGGCGCTGGCCCCGGAGCTGCGAGGGATGCGGGGGCACTTCGATGGGCTCAGTGCCGATGGCCTGGAGCTGCGGGGGTGGTGCTATTCCCGCTCCTCGGGCCCTGCCACCGTCTGGTTGCAGGTCGAGGGTTTGCCGCCCCGGGCGGTCAGCTGCAACCTGCCCCGTCCCGGTATGGCTGCCCAGGGCCACGCCGAGATCTGCGGGTTTGTGCTGCCGCTTCACCTCTGGCCCGAGGCCGCCGGGCGTCAGATCTGGGCCAGCTTCGATGCCCTCGGTGCCCTCTGGCTGCCGCCGCTGACTTCGGTGCTGCTACCGGACGCGCAGACGGATGGGCCGAGCGCTCCGTTGGCTGGGGACCAGGCCGCCTGGCAGGCGCTGCAGCAGTTTGGTGAGCTCATCGACCGCCTGGAGGCGCAGCAGCCGGATCCGGAGCCAGGCCCGTAGCCGACTCGGCGCCGCTGCCGGGGCCTCAGCCGCTCGGAAACGCCAGGCCGGGCAGCGGCGCCGCCAGTCCCGCCGCTCGGACCCAGAGCCTCAGCAGCCAGTACATCAGCAGGGCCGCACCGGCTCCGGCGGCGACCGGGGCCGGCCAGCGGGCCTGCGGCGGCCAGGGCTGCAGCCTGCCGCTGCGCCAGCTGGCGAGGCTCCAGACCAGCAGGCCGGCCGCCAACAGGGGCCCGAAGGCATGCAGCTGGATCGCCTGGTCCAGGTGGCCCAGCAGCGCCTGGCTGGTGGCGCGGCTGAGATAGCAGGTGGGGCAGGGGATGCCGGTGAGGGCTCGCAGCGGGCAGGACCAGCCCGGCAGATCCGGATGCAGCCCCTTGATCGCCAGATACCCGCTGAGGGCGGCGGGCAGCACGTGCCCCATGCCGCGCAGCTGCCGCAGCCAGGGCCTCAGGCGAGTCGACCGCATCAATCCGTGCCTCCGCAGGGAACAACTCCGTGAGGGGCCATGTCTAGCCAAGCCCGGAATCGGTGTCCCGGTGCGCTGCGGATCGGCTCCTGGCGGCATGGGGGAGCCCGGAGGGCTGCTCAGCGATCCAGCGACCGATGATCCCGTCGCTGGAACCGAGGCTGGCCACGATGTCGGCCAGCGTCCCGTCAACGGCGCCGGCGCCGGCGGCATGAAGGATCGGGCGCAGGTCCCGGCTGCCGCAGGATCGGGCCGAAGCCCTCGAGCCGCTGGCGGCGGCTGGTGGTGGGGGTCTGGTCAGCTGAAGCAGGCGCGGCGTGCCAACCTCAGCACAACTGCATTGGTGCTGAGGGCGGAGGAGCGAGCGGCCTTGCGGGGGCTGCGGCCGAGTTCGGCGCAGGCTGCCGAGAGGATCCGCCGGGGCTGGATCCAGCGCAGCTCGCCCGCGGTGCTGCCGATCACCACACCCTGATCCGGCAGCACCGCCAGGGCCGAGGCCCAGCCGTCGCGAAGCCGCAGCGGGCGGCCCATCCACTCGCGGCTCTGCAGATCGAGGATCTGCACATCCTGTCCACCCTCACGGCCTGGGATGCTGCCCAGCAGCAGCCGCCTGCCACCCTCCATCAGGGCGAGACCGCCGACGCCGTCGAGGCCCGTGGCGATCAGCTCGCCGGGTTTCAGGCCGTTGGCGGTGCGCTGCCAGCGTTGCAGCCCCCCGGTGATGCGGTTGGCGCCGAGCAGATCTCCGCCCGGCAGCCGCACCATGCTGTTGATCCGTGGCGGTGGCAGGGGCACCGCTGCGCCGAGGCTCGCCGGTGCCCCTGCCACCGCCGCCGCGCCCAGCCTCCAGCGGCGCAGCAGGCTGCCCTCCACGCCGCCATCGGCAATGCTGAGCATCTCGCCGGCGCCATCCTCCAGCAGCTGGCGGATGGCGCCCACCCCGACTCCCACCGCTGCGCCGTTGGGGATCAAGCCGCGCCAGCGGCGCAGGCTGCTCTGCTCCTCACCGCTGGCCGCGCTGAGGCTGCCGCCGCTGATCAGCTCCCCATCGGCCAGGCCCAGCAGGGCCCGGATGCTCCCTTGGCCGGTCGGACGCGCCGGTCCCAGCGGCCGACCCTGGCGCCAGCGCCGCAGGCTGCCGTCCTCGCCGCCGCTGATCACCTCGCCATCGGGCTGCACCAGCAGGCTCCAGACCCCCTGCTGCCCTGAATCCACCGGCATCGCGTCCCGCAGGGGCGTCGCATCCAGCAGATGCAGGGCACCGACCCCGTCGGCCGCCAGCAGCCTGCCGCCCTTCAGCGCCACCAGGGGCCCCAGGTCGGCGGTGGCCGCATAGCCCAGCCCCATCAGTCGCTTCCCCCGCCAGCGCCTGAGGCTGCCGTCGTCGTGGCTGCTGACCAGCTCGCCGTTGCCCCGCAGCGCCAGCCGGCGCACGGGAACGGCCTGCTTCGGCCAGGGGGTCGTGGCGAGCTGGCCGCTGCGCCAGGTCTCGATCTGGCCCTCACTGCCGAGGCTGTACACCTGGCCATCCCCGGCAAGCAGCTGCAGCACGCCGTCGTGGCCGCTGCGGATTGGCGCGCCCAGCGGCCGGCCTGCCCGCCAGCGGCGCAACCGGCGGCTGCCGGTCTCGCTCTGGCCGGCGCTGCCGCCGCTGAGCAGGTCGCCGCCTGGCAGGGCCAGCAGGGCGGTGAGGCGTCCCTGGCCCGTGGCGATCGGGACGCCGATCGGCCGGCCGTCGCGCCAGCGGCGCAGGTTGCCCAACTCATCGCCGCTGATCAACTCGCCGTTGTCGAGCTGCGCCAGGCTGAGCACGGCGCCGCCGCCGCCGGCGATCGGTGGGCCGAGGGGAACACCATCGCGCCACAGGCGCAGGCTGCCATCGCCGCCGCCGCTCACCACCACGCCATCGGCCAGCTCCAGCAGGCAGAGCACCTGATCCTGCTCGCTGGCGATCGGGGCTCCGATCGGCCGGTTCTGGCGCCAGAGCTGCAGGCTGCCATCGGCCGCCGCCGCGATCCATTCACCGCCGTGGAGCGGCAGCACGGTGCTGATCGGCGAGGCCCCGCCTGGCAGCTCGGCGATCTCCCAGTTGAGGTTCACGGCCTGGGCGAGGGCGTCGGCCGTCGACAGGGCCTCGGCCGGGTCCTGGAGCAGCCGTTCCAGGGCGGCCAGGCCGTAGAGCAGGCTTTCGCGGGGGCGCTCCGGCAGCAGCGCGGCGGCCATGGCGCTGTAGGCCCTTGCCCTGCTGAGGCGGGTCTGCTGCCACTTCCTCCAGCTGAAGGTGGCGATCAGACTGGCGAGCACGCTCAGACCCACCAGAGCGGCCATCAGCTGGCGCCGCCGGCGCCGGCGGCGCCGGAGTTCCGCATCCCGGGTTTCACGGCTCCGGTCCAGGAACGCCAGGGCCTCCTCAAGACTGGGGATGTAACGGGTCGCCCAGGCCGGGTTGGGCTGCTCTTCGCGTTGCCAGTTAAGGGCCAGCTGCAACTCCGGATCCCGCCACAGGGAGCTCTGGCCCAGGCGCTGGCGGCGGGCCGCATCGTCGAGTCGCACCAGCAGGGCCGCCGCTGTGGCCTCCTCCTGGGCCCAGTGATCCAGCCGCCGCCACACGCGCATCAGGCTCTCGTGGCTGATGTCGATCACCGAATCCGGTTGCAGCGGTTCGCGGGTCGGAGGCATCAGGAAGGCGCGGTCGCTGCGGCGGAAGTGGTCGATCAGGCGGTCCACGGTCGCCGGCTCACCCCCGCAGATCTCGCGCAGGGCGGCGAGGGTGGTGGGACGGCGGATGCCGCGGGGATCGCTGGCCCTGTCGGTGAGCGCGCGGAACAGGCGGGCGCAGAGGCGCAGCCCGTCCGCTTCCTGGACCTCCGCCAGGGTCTGTTCGGCGTGGGAGTCGAGGGCGGTGGCCATGGTGCCGATCGCCTCGTAATCCGCCAGGGTGATCGGGCCCTGGCCGCCCCGCTGCTGCCAGTGGTTCCAGGTGCGACGCAGGGCGTGCTGAAGGATCGAGAGTTGATCGGGGTCGTCGCCCCCGTCATTGACGAGCCGGGTGAGCAGGGCCGGATCCACCTGGGTGCCGCTCACCAGGGCCGGATTCGCGATCGCCTGGCGGCGCTCTTCCCGGCTGAGGCGGGGCACCAGGTGCAGCGCTGCGCTGATCGCCTCGGTGATGCCGGGGAACTGGGAGCAGTCGCCGAGGAAATCGGAGCGCATCGTCAGCACCACGTAGATCGGGCAGGCCCGCTGAGCGATGGCGGCCAGCAGCAGGTTCACCAGCCCCCGGGCCTCCTCCCGCGCCTCGGGGTCATTCACCTGCCACACTCCCTCCCGCAGGGACTCGTAGCGGAACAGTTCCTCGAACTGGTCGACCACCAGCAGCAGGTTCTCCTGCCCCGCCCGCGGCAGCTGCCCGTACACCTCGATCAGGCCGAGGCGGCTGAGGCGGAGCTGGGTGGCGAGCACGTCGACCAACGGGAGCTCCGGCAGATCGGCCCCCGGGGCGGCGGGGATGGCGGCGCTGAGTGCGGCGGCCAGGGAGGTGAGCGGCCGCAGCCCCGGCCGGAAACGCACGACTGTCCAGGCGGTGCCGGCCGAGGCCATCAAGCCCCGGTGCAGGCCCGGCTGGAGACCGCAGATCACCAACGACGACTTGCCACTGCCCGAGCCGCCGACCACCGCCAGCAGCCTGCGGGCGGCGAGGGTGTCGATCATCCGGTCGAGCTGCGCCTCACGGCCGAAGAAGAGGTGCTCCTCCTGCTCCTCGAAGGGCCTGAGCCCGGGGTAGGGATTGGCGGCCGCCGGGATCGGGCTGGTCATGGCAGGGCGCCGTCCGGGATGAGCTGGCGCAACAGCGGCCGCAGCAGCTCCGCGTTGAAGTCCCCACGGCCGTCGATCAGGTTGGCCTCCTCCATGTCGACCATGTCCTGCTTGTCGTCGTGATCGGGGCCGGCCAGCAGGGTGATCGGCGGCGGCAGAGGGAGGCCATCGCGGTACACCGGGGCGCGGCGCAGGTCCACTTTCACGGAGCGATACCAGGCTTCGTCACCGGCGCCATAGAAGATCAGCGCCGCACTGCAATCACGCAGCAGGGCTTCATGGGCCTCGCGCACGGCCGCGGCGTCGCCATCGAAGGCGGGCAGACTCACCTCAAGGCCCTCGCCTTTGAGCCATTTGCGCAGCGGCAGGCTTGGCTTGCGGTCCTGTTGCACGCAGATCAGATACACCATGGCCGTGGTCGGCGCCGCGGGCGTGGGGCTCGGGGGGGGGGCGGTGATCTGCGGCCGTGGATTCTCCAGCCCATCCAGGGTGCTGTGCAGCAGGGTGCGCAGATCCTCCAGGGAGCCATCCAGCAGATCCGCGCCGGCCTGCAGCTCCGCTTTCTGCCGCAGGTCATCGAGGAACCGCTGCTGGTTGGGCTGCTCGCTGCGCAGGCCGGCCGGCAACCAGATCAGCCGCTTGAGCGGCTGCTGGCGACTGCGTTCGGCGGCGAGGCCGTTGTGCAGCTCCACCAGGGACTGCTGGCTGGGACCATCGGGCACGGCGCCGTAGCTGGAGCCCAGCAGATGCACGCAACACTGGGCCTGCTCCAGCAGGGGAAGCACGGCGCTGCGGTGCTCGGCCTCGTCCTCCGTGGGGAGGCGCTCCTCGGGCAGGACGCGGTAGCCGTGGCTGCGCAGGTCGGCTTCGATCAACTCGCGCTGATCGCGCTGGTCAAAGCTCGCCGCCGCCAGGAAGACCACGGTGCGGCGGGCCGGCGCAGCCGGCGCCCGGCGGGCACGGCCCCGTTTGTCACCAGGCTTCGGCTGCTCAGGCCCGGAGTCACCGCCTCGATCCCCGTGCTTCTGCCCGGGGTCGGGTTGCCGTTGGGCCGCCGCCTCAGGGAGCTGGCGCTCAGCCTGAGCAGGCCGGTTCGGGGCTGATGTCGATGCCCGTTTCGAGCTGGCGACCGGGTGGGCAGCCGCGCCGGGTGGGGGGGGCGCCGCGACTGGCGAGGCAGCCTCGTGCCTGGCCTCGATCTCCTCGATCAGGCGGGCGGCATTGTTGGCGACAATGCAGACTTTGCGCAGGTAGTCCTGCTTGAAGGTCTCACCGAAATTGGGATCCAGCTCGATCGGTCCCTGATCATCTTGCACGTAGAAGTCATAGCCGAGGCTGTCCCTGACGACCGCCGGCAGGGCGCTGTCCGATCTGCTGAGTTGCACGGGCGTCTTGACAATTTTGAACACTCGGGCCTTGTTGTCGATCACCAGGCCAGTTTTCGCTTCGGCATGCGCACAGAATTCGGACACCTCCCTGCGGCACCACTCCGAGCGGAGATATCGGGGTGAAAAAACGGATACTAATAAGATCGCATCACGGAAAGCGTCGACGATTTCATCGCCGAAGATGTCATTCCCCTGCAGTTTTTGATCGCGCCAGATGCGCGCCCTGCCCCCGAGGCGCTGGCTGAGGAAGACCGAGAATGTCTGATGGAAGCGGCTGATCCAGCCTTCCTGCTCGGCGCTGAGCGGCAGGTTGTCGATATGGGCATAGCTGATGAACACGTGGTGGCTGAACATGGGGGATCAGCTCCAGTCGCCCAGCAAGGTGAAGGCAGCCCAGTAGAAGGGATGCTGGTAGGCGCTGGAGGCCAGCAGCTGCCCTTGGGCCTCGCGCAGGGCGTCCGCCTTGCTGATCCGTCCCCCCTGCCAGGCTCCATAGAAGGCGGCCATGAAGCTGGCGGTGGCCTCATCGCTCACCGGCCAGAGGCTCGCCAGGGTTGTGCTGGCACCGGAGCGCACCGCCATCGCCGCCAGGCCGAGATTGGCGGCTGGGTCCCCGGCCGCGGTCTGGCAGGCACTGAGCACCAGCAACTCCAGGGAATCGCCGCCGATGCGGCGGCTGGCCTGGAGCAGGTCGTCGATCGCGTCCACGGGAATGCGCTGGTCGTAGGCCAGCAGATAGGTTTCGGCGGCGTTGGAGCCGAACTGGCCATGGGTGGCCAGGTGCGCCACTTGATAGTCACCGCTGGCCAGGCTCTTGCGCAGGGCCTCCCGGGTGAAGGAGCGGTTGAGCAGCAGGCTGGCGGGCAGCTGCCTGCGGATGCTCTCCAGCTCGGTGGTCACGTTGTCGAGGGCCGGGAAACCATCCCGAGCCTCGGAGAGGCCGGCGAGCAGCAGCCGCGGCTGGCCACCGTGGCGCTGGGCGCTGGCGCGCAGCTGCAGGCCCGGCGCCAGGGCGACGCCGTAGCGCTGGGCCAGAAAGTTCTGCCCGTCGTGCAGCACGGCCATCGGGACGCTGCGCAGGGCTCCATCCGGCACGAACACCAGCTGGCTGGCGCCGCTGCTCTGCAGTGCCGCTGCGAAGGGTTTGAGGATCCAGTCGTGCAGCCGCTGGGCCGCCGGCAGCAGCTCGCCAGTCTCGTAGCGGCCATGGCGGATCGGATCGTCCTGAAGGCCGCGCTGCAGTTCCGCCACGGTGCGGTCCAGTTCGCCGCTGGCGAGTGGTTGGGACTGGCTGATCAGGGCGCCGTCGGCACCGGGCAGCCGCACGATCACCAGCAGCCGCTCGGGGAGCACGATCGGGTAGATCACCGCCGCCCGGGGGTCGATGCGATCAACCTCCACCTGGCTCGGCTGCAGGCAGGCTTCGCGGAAGAAGTCGTTGAGCTCGGCGATCTGCAGGGCCTCGATCGCCTGGCGCGAGCGCTGCAATGTCCCGGGGTCGGCAGCGCCGGGGCCGCTGGTGAGCAGGTCGATGTACTGGCGGTAGAGGGGTTCCACGCTGGCGTGGAAGGAGGCCTGGATCGGGGCGGCGGCGCCGGCCAGATCGCGGCGCACGCCCTGCTGGGCGGCGATCGCCTGCTCGTAGAGCGGGATGGCCGCTCCCCGATCCCCCTGCGCCCTGGCGATGCGCCCCAGCTGCCAGGACCAGCGGGCCGAGAGCTCGGAGAGATCGAGACGCAGGGAGAGATCGAGGGCCTGCTGGCTGAGGCGGGCGGCGTCGCTCCAGGCCCCGGCGATTTCCGCCAGTTGGCCGAGGTCGCCGAGGGCGATCGAACGGGCGCGGCGGTCGCCGAGGCTGTCGGCGAAGCTCAGGCAGCGCTGCAGCAGGGCCTGGATCGCCGCAGGCGAAGGGCGCAGGTCCCTGGGTAGCGCCGGACCCATCTGGGTCAGCCGCAGCAGCGTCTGGCCCAGATGGAGGCTGGTATCGAGCCCGGCGCGGCTGACGCTCAGGTCGGCTGCCGCGCCGAGCAGCGCGGGCCAGAGGCGGCCGGCGGCGGCGTACTGAAAGGTGTCCACCAGCAGGGAGAGGCGGGCGCTGCCGGCCGCGAGGCGGTCCAGGGGATCGCTGCTGGCCTGCCGGGCCCGCTCGTAGTTCAGGAGGGCCGCCGCCGTGCGGCCCTCGCTGCGTTCGTGATCGGCGATCGCCAGCCGGGCGGCGCTGATCAGCTGCGGGCGGGCGCTGGCCTCGGCGCTGGCGAGGCTCTGCCGCTGCAGCTCCAGGGCCCGCGGGCCATCGCCCTGGCGTTGGAGGGTGCTGGCCAGGCTGAGCAGGGCCGCACTCCGCAGAGCCGGGTCGGGCGGGTTTGGCAACCCGGGGGTGGCTGGGTTGGCCAGCTCGGCCAGCAGCGCTTCCAGCAGCTGGCGCGCCTGCGCCAGGTGGCCCAGGCTGCGCAGTGCTTCGGCCTGGTTGAGGCTGCTGGCCCGGGCCAGGGAGGCTTCCCCGATCGCCCGGTAGAGCAGGCTGGCCTGACGCCAGTTGCGCAGGGCCTCGAGGGGCTGCCCCTGATCCAGGCGCAGACGGGCCTGGGTGTTGAGCGCCTGGGCCAGGGTGCGGTCGTGGTCGCGCTGCTCGCGGCCGCCGCCAGGACCGGTGGATTCCAGCAGCCGCAGGCTCGCCTCGATCGCCTGCTGGGCGGAGAGGGGCTGGCCCAGATGGCGCAGGGAGAGGGCCAGGTTGCTGAGCGCCATCGCCTGGTTGGTCCCCTCGCCCTTGGCGCCGTAGGCGTCGGCCGCCTGTTGCCAGAGCGTGGCGGCTGGGCTGTAACGGGCGGCGGCATAGGCCTGGCGGGCGCGCTGATCGAGGCTGGTGGCGGTGGCCTCGGACGGATCTGGGGCCGCGGCGGCTGGCCGCCCCAGCCAGGCGGGCTGCAGGGCGAGTGACAGGCCCAGCAGCCAGGCCAGCAGCAGCGTCAGAAGGCGGGGCGGGCGGCGCATCAGCGGTTCAGGGACAGGGCGGCAGTGGCAGCTGGCTGGTCAGGGCGCCGGCGGGTGGCGGGCCCGCGACACCGCTGGCTGGCGATGGGGTGGGCGCCGCTGCATGGGGCCGGGCAGAGGAGGCAGGGGCTGCGGATTGGCCCAGGTCTTCCGGAATCGGTGTGGCGACGGAGCGACCACCCGGCAACTCGGGCAGGCCACCGCGCCCGGACAGGATGAAGGAAGGCGGCCCATCGGCGCGGGGGGCGCAGGCCCGCACCAGCACGTTGTCGGGATCGAGCGGCTGCTCAATCGGCGCTGGCTGCAGTTCCGGCGTGAGGTAGGGGATAAAGAAGGCCAGCACCCCATTGCGACCCCTGCGCGAGCGGGCACTGGCCTCGCTGATGGGCTGGCCATAGGTATAGAGATTCACCCCGAAGATCCCCAGGGCACGCATCTGAATCAGGCCGCCGTCACCTTCATCCGCCGTCGCCAGGATGTCATTGCCCTCAAACAGTGAGGGAAAGGAGGAGAACAGAAAAGCGTTGGGCATGTCAATGGTGACATTGCCACCATTGGCTTTCCCTTTGGCTGCCGCCGTGATCTTGCTGCCGTTGCTCATGTTCAGGTCGGCGCCGAGCTGGAGGTTGATATTGGCGCCGCTTTTGCCCCCATCGCTGGCGGTCGTGCTGGCGTTGATTTCACTGCGGTCGATGAGACTGAGACCCCTGGCGAGCTGGATGTTGATGTTGCCGGCCTGGCCGCCGCCCTCGCCTTTCGCGGTGATCTTGCTGCCAGCTGTCAGGCTGGCCTGATTGGCGTTGATGGTGATGGTGCCACCGCGGGCGGCGCCCGTGGTGGCGGCACTGATCCAGCTCCCGTCCCGCATGCTGAGGTTGGGAGTCTTGATCAGGATGTTGGCCTGGTCGGCGGCCGTGGTGAAGGGCAGGCTGGAGCTGGTGGTGGAGGTGATGCGGCTGCCGCCGGAGAGGTGGAGGCTGTTGGGTCCGGCGGCGTCGATGGTGATGCTGCCCGCCGGCCCCGTGGGTCCAGAACCGGAGGACATCCCGGAACTGGTGCTGATCTCGGCGCCGCCGTCGAGCACCACGGTGTTGCCCTGGACCCGGATCGCGCCGCCCCGCCCGGATCCCTCGGAGATCGCGGAAACCCTGGTGCCCTGATCAAGGGTGAGGGTCCGGGCCTGAAGGTCGATGCTGCCGGCATCACCGCTGCCTTCGGTCTGCGCGGTGATCAGGCCGGGGCCGGCGATGGTGAGGGTGGCGAGAGGTGTGCCGATCAGAATGTCGCCGCCCTGGCCGCCGCCAGCGGCCAGAACTGTTTTGGCATTGATGAGGGACTTGTTGCTGTCGTTCGTGAGAGGCGTGGAATAGCCGAAAGTGATGGAGGTGGATTGGCTGTTGTTGGGATCGGTATTGATATTGATGTCACCGGCGTTGCCCGTTGATGATGCTTTGACGCTGAGCTCAGCGCCGTTGTTAAGAGCAAGGGCTGGGGTATTAACGCTAATATTTCCGCCTTTGCCAGAGCCCGAGGTTTCAGCAGTGGCGATGGCGCCATGATCCAGCGTAATGGCGGTGCCCTTGAGATCAAGGAAACCACCATTACCCGAGCCTTGGGTTTCGGCGGTGATTTTGCCTGGGCCGGCGATGGAGAGGTGAGAAGTGGTGGTACCGATGAAGATGGTGCCGCCCTGGCCGCCACCAGCAATTTGTTGCTCAGTGCGCGCATTAATGAGCGGCTTTTCGCTATCTTTGGCGTAACCAAACATGATGGAGGTGGGTCGGCTATTGTTGGGATCGGTGTTGATGTTGATGTCACCGGCATTCCCCTTGGAAGATGCTTTGATGGTGAGCTGAGCGCCATTATTGAGAGTGAGGGTTGGTGCATTGACGTTGATGGTGCCGCCGGTACCAGAGCTGGAGGTTTCAGCGGTAGCTTGAGCCCCCTTGCTGAGGCTGATGGAGTTGGCATGGAGGGAAATCAGCCCGCCATTACCTTTACCGCTGGCTTCGGCGGTGATTCGAGCAGCATCATCCAGGTTGAGGGTATTGGCCTTAACAGCAACGAGCCCGCCTTGGCCGGAGCTAGTGGTTTTAGCTGAGACCTCGATGTGATTCTGAATTTTGATTGTGGAGCCAAGAAGGGAGACGTCCCCGCCATCACCTGTCCCTTTGGTTTCAGCAGTGATGAAGCCTGGGCCGGAGATAGAGAGGGATTTGCCAGCAGTGCCGATGGTTATGGAGCCACCTACGCCACCTTTGCCGCCTGAAGGTTTGTCGAATGTGGTAGAGGCGTTGATACGGGGCTGTTCTTTGCTTAAAACGGGCTGAGAGAAGGAGATGCTGAGATCACGGGGAATAAAGATATTGCCCGGAGATTGGGGTTGGCTTGGATCGGGGGAATTAAGGTAGATCTTGCCAGCATTACCTGTATTGGAAGCGTTTGTGGTGAGCTGGGACCCGCCGGAGAGAGTGAGGGAGCTGGCATCGATATTGATGGTGCCGCCAGTGCCGGAGCCTGAAGTTTGGCTGCTCAGCTTGGCGCCTTGCTGGAGGCCGAGATGATCAGCCTGGACAGTGATCGACCCTCCTACACCATCGCCCTGGGTTTCAGCTGTGATTAAGGATGGATTTCCTCCGATTGAATTTTCCGCAATAGTTATATTGTCAGCTTTTAGAACGATGTTTCCAGCCCTTTCGCCTGTATTGCAGCTTGTGGGGCTGCATAAGGTCGACAATGTCCCTCCTTCGATGTAGATTATTTTCGCTTTATTGTTTTCAGCGCTTTTTTCGCCGGCAATAATGATGGAACCGTTGCTGCCATCTGATGTGATGGTGGAGCCTATTATGCTAATTTTAGGGGCGAAAAATTGAATAAGGCTTTGGCCGCCGGTCTTTGCGTTTATGGTTGCATCATGGAGATTAATGCTATCAGACGCATTGGCTGTATACCACGGCTTGTCTCTTGCGATGTTTTCGGTTTGCTGGAATATCCCTGATATTTTCAGCGTGACTCCGGCCAACTCGTAGTAGCTTCCCGGCTCGGGTGTGGATTCATTGGTTACTGTATTTCCGAGGATGTGGGTGGTGCCGCCATTGGGCAAGAGGTATGTACCGGCGCCGACGGAGGTGTTGGAAGACGTGGTTGTAGGGGTGGGGGGAGTTCCGGAGAGTCTGCCCCCCACCACGATCAAGCCACTATTGGAGTTTCCATTGTCTTTGATCTTGACTTTGACGATGTTGGGATTTTTCGAGATGTCGCCGGTGGATGGTGCCGCCCGGAGGCTGGTATTGCCGCGGGCGGAGACGGTTCCGGAGAACACCTCGATGGATTTGTCGGTGCCAGCGTTGAGGGTGACGGCGGAATCGAAGAGGGTGAGTTTAGTTGCGGGATCGGTTTCGATGATGCCGCCGGAGTTGCTGAGTGCCTGGGCATCACCAG
>JBAPUA010000111.1:0-1961 GCA_049282435.1 Cyanobium sp. | reverse complement strand
GATTAGACCCCATGGCACGATAGAGATTTGCCAGCTGAATCTGGGTGCCAGCAGCATAGACAATCGTCGGCTGGAAGCCAGATGAGAGACAGGCCAGCAAAAATCTTCCTTGGAAGCGTCCCAAGGCTTTTTCAAGCTGACTGGGTGGAATGATCATCGGCTTGCCAAGGGGGATCTGGTCAACTCTTCAGGCCGAAAAAGCACCCCAAAAGAAAAATCATTCGCATGCCCTGGGCCAACAGAAACCCAGGTTATCCCATCCCTTTCCAGGGGAGTTGGCTCGATTCTGGTCATGATTTTGAACTGGCCGAAGCTGCGGCTGGGCCCATGCAGTTGCTGCCTGCCGCCTTGCGGGTGCTCAGCGGCAACCGGCAGCCGGAGATCCGGCCCACCCCTGGGTCAGCGGAACCAGCACCTGGCCTAAGTGACAAACTCCTAGCGTGGGCTGATGACCACCGTGCGCAGACTCGAGGGCAGGGATCAGCCGCGGCTGCTGGAGATTGATCGCCAAGCGGTGCACGGCCTGGCCCCCAGCCGCTACGAATCCGCGCAAGTCAGAACCTGGGCAGCCCAGGCCGTCGCAACGGCGTGCCCATCTGGCGGGCCTGTCGATGATCCGTCCGCGCTGGTGCAGGCCCTCAGCCGGGGCTGGCGGCTGCAGTGAATCGAGGAACTGCTGATTGGATCGATCCCCTTCCGCCGCTTTCACATGGCCCTGACGCTCCCGCAGGCCCTGGTAGGCGGCTGAGCATTGCCGATACTGGCCCCATGGCCGAAGCGCAACTGCAGCCGTTGGCTTGGCCCCTGGTCGAGGCGGAAAAGTCCGCCGCCGAATCCAGCCGCCGCGCCAAGGCCCATTGCCCCGTTCTGCCGCTCCGGGCTGATCCGGTCCGACCTGGTCTGGTCTGGTCTAGTTTGTTGTTGTTCTTGTCTGGTTCACGGCATGGCAGCACCATCGCCCACCGGCAGCGGCGGTCGTCGCACCGTCAACATGCTCGAAGCCAAAACCCACCTCTCACGCCTGGTGGAGGCGATTGAAACCGGTGCTGAAACCGAAGTGGTGATTGCCCGCAACGGCAGGCCGGTGGCGCGGCTTACCGCCCTGTCGGGGCCGGAGCGGCCTCGGCGTCTGGGGGTGGCCCGCGGCCAGTTCACGCTTCCTGATTCGATCGATGCGGCCAATTCGCTAATCGCCGAGCTGTTTGAGCAGTCCTGATGCGGCTCCTGCTCGACACCCACGCCTTCCTCTGGGCACTCCTCGATGAGCCCAGGCTTGGCGCCCAGAGCCGTGACCTGATCACCGCCCAGGCCAGCAGCGTGCTGATCAGCCATGTCTCGATCTGGGAGATCGCCATCAAGCACGCCTTGGCCCGCAGCGACATGCCGCTCTCGGCAGCCCAAGCCATCCAGTGGGCCCAGGAGTGTGGCTTCGAGCTGCTGCCGCTTGATCTTCCCCATCTGCTGACGCTCGAGCAGTTGCCCCTCCATCACCGCGATCCGTTTGACCGCCTGCTGGTGGCCCAATCGATCAGCGAATCGCTACTTCTACTCAGCGCCGATTCGGCCTTCCGGGCCTATGGCTGCCCCCTGCACGATGCCGGTCGCTGAGCCGAGGTTGGGCTTGCCAGGGGGGCTTGACAGTGGCCTGGTTGTCGTCAAAGGCTTCGACGACGAGCCCTTCTGCGCTGATCAACTTATGGCGAAGCAGCGGCAGCCGCTACAGGCAGAGGCCAGCGAACTGATCCACCGCTGAGGCGGCGATAGCCGGATTGGCCAATTTGAAGTGGTCTTCATGCAACTGCAGCGTCAGGCGCAGTTGCATGGGGATCTGGCGTGCAAAGGGAATGCGGGGCAGGGGCAACTCCGCCATCAACTCACCGGCGCCATAACGGGCGACGTAGTCGTGGTAGTTATCCCAGCAATCGCGGCTGAAGCCATTGCTGCGGTAGTTGGCAAAGTAG
>JBAPUA010000110.1:0-23314 GCA_049282435.1 Cyanobium sp. | reverse complement strand
CTTCAATGCCGAGGCTGTTGATGGCGGCTCCGGCAAGGTGGGCTACCTGGTGGAATACAGCGAAACCGAAGCAATCTTCAATGCCCCGGCCCAGCAGGCCACCCAGGATTATGTCAGCGGCCGCTTCGGTTGATCCGCATTTCTGTTCATCACGAGCAGCGTCAGGTTGATGACCGCTGCTGGCGTCATCGCTGCCGGGGTGATGCCTCAATCCGTGATGCCTCAATCCGTGATTGCTGAATCTGGCAAGCAGGCCATCGTCACAGATCAGTCCTGTTCGCTGGCTCGCGATCGGTACTGGCGGCCGGGCGTCAGCCGTTGCGCAACCCAGCATGTTCCGGGCCGGTTCCAGAACGGAACCCACATCGATCTGCGGCGACTCAGCCTCAACAAGATCCCGGCCGGAGGGCTATTACCCACCTCGGTCTGACCACAAAAAAGCCGGTCATGAAGACCGGCTTTCAGGAACGGAGAGGGAGGGATTCGAACCCTCGATAGAGTTGCCCCTATACAGCATTTCCAGTGCTGCGCCTTCGACCACTCGGCCACCTCTCCAGGGACAGGCGGGGCAGATGTCAATGTAGCAGGGAGACCTGCACCCTTTTCGCTTCCCGTACAGGCTCCGCCATTCCATGCCTCGCAGCCATCCGATCACGATCCACTGGCGCCAGCAGAACCGGGTGATCCGGCTGAAGGTACCGGAGGGGGACTACATCCTGCGCAGCTTTGAGCAGCAGGGTGAACCGTTGCCCTTCAGTTGTCGCAATGGCTGTTGCACCGCCTGCGCCGTGCGGGTGCTGGACGGCGCCATCGACCAGCGCGAGGCCCTGGGGCTGTCGCGGGAGCTGCGCGGCCGCGGCTACGGCCTGCTGTGCGTGGCCCGGGCGACGGGCCCGCTCGAAGTCGAGACCCAGGACGAAGATGAGGTCTACGAGCTGCAGTTCGGCCGTCACTTCGGTCGCGGCAAGGTGCGAGGCGGTCTGCCCCTGGACGACGAATGAACGAACTCAGCCTTTCCGCCGCCGCCCTGAGCGGCAGCGGCCTCAGCCCGGCCGAACTGATCGATCTGGCAGCTGTGGCCCGGCGGGCCGCCGAGGCCGGCGGCGCCCTGTTGCGCGAGCACTACGGCCAGCTGGAGCGGATCCGCGAAAAGGGCCGGGCCGGCGACCTGGTCACCGAAGCCGATGAGGCCGCCGAAGCGGCCGTGCTGGCGGTGTTGAGCGCCGCCACCCCCGGCCTCGGCATCCTCGCCGAGGAGAGCGGCCGCCGCCCTGGGACGGGCGATCTGGAATGGTGTGTCGATCCCCTCGATGGCACCACCAACTACGCCCACAGCTTCCCCTTCTTCGCCACCTCGGTCGGACTGACCTGGAGGGGGCTGCCCCTGCTCGGGGCCCTGGAGGCTCCGGCCCTGGGGCAGTCCTTCTGGGCAGCGGCCGGCCAGGGCGCCTGGTGCAACGAGCGGCCCCTGGCGGTGAGCCACTGCGAGCAGCTGCGCGAATCGCTGCTGGTGACAGGTTTTGCCTACGACCGCTGCAGCCGCCTGGACAACAACTACGCCGAGTTCGCCTGGTTCACCCACCGCAGCCGCGGCGTGCGGCGCGCTGGCGCCGCCGCCGTCGATCTGGCCTATGTGGCCGCCGGGCGCCTCGATGGCTACTGGGAACGGGGCCTGGCCCCCTGGGATCTGGCCGCCGGCATCGTGCTGGTGGAGGAGGCGGGCGGCATCGTCAGCGACTACGCCGGCGGGCGCCTCAAGCCGGTGGATGGGCGCCTGATCGCCTGCTGCCCTGGCCTGCATCAGGCCCTGATCAGCGGCCTGGCGGCCTGTGAGCCCCTGCCGGGGGCCAGCTACGGCGCCCCCCAGCTCGACAGCGCCACGGACCGATCCGATCCCGTATGAACGGCGCTCCATAGGATCACCAGCTTCTCCCCTCCCTACCCCGGACAGCCCTGGCCCATGGCTCTGCAACCCGCCGCCGGTGTGCGCGATCTCAATCCCGGCGAGGTCGCCCGCAACCGCCGTCTCTGCGAGTTGCTGGCCGAGGTCTATCGCCTCTGGGGCTATCAGGAAGTCGATCCACCGGTGATCGAACGCCAGGACACCCTGGCGGCCGGCGGTGCCATCGCCGAGCGAGACGTGGTGCGCCTGGCCTCGGATGAACCCCTGGGGCTGCGCCCCGAGCTGACGGCCTCGATCGCCCGGGCCGCCTGCACCCGCCTGGCCAATCAGCCCCGGCCGCTGCGCCTGTGGGCCTGTGGCGCCACCTTTCGGACCAGCTTCGGCGACAGCGGCTCCCAGCGCATCCACGAGTCGCTGCAGAGCGGTGTGGAGCTGCTCGGCGAAGCCGCCACCGCCGCCGACAGCGAACTGCTGCACTTGCTGCTCAGCGCCACCGCCACCCTGGGACTGCGGCCCCAGCATCAGCCCACCCTGCTGATCGGCCATCACGGCCTGCTCGACACCCTGCTGGCCGAGGTGCCCGCTGGCCAGCGCCTGGCGACCCGCAAGGCGCTCACCGGCTTCGATCCCCTGGCCCTCGAGGCCCTGGAGCTGCCGGCGCCGCAGCGCCAGCGGCTGACCCGGCTGCTGGCGCTGCGCGGCGAGCCCCAGGCGGTGCTGAGCAGCCTGCGTGAAGGGCTCGGCCCCCTGCCCCTGCTGGACGATCTGGCGGCCATGCTGGCCAGCGTGGCGCCCACCGCCGCCCGGCACGGCGTGCGCCTGCAGGTGGATCCCACCTTCCAGCCCCACTTCGATCTCTACGACGGCCTGGTGCTGCGGCTGGTCTGCCAAGGCAGCGACGCGCCCGTGGCGATTGCCAGCGGCGGCCGCTACGACGGCCTGGTGGCGCGCTTCAGCCCCGACCCGGCTCAGGCTGCGGGCACCGGCTTCGGCTTCGACATCGGCGCCATCCGCGAGCTGCTGGGCTCCGACGACAGCCCGGACAGCACCGCCGCTCCCTGGCTGGTGGCGGTCGCCGCCAGCGACGCCATCGGCGCGGCCCTGGCCCGCATGGCCGAACTGCACCAGCAGGGCAGCGCAGCCGAGCTCTGCAGCCAGCCCTGTCCCTCCCAGGCAGCCGCCGATGCCCTCGCCACCGAACGGGGCTGCCGTGGGGCGATCTGGCTGGCTGGTTAGGCTCGCCCCAGCACGCTGACCCCTTTGATGGCCCACACGATCGTCACCGACGTCTGCGAAGGGGTGGCGGATTGCGTCGATGCCTGTCCCGTCGCCTGCATCCACCCCGGCCAGGGCGCCAACAGCAAGGGCACGGCCTTCTACTGGATCGACTTCGACACCTGCATCGACTGCGGCATCTGCCTGCAGGTCTGCCCGGTGGCCGGGGCGATCCTGCCCCAGGAGAAGCCCGAGCTGCAGCGGGCCGGCGGCTGAAGGCGCTCAGAGCCTGTCTGTCGGACAGCAACAACCGGCGCGTCCACGTCGTCGGCGTTTCTGGTTCTGGGGCATCCGCCAGGTCAGGTCCAGCCCAGGCCCAGGGCCAGCCTCGGCAAGTTCGGAGACCCCTCCCTGGCGCCCCTTGAGCCGGGAAGCGCCGATCCCTATCGTCGCCTGCAGTGACACACGCTGCCATGCCGGTGCTGGAAGAACAGGGTCAGATTCAGATCCATACCGAAAACATCTTCCCGATCATCAAGAAGGCTGTCTACAGCGGCCATGAGGTGTTTCTGCGGGAGCTGGTGAGCAATGGCGTCGACGCCATCAGCAAGCGGCGCATGGCCGCCATGGGCGGTGACTGCAGCGAGGGGGCCGAGGGTCGGATCTCCATCAGCATCGATCGCGAGGCCAACACGCTCACCATTTCCGACAACGGCATCGGCATGACGGCCGATGAGGTGAAGCGCTACATCAACCAGGTGGCCTTCTCCAGCGCCGAAGACTTTCTGGAGAAGTACAAGCAGGAAAGTGACGCGATCATCGGCCATTTCGGCCTGGGCTTCTATTCCAGCTTCATGGTCGCCAAACAGGTGGAGCTGGTCACCCTCTCGGCCCGTCCAGGCAGCGAGGCCGTGCGCTGGAGCTGCGACGGTTCGCCCAACTTCAGCCTCGAGGGGGCCGAGCGCAGCGAATCGGGCACCGATGTGATCCTGCATCTGATGGAGGAGGAGCTCGAATACATCGAGCCCAGCCGCATTCGCACCCTGATCACCACTTACTGCGACTTCCTGCCGGTGGACGTGCAGCTGGAGGGCGAGACGGTGAACAAGCGGCAGGCTCCCTGGCGCGCTTCAGCCCGTGATCTCACCGACAACGACTACATCGAGCTCTATCGCTATCTGTATCCCTTCCAGGGTGATCCGCTGCTGTGGGTGCATCTGAGTACAGACTATCCCTACAACCTGCAGGGTATTCTCTACTTCCCCAAAATCACCGGCCGCGCCGACTGGGAGAAGGGCGAGATCCGGCTCTACTGCAACCAGGTGTTTGTCAGCGACTCGATCAAGGAGGTGGTGCCCCGCTACCTGCTGCCCCTGCGCGGCGTCATCGACTCACCGGACATCCCCCTCAACGTCAGCCGCAGCGCCCTGCAGACCGATCGCCGCGTGCGTTCGATCGGTGGCTTCGTGGCCAAGAAGGTGGGCGATCGCCTCAAGCAACTGCACCGCGACGATCCCCAGCGCTACGCGGAAATCTGGGAATCCCTTGCCCCGTTCATCAAGATCGGCGCGATGGAGGACGAGAAGTTCGCCGATCAGGTGGCCGATCTGGTGCTGTTCGCCACCACCGCCAGCCCCGCCTCTCCGACGGGCGACGCCGTCGCTGTTGCTTCCTCTGCAGCCGAGGAAGCGGCAGCCGATGAATCCGCAACCGATGACTCCACAACCGCGGCCGGCGCCAGAGATCCGATCCAGGTCGGGGAGCGCTGCTTCACCACCCTGGCGGGCTATCGCCAGCGGCTCAGCGAGGACAGCAACAAGCGCATCCTCTACTGCACCGATGAAGCCGGCCAGGCCGGCGCCTTGGCGCTCTGGAAAGGGCAGGGGGCAGAAGTGCTGCTCGCCGATGGCCTGATCGATTCCCAGTTCATCCCCTGGCTTGAGATGCGCCATGGCGATCTCACCTTCCAGCGGGTCGATGCCGAACTTGACGACAGCCTCAAGGAACAGGAGAGCGAGCTGGCCGACAGCGAGGGCAAGGACGCCGGCGAAAAGCTGCGCGACCTGTTCCGCCAGGCCCTGGACAACGACAAGGTGACAATCCAGGTGCAGTCGCTCAAGGGCGATCAGGCCCCGGCTGCCCTGATCCTGCTGCCCGAACAGATGCGCCGCATCAACGACATGGGCGCCCTGATGGATCAGCGGCTGCCGGGTCTGCCGGATCACCACGTGCTGCTGGTCAACCGCCGCCATCCGCTGGTGGAGGGCCTGCTCAAGCTCTCGAGCGGGGCGGTGCTGACCACCGGTGCCGCCGAATCCCCCAGCCAGGCACTGGCGCTGGAACTGGGGCGCCATCTCTACGAGACGGCCCGCCTGGCGGTCGGTGGCCTCGAACCCAACCAGCTGGCCGGGTTCCAGCAGCGCAGCAGCGATCTGATGGGTCGTCTGATGCAGCGCTCGCTCTGAGACCGGCACCGCCGTCTTGCCGGGCGGAAGGCCGCTGACTAGGGTCCGGGCACTGACCCGTCGTCTCCATGGCCGGTTCTGGAGCTCGACGGCGCCCAGCGCCCGGGGCCGCCCTGGCCGGCCTGCTGCTGGGGCTGCTGCTGATCCTGGTGCCGGCGGCCCTGCTGGCACGGCCGGCGGCGGCGGCCACCACGGTGCGGGTGCTGATGCCCTCGCCGTTCGTGGATTCCACCGCCCCTCTGGTGGCGTCCTTCAACCGCGAACACCCGGATCTGCGCATCGAGGTGGCCAGGGGCCCCCTCGACACGGAAGCGATGTCCGATCTGGCCATCGGTGGGCTGCTGCTCGGGGACACCGCCTACGACCTGCTGCTGATGGATGTCAGCTGGACGGCCAAATACGTGGCCGCCGGCTGGCTGCTGCCGCTCGAAGGCCTGCTCGGTGAGGACGCCCTCGAGGCCATGGTTCCCGGCGCCAGGACCGGCAACGCCTTCGGCGGCCATCTCTGGCGGATGCCGCTGACCGGCGACACGGGCCTGCTCTACTGGCGCACCGACCTGATGGCGGCGCCGCCGCGCACCACCACGGAGCTGGAAACGGTGGCCCGGCGGCTGCAGGCCGAAGGCAAGGTGCGCTGGGGCTACGTCTGGCAGGGCCGCCAGTACGAGGGCCTCAGCTGCGTGATGCTGGAGATGATCCACGCCTTCGGCGGCCAGTGGTGGCAGAGCGGCTCCGGCCGTGCCGGCGGCCGGACGGAACTGGATTCCACCGGGGCGATCGCGGCGGCCGACTGGCTGGTGCAGCTGGTGCGCAGCGGCGTCAGCCCCGAGGCCGTTGCCGACTTCGCCGAGAACGAGGCCCTGCAGCTGTTCGCCGCCGGCGATGCGGCCTTCCTGCGCAACTGGCCCTACGCCTGGCGCGAGATCGAGAAGGGGGGTGGGCCGGTGGTCGGCAAGGTGGGGGTCAGCACCGTGGTGTCGGCGCCGGGGATCAGCAGCGGCGGCACCCTCGGCACCTGGGGGCTCTCGCTGCTGGCCGGCAGCCCCCATCCGGAGGCCGCCGCCGAGGTGATCCGCTGGTTCACCGGCCCGGAAACCCAGAAGGCCCTGGTGCTCGACCAGGGCTACGCCCCCACCTGGGCCGCCCTCTATGAGGACGCCGAGCTGCAGCAGAAGCACCCGCTGCTGGCGGTGCAGCGCCAGGCCCTGGAGCAGGGGCCCCTGGTCAGGCCGCTCACGCCCCTCTATGCCCAGCTCAGTGACCTGCTACAGCGCCAGGTCAACGGGCTGATCACCGCCGAGGGATCGGCCGCCGCCGCCATGACCCGGGTCCAGAGCCAGAGCGAAATGCTGCTGGAATCGACCGCCGGCCAGGGCAGCCCATGAACACGAGCCTGCTCAACAGCCTGCTGATGCTGCCGGCCCTGGTGCTGCTGGCGATCGTGTTCGCCTGGCCGCTGCTGGATTCGGCCTGGCTCAGCACCCAGGCGAGTTCGGTGCTCACCGGCCTGGCACCGCTGGCCAATGACGGCGCCAATTGGCAACGGCTGCTCGGCGATGCCCGCTTCTGGCAGGACGCCGCCGGCACCCTGCGCTTCGCCGCGGTGTCGGTGGGGCTGGAGCTGCTGCTGGGCCTGGCGATGGCGTTGGTGCTGCACCGGCCGGGCCGGGGCCGGGGCTGGCTGCGGGCCCTAACCCTGCTGCCCTGGGCCCTGCCCACCACCGTGCTCGCCCTGGGCTGGCGCTGGATCTACAACGAACCCTATGGACCGCTCAATGCCCTGCTGCAAGCCTTCGGTGCCCCGGCCTACGGCTTTCTGACGACTCCGGCGACCACCTGGTTGTTCACGGTGATCGCCGATGTCTGGAAGACGACCCCGTTCGTGGCGCTGCTGTTGCTGGCGGGACTGCAGTCGATCCCGGCGGAACTGGAGGAGAGCCTGGTGCTGGAGGGGGCCAGCCCGGGCCAGATCCTGCGCCGCCTGACCCTGCCGCTGCTGCGTCCCTGGATCAGCCTGGCCCTGCTGTTCCGGCTGGCCCAGGCCCTGGGGGTGTTCGACCTGGTCCAGGTGCTCACCCGCGGCGGTCCCGCCGGCAGCACCGAGAGTCTGGCGCTCTATGCCTATCTCAACGCCATGCGCTTCCTGGATTTCGGCTACAGCGCCACCCTGGTGGTCGCCACCTTCCTGCTGTTGCTGGTGCTGACCGCCCTGGGCTGGCTGCTGCTGCGCCGCCGCCCCCTGGAGATGCCGCGATGAGGAGCCTGCTGCTGCTCTGGAGCCTGGCGCCGCTGGCCTGGCAGCTCTACACCTCCTTCGTCACGCCGGAGGCCCTGGTGCAGGGCGGCGGGGTGAGCGCCGGCGGCTTCTGGACCCTGGAGAACTACCGCCAGGTGTGGCTGGCCGATCCGCCGATCTGGCGCTACCTGCTCAACAGTGCCGTGGTTGGCGCCGCCAGCACCGCCCTGACCCTGGCACTGGCTGTGCCCTGCGCCTACGGCTTGCAGCGCCAGGGCGGTCGCCTGCGCTGGGCGGTGACCCTGACCCTGCTGGCCGCAGCGATCTTCCCGACCGTGCTGCTGTTTCTGGCCCTGTTGCAGCTGGCCCGTGCCCTGGGGCTGGCCAACAACCTGCTGGCCCTGAGCCTGCCCTACGCGGCCCTGTGCCTGCCACTGGCGGTGTTGCTGCTGCGGGCGGCCTTCGCCGACCTGCCGCCGGAACTGGAGGATGCCGCCCGGCTGGAGGGACTGAATCTGGCGCAGCGGCTGCGGCACGTGTTGCTGCCCCTGCTGGCCCCCAGCCTCGCCAGCACGGCGATCCTGGTGTTCCTGTTCAGCTGGAACGAGTACCCGATCGCCCTGACCTGGATCAGCCGCCCCGAGCTGTTGACCCTGCCGCCGGCCATCGCCCGCATCGGCGGATCGTCACTGTTCACTGTGCCCTATGGCGCCTTTGCAGCCGCCACCGTGCTCGGCAGCCTGCCGCTGTTGCTGATTGTGCTGATCTTCCAGCGCTCGATCGTCAGTGGCCTCACCCAGGGAGCCATCAAAGGATGAAGAATGCCATGCCTGTCCCCCCCACCACCCCGGCGCCCGGATTGCGGATCGAGGGGCTCAGCCGCCGGCTCGGCGAGCGCACCCTGCTGGCGGACCTGAACCTGCAGGTGGAGCCGGGCGAGTGCCTGGCCCTGCTGGGGCCGAGCGGCTGCGGCAAAACCACCACCCTGCGCCTGCTGGCCGGTCTCGATCCCGCCAGCGACGGCCGGATCCTGCTGGATGGGGAGGACATCTCCCGCCTGAGCGCCGGTGATCGCCGCGTGGCGATGGTGTTCCAGAGCTATGCGCTCTATCCGCACCTGAGCGTGGCCGACAACCTGGCCCTGGGTCTGCGGATCCGGGGCATGGCCGCCGGGGAGCGGCAGGAGCGAATCACAGCGGTGCTGGAGCTGCTGCAGCTGGGGGACCTGCGCCTACGGCGGCCGGCCCAGCTCTCCGGCGGCCAGCGCCAGCGGGTCGCCCTGGCCCGAGCCCTGTTGCGCCAGCCGAGGCTGGTGCTGCTCGATGAGCCGATGAGCAACCTCGATGCCCAGCTGCGCGAGGAACTGCGGCCGGAGCTGCGCCGCCTGCTCTGCGGTGGCAGCCAGCCCGTGGTCTACGTCACCCATGACCAGCAGGAGGCGATGGGCATGGCCGATCGCATCGCCGTGCTGCGCGAAGGCCAACTGCAGCAGGTCGGCAGCGCCCGAGAGCTCTACGAACGGCCGGCCAATCGCTTCGTGGCGGCCTTCCTAGGCCGGCCGGCGATCAACCTGCTGCCGGCCCAGGGTCAGCGCCAGCTGGGCCTGCGGCCGGAACATCTGCATCCAGTCCCGACCGGTGGCCTGGCGGCCCGGCTGCAGCGGCGCGAATGGTGGGGCCATCAGCAGCTGCTCTGGCTCGAGAGTGCCCGCGGCGATCTGCGCATGCTGGTGGCGGCCGATCACTTGCTGAGCGAGACCCTGCAGGTGAGCTGGCGGCCCGAACATGAGCTGTGGTTCGACAGCGGCAGCGGCGAACGGCTGGCGGCGTCCTGATCCGGCCGGGTTCAGGCCCTGCGGGCCGTTTGGTAAGGTGCCGTGGTGGTGATACGCCACCGTCCAAAGTTTCCAGTTGATTCCCATGTCCCGCGTCTGCCAGCTCACCGGAAAGCGCGCCAACAACGGCATGGCCGTCAGCCATTCCCACGTGCGCACCAAGAAGCTGCAGCAGGTCAACCTGCAGGAGCGCCGCCTCTGGTGGGCCGAGGGCAATCGCTTCGTCAAGCTGCGCGTCTGCACCCGGGCCCTCAAAACCATCCAGAAAAAGGGCCTCGGCAACTACGCCAAGGAGCTCGGCGTCAATCTCGCCCGCCTCTGAGTCGCCAATCAGACCCTGGGCCGCCAGTCGGACTCTGACTCGTGACTGTGCATTCCCACCGGGGTGGATCTGCCTGGAAGGCCCAGAGCCTCAGCAGATCCACTTTTTTTGTACCTGAACGAACGCACCAGCGAGGAGTCCTGCCGATGAAGCGCCGTTCTCTGCTCGGTGGACTGGCCCTGCTGCCCCTGCTGCTGGGCCTTGCCCCCAGACGAGCCTGGGCGATCGGTGGCGTGCTGCCCGAGCTGGACCAGCCGGCCCCCGATTTTGAGCTCGACGGAGTGGCTCCTGGGGGCAGCCTGGGGAGCGCCACCGCCGGCAGCAAAGCCCTGCCGATCAGCGTCAGCCTCAACCAATTGGCCGGTCGCTGGCTGGTGCTTTATTTCTATCCCAAGGATTTCACCAGTGGCTGCACCCTGGAAGCGCGTGGATTCCAGAGGGATCTGGCGGCTTTTCAGGCGGAATCAGCGACCGTGATCGGCGTCAGCGCCGATGATCCGGAAGCCCATGCCTCCTTCTGCGGCAGTGAAGGGCTGGTGTTTCCGCTGCTCTCCGATCCCGGTGGTGCCGTCAGCCGGCGCTATGGCTCCTGGATCGCGCCCTATTCCCAGCGGCACACCTTCCTGATCGACCCCCAGGGGATCCTGCGGCAGCGCTGGACCGCCGTTCGTCCCTCCGGTCATAGCCAGGAGGTGTTGGCGGAACTGCAACGGCAGCAAGAATCGATAGTCTGAAGCCCCTGTCGGTCCCCCTGTGAGCCAGCGGCGTTCCGCGACTGCCGTCGTCCCAGCGCATCAGCCCCTCCCTGCCGGGTCGGGCCGTCGGCTCTGGTTCGCCGCTGGGAGCCTGCTGATCTCCGGGCTGATCGGCGGCGTCCCGGCCCTGGCCACGGGAGCCTCAGACGGCAGACCGGTCCGTGCAGCCGCTGCTGCCGGCGTCACGCTCACCGCCGCCACTCCCGTCAGAGCGGCGCCGAAGGCCACCCCCACCAGTGCGCCATCGCTGCATGTGCTGGCGATCGCCGACAGCGGTGGCGGCAACGCCGCCCAGCAGGCGGTGGCCGATCAGATGGCCGCTGTCCATGGCCGCCGCAAGGTGGATCTGGTGATCATGGCCGGCGACAACATCTATGACCAAGGCGACCTCCAGCGGGTCGAGGCCACCTTCACCCGCCCCTATCGGGCCCTGCTGCAGGCCGGGGTGCCCTTTCACGCCGTGCTCGGCAACCACGACATCCGCACGGGCAACGGCGATCCCCAGGTCCGTTATCCCCTGTTCGGCATGAAAGGGCGCTGGTACAGCCTGCGCCGGGGCCCGGTGGAGTTCTTCATGCTGGACACCAATGTCAACGCCGCCTGGCAGCACCAGTTGCCCTGGCTGAAGCAGGCCCTGGCCAGCAGCACCGCCCCCTGGAAAGTGGTCGTGGGCCATCACCCGATCCGCTCTTCCGGGTTCTACGGCGACGATCCGGTGGCGATCGCCAGGCTGGTGCCCTGGATGCGCCGCCACGGCGTGCAGCTCTACATCAATGGGCACGAACACAACTACGAGCGCTCCAAACCGATCGATGGCATCACCTATCTGACGGTCGGCGGTGGTGGAGCGGCCCTGCGGCCGGTGCTGGAGGGGCCCAACAGTGCCA
Organism: Cyanobium sp.; assembly: GCA_049282435.1. Classification (GTDB taxonomy): domain Bacteria; phylum Cyanobacteriota; class Cyanobacteriia; order PCC-6307; family Cyanobiaceae; genus Cyanobium. Next base: position 11,697 of record JBAPUA010000110.1, on the reverse strand, counting down.
GGGCCCTGAGCCGCCACAGCTTTGCTGAGCTCAGTTTCACAGCCACCGATCTGACGATCGAGGCCTGGGACAGCAAGGGCGAGCGCATCGATCAGGCCAGGCTCGAGAGGGGCGCCAGCACCTCGCGGTGAATGGTGGCACCACGCCGCAACAGCTCCAGTCGGATCGCCGGGGGGGGCTGATCGAGGCTGGCCTGCCAGCTCGCCAGCAGCGTGTCGGCGACGGGCAGGGACAGGTCCTGGCAGGCACAGCCGATGCCCAGGGCCGCCTCCGCCACCTTGGGGTCATAGCTGAGGGCAACACAGGGACTGCCCGCCAGAGCGGCCAGGATCAGGCCGTGCAGGCGCATGGCGATCACCAGCCCCGCCGCCTGGAACTGGGCCATCGCCGCCTGGGGATCCTCCACCGTGAGCAGCACGCTGGCCTGCCGCAGCCGCTCCGGCAGGCCAGCGTGCTGCTCAAGCCAGGCCAGCAGCTCCCGATCCTGGGCCCGATGGAACGGCAGCCAGTGCACGGGCCGGCCGCTGTCCGCGGCGAGCTGATCGAGGGCCTGCAGATAGGGGCGCCAGCTCTGCCGGTCCAGCTGGCTGGCAGGGCGCCAGCAGACCACGATCGGCCCGCCGCGCCCCTGCCAAGGCAGCGGCTCCAGGGCCCAGACCGGATCACTGCCCTCCAGACAGCGCAGACCCCACTGGCGCGCCAGCTGGGTCGAAGCGGGATCGCGCCAGCTGATCCCCGTGGCCAGGCTGAGCAGCCAGCGGGCCAGTAGCCGGCTGCGCCGCCGCCGCAGCGGCCCGAGGCCCTGGCCCCAGAGGATCACGTCCATGCCCCGAGCGCGGGCCGCGACGATCAGGGCGCCGTAGTACAGCAGGCTGCGGAAACTGGTGGAGTCCTGCAGCAGACTGCCGCCACCCAGCACCAGGGCCCGACAGCGCCCCAGGGCGGCCAGCACCCCGACCAGGCTGCGGCGATCCGTGGTCTCCACCTTGAAGACCCGCCTGACCAGGGGCTGATCCCAAGCCGTCACCAGGGGATGGACCGCGGGCGGCAGCTGCGCGAGCAACACCTGCAGCAGGGCGTCATCGCCGAGATTGTGCTCGCCGTAATACCCGCAGACCAGCACGGAGGGATGGATCTGGGCTGACGTCACGGGGCGCCCGGGAGTGGTTCGTAGATTATCGGGATCGTTGACACCGTTCCATGCACGCCCTTTCCCTGGGCACCTGGTGGATCCACGTCACATCGGTGCTCGAATGGCTCGCCGCGATCCTGGCGGTGCAGGCCTTCGGGGCGATGCGGCGCGAAGGGGGCTGGCGCTGGCTGGCCCTGGCGATGGTGCCGGCCCTGATCAGTGCCATGGCCGCCTGCACCTGGCATCTGTTTGACAACAGCCCCTCACTCAAGGGTCTGGTGGTGTTCCAGGCAGCCCTGACCACCCTCGGCAACACCACCCTGGCGATCGCCTGCTGGAATTTGCTGCGGCAACAGCGCCTGCGGCAGCAGCAACCGTTGCCGAACCAGCAGCCGTGACGAACGCCTGGTCGGTTCCCTTCGAGCGCCTCGCCGCGATCGATCCGGGGCCCTTCTTCGTGCTGTCGCTGTTGCCCTATCTGGCCTTCCTCTGGTGGGCCTCCAAGGTGGAGGCGTTTCCCCGGCTGGCCCTGCGGGGGTTCCAGCTGACCCTGGTGTTCGTGGCGGTGACGATCGCCGCCGCGATCGTGGCCCAGGTGCGCTATAGAGCCCTGCTGGCCAATGTGGATGGCCTCCATGGTGGCGCCGAAGCCTTCCTGACCCTCAGCAATCTGCTGGTGATGCTGGGCTTCGCCCTGGCCGGCAGTGGCGATGGATGTGGCGTCAGCAGTGGCGAGAACAGGGGCGATGGACAGGGGACCGGCCGCTGTCCTGGCAAGGCGGACGGCAGGGACGACGGCGGTGCTGCGGGGAGTGGCGTGGGTACGGGCTCAGGTACGCGCGAAGGCACAAGCGAAGGCAGTGACGGCAGCCGGGGCGGCAAGTGAACAAGTCTTACGGGGAGGCCACGGGCGCTCCGCTCCCCCGGAAGATGGGGCCGTTGCCAAGTGTTCGATGATCGCTCCTCTTCTGGCCCTGGCCCCTGCCACCATCTCCTGGTCACCCAAAGTGGGCCTGGTGATGATCGTCTGCAACATCCTCGCCATCGCCATCGGCAAGGCCACCATCAAGCATCCCAACGTCGGCCTGAAGCTGCCCAGCGCCAGCCTCTTCGGCGGCCTCAGCCATGGCGCCATGCTCGGCACGATGAGCCTGGGCCACATCCTCGGCTTCGGCGCCATTCAGGGCCTGGCCTCCCGCGGCGTGCTCTGAAGCCCAGCTCAACAGACCAGTCCAGGCCGTCGCCGCCCTCTCCGGCAGGAGGGGGCCCATGCAGTGTGGATCCACTGGACTCCAGGGCAGTTCTGAGCCGACCGGTTCCGATCGGGTTCAGCAGCTGGCTGAGACATCTGTTCTGGCAAGCACGATGGCACTGCCGGATTGCAGCGCCGGGTTGGCTGACCCTATTTCTGCGGCTGGCCACTAGCACCGCCCCACGGGCCCTGCGGGTTGCGCAGGCTCAGGCTGACCCATGCGGGCTCAGCGCAGCCCCAGCAGGTAGGGCAGGCTGCGCAGCCCGTAGCGCTCGAAGCGGTACTCGAACAGCAGTGCCGAAAGATCTTCGGCCCGCCGAGACTCCAGAGCCGACAGCAGGCTGCTGAGCCGGCGATCTGCCGTCGGCCCCGTCAGCGAGAGCCAGGTGCGTCGCGCCAGCCGACCACTGAGGGTCCAGCGCCAGCCCAGCCGCTGGCGCAGCTGACGCTCATAGCGCCGCAGGGGGAACGGCTGGCCGCGCTCGATCGCCGCCAGCAGCAGCGGTGCCAGCACCCGGCTGCTGCTGAGGGCATGGCGGATGCCTTCGCCACCGAGCAGGTTGGCGGTGCTGACCGCATCGCCGAGCGCCAGCAGACGACCCCGGCCGTGGCAGTCCCGGCGGCGGATCGAGCTGACGATCAGACCGCCATGGCGGTCGAGGACCGCAATGGCCTGGCGTTCGGCCGGGCTGAACAACCGTTCCAGCAGCTGCTGCAGCACGCGCCCCAGGGGTGGAAGCTGGTCGTCGGGCCTGAGCCGGCAGACACCGAGCTTCAACTGGCCGGGGGCCATCGGAAAGATCCAGCCGTAGCCCTGGGCCACCCAGTCACTGCCGAGACAGAAACTGAGCTGGTCAGACCAGCGACGCCAGCAGTCAGGCGGCACCTGCAGCAGCCATTCCACGCCCACGCCGCGCACCAGATCCCGCCCTGAATCGGGACTCAGCGCCGGGGTCGGGCCGATCAACGCCCGCCCCTGGCCACTGGCATCCACGACCCAGTCGCTGATCACCTGGTGCACCACTCCCCGGCGATCCCGCAGCCAAGTGCGCAGGCTCGAACCCTCCGGCCGGCAGTCGAAGGCGCGCCACCCCAGTCGCAGCTGGCCACCGAAGCGACAGCACTGGTCCGCCAGCCACTGGCGCAGGGCGCCGAAATCCAGCACCACCCCCAGGGGAACCTGGGCCTGCCAATGGCGACGCTGCTCGTCCGGACCCAGCAGCTGCCAGCCCCGCCAGCGGCTGGCCACCACCTGGGCCGGCAGGGCGAAGTGCTCCAGGCAGACGAACGGCATGGCTGCGCTGCTGAAGGCGGCCTGGCGGAGATCGGCGAGCTGATCGACCAGCAGCACATCCAGGCCGGCTGCGGCCAGCTGGCGGGCCAGATCGGCCCCGGCGGGACCGGCACCCACCACCAGCACCTGGGTGCGCAGGGTCGTCTCGGAGCTGACGGGAAACCTCAGGCCGCCACGGCCTGCCGGGCCTCGGGGCTGAAGGCGGGGGCGAAGCGCGCCAGGATCGTTTCGGTCATCTGGCCGGGGGTGAGGCCCAGGCTCTGCTTGCTCTGGTCGGGGCTGGCGTGATCGACCAGCAGATCGCCGATCCCCAGTCGCAGCACCGGCACCAGCACGTCGCGGTCACTCAGGCACTCGACCACGGCAGCACCGAAACCGCCGGCGAGGGCACCCTCCTCCATGGTCACGACCCGACCGATGCGCCGGGCCATCGGCAGGATCAGGGCCTCATCGAGGGGCCGCAGGAAGCGGGCGTTGATCACGGCGGCCCGCACCCCCTGCTCCTGCAGCAGGCCGGCGGTGGCCATGGCGGGATAGACCATCGAGCCGTAGGCGACGATCAGCAGGTCGTCTCCATCGGCCAGCAGCTCGCCCCGGCCGACCTCCAGCGGCTGCCAGCCCTCCTCGACCAGCGGCACCCCCTCGCCTTCGCCGCGGGGAATGCGGATGGCGCAGGGCCCGTCATGGGCGATCGAGGTGACCAGCATGCGCTGCAGCTCGCCTTCGTCCTTGGGTGCCATCACCGTGAAGTTGGGCACGGCCCGCAGGTAGCTGATGTCGTACTGGCCCTGGTGGGTGGGACCGTCGGCGCCGACGATGCCGGCCCGGTCGAGCACGAAAGTGACGGGCAACTTCTGGATGCCGATGTCGTGGATCAGCTGGTCGTAGGCGCGCTGCAGAAACGTGCTGTAGATCGCCACCACCGGCCGCAGGCCCTCACAGGCCATGCCGGCGGCCATGGTGACGGCGTGCTGCTCAGCGATACCGACATCAAAGTACTGGCCGGGCAAGGCCTTCTCCAGCAGATCCAGGCCGGTGCCGGTGGCCATCGCCGCTGTGATGCCGACCACGCGTGGATCCTGTTCACAGATGCGCACCAGGGTCTGACCAAAGACCTTGCTCCAGCTGGGCGGTTTGGGCTTGCTGGAGGGGTAGGCCTTGCCGGTGGCCAGATCAAACGCGGACTGGGCGTGGTAGCCCACCTGGTCGGCCTCCGCGTAGGCGTAGCCCTTGCCCTTGGTGGTGGCCACGTGCACCAGCACAGGACCCTCCTCCCGATGGGCGGCCTGGAAGGTGCGGATCATCTCGGCCATGTCGTGGCCGTCGACGGGTCCCATGTAGGTGAAGCCGAGCTCCTCAAACACCGCGCCCACCTTGGGTACGGCCAGTCGCCGCATGCTCTCCTTGAGGTTCTTGAGCTCGGGCGGCAGCTCGCCGTGCATGAACGGCAGATGCTTGATCGCCTCCTCGGCGTTGCCGGACAGGAACTGCACCGGCTTGCTCAGCCGCATGCGGTTGAGATGGGTGGAGAGGGCTCCTACCGGCGGTGAGATCGACATGTCGTTGTCGTTGAGCACCACCAGCAGACGGGTCTTGGGCAGGTGACCCGCATGGTTGATCGCCTCCAGGGCCATGCCGCCGGTGAGGGCGCCATCGCCGATGACCGCCACACATTTGAAGTCTTCGCCCCGCTGATCGCGGGCCAAGGCCATGCCCAGAGCCGCCGAGATCGAGGTGGAGGCGTGGCCGGCGCCGAAGTGATCGAAGCGGCTTTCACTGCGCTTGAGATACCCCGCCACCCCGCCCTTCTGGCGCAGGGTGTGGAAGCCCTGCCAGCGGCCGGTGATCAGCTTGTGGGGATAGGCCTGGTGACCCACGTCCCAGACCACCCGGTCCTGGTCGAGGTCGAGCGTCTGATATAGGGCCAGAGTGAGTTCCACCACCCCCAGGCCAGGGCCAAGGTGGCCGCCGCTGGTGGAGACCACTTCAAGGTGCTTGTGACGGATCTGGCGGGCGATCGCTTCGAGTTCAGCGATGCTGAGGCCATGCAGCTGGTTGGGATGGCTCAGCTCACTTGGATGCATACCCACTCGACGACCAGCCACTGCAATCTACGGCGTGCCCTCTGGCAAACGGCGATCACGACGACCGTTTGCGGGGTTGATTGCCAGACTCACTGAATGAATGAATCGATCGCCAATCCGTTTGGCCCCACTGGATACCCGCTGGCCAGCCCCTATCTGCAGCGGATCCTGCGCGCCCGCGTCTACGACGTGGCGATCGAGTCCCCCCTGGATCCCGCCCCCAATCTGTCGCGGCGCCTGGGCAATCAGGTGCTGCTCAAGCGGGAGGACCTGCAACCGGTGTTCAGCTTCAAGCTGCGCGGCGCCTACAACCGCATGGTCAGCCTCTCCAGCGAGGAGCTGGCCCGCGGTGTGATCGCCGCCAGCGCCGGCAACCACGCCCAGGGTGTGGCCCTGGCCGCCCAGCGACTCGGCTGCTCGGCCGTGATCGTGATGCCCGTGACCACCCCGGAGATGAAGGTGCGCTCGGTGGCGGCTCGGGGGGCGGAAGTGGTGCTGCACGGCGACACCTACGACGAGGCCTACGGGTGGGCCCGCCAGCTGGAACAACAGCGGGGGCTGACCTTCATCCACCCGTTTGACGATCCGGACGTGATCGCCGGTCAGGGCACCATCGCCCTGGAGATCCTGCGCCAGTGCTCCCAGCCACCGGATGCGATCTACGTGGCCGTCGGCGGTGGCGGCCTGATCGCCGGCATCGCCGCCTACGTCAAGAGCCTGTGGCCCCTGGTCGAGGTGATCGGGGTGGAGCCAGTCGATGCCGATGCCATGACCCGCTCGCTGGCCTGCGGCGAGCGGGTGCGGCTGGAACAGGTGGGGCTGTTCGCCGATGGCGTCGCGGTGCGTCAGGTGGGGGAGCTCACCTTTGCTCTGGCCCAGCAGTACGTCGATTCGATGGTCACCGTCGACACCGACGAGATCTGCGCCGCGATCAAAGACGTGTTTGAAGACACCCGCTCGATCCTGGAGCCGGCCGGAGCCCTGGCGATCGCCGGCATGAAAAAGGACGTGCAACAGCGCCAGCTGCGGGGTCGCAGCCTGGTGGCGGTGGCCTGCGGCGCCAACATGAACTTCGACCGGCTGCTGTTCGTGGCCGAACGGGCCGAGCTGGGGGAACAGCGCGAGGCGCTGCTGGCTGTGGAGATCCCCGAGCAACCGGGCAGCCTGAGGCGCTTCTGCGGCCTGCTCGGCCAGCGCAGCCTCACCGAGTTCAGCTACCGGCTGGCGGACCCGAATCTGGCCCACATCTTCGTGGGAGTGCAGGTCAGCGGCCCCGCCGACACCAGGCAGCTCTGCGGCGATCTGCAGAGCCAGGGCTTCCCCTGTCTCGACCTCTCGGGCAACGAGCTGGCCAAGCTGCACCTCTGCCACATGGTCGGCGGGCGGCTGCCGGCCAGCGCCGGCCCCGCCAGGGATCAGGGCGTGGAACTGCTGTATCGCTTCGAGTTTCCCGAGCGTCCGGGAGCCTTGATGGCCTTCGTCAGCTCCCTGCATCCCAACTGGAACATCAGCATTTTTCACTACCGGAACCACGGCGCTGATGTCGGCCGGATCGTGGTGGGCGTGCAGGTGCCACCGCTGGAGCTGGAGGCCTGGCGGGCGTTTCTGGCGGAACTGCCCTACCAGCACTGGGAGGAAACCGACAACCCCGCCTACCGCCTGTTTCTCGGGGAACTGCACCAGCCCCGGCCGGCGATGGCTGCCCTGGTGGGCCCCTGAGGGCCGCGATACCGTGCCACGAACGCGTGCAGGAGCCCCGCCATGCCCAGCACCAGCGATTTCCCCAGCACCACGGATTGCCAGCCGACGGATTGCCAGCCGACTGAGCCTGCGGCCCAGGGTGCGCTCGGCGTCCGTGCGGGTACCGGCACAGCCGAGGCAAACAGCAGCTCGCCCCCCGGGCAGCCCGCCGCGGCACCCCGGTTGCTCAGCGATGTGGTGATCCCGGACCCAAACCCGAACAAAGCAAGTTCTGACGTCACCATGACGCCAGAAACGGCCATGACGCCAGAAACAGCCGTGGCGCAAGCAACAGCCGTGGCAGCTTCAACAGTCGTGGCGCCAACGGAGCCGAGCCTCGCCAGCCAACCGGTCGCCGATCCCGCAGCTTCAGGACCAGCCGGCCGCCCCGCCGAAGCGCCGGCGGCCCGGGCTTCGAGCGCCGCCCTCAGCAGCCTGTCGCTGCCGGCGCGCCTGGAGGCGATCCTCTACCTCAAGGGCCGCCCCCTGAGCCTCGCGGAGCTGGCGGAGATCGCCGGCATCGATCGCGACCAGGCCGAACTGGCCCTGATCACCCTGATGACCGACTACGCCCATCGCGACACGGCGCTAGAAATCCGCCAGGAGGGCCAGCGCTACAGCCTGCAACTGCGCGACAGCCTCGGGGATCTGGTGCAGAGCCTGTTGCCGGTGGATCTCTCCACCGCCGCCCTGCGCACCCTGGCCACGATTGCCCTCAAGAAGCGCATCCTGCAATCGGAGCTGGTCGAGCTGCGTGGCTCCGGCGCCTACGACCACATCAAGGAGCTGCTGGCCCAGGAGTTCATCGAACGCCGCCGCCAGAGCGAGGGGCGCTCCTACTGGCTCAGTCTCAGCGAGAAGTTCCACCGCACCTTCTCGGTCAGCGACGACGACCTGGGCCAGCGGCGGCGCCAGGCGGCCTGAAGACAGCGCCGTGACTGAAGCCACCCGGACTGAATAGAGTCGACCCTGGCCTTCCGGACCTCCATGCTCCGAAAGGTCCATCACCTGACAGCTCCCGCATGACCGTTCTGATCTTTCTGCTCCAGGTGCTGGCCCAGACCGTGAGCATCTACCTGCTGGTCCTGCTGGTGCGGGTGCTGCTCAGCTGGTTCCCCAACCTGGACTGGAGCAACCCGCTGCTCGCGGGCGTCAGCGCCATCACCGACCCCTACCTCAACGCCTTCCGCGGCCTGATCCCCCCGCTCGGCGGCATCGACCTCTCGGCCCTGCTGGCCTTCCTGGCCCTGCAGCTGGCCCAGAGCCTGCTCAACGGCGCCACCATGACCCTGGCCAGCTCGCTCTACTGAGTCCGACTCCGTTGAGCGGCTCCCCTCGGCTGTGGGGATGGTTCCACCACTTGCTGACGGCAGTTCACCTGGCTGAGCGCAGCCCGGGACCGACCGGATCCCTCACTCCAGCGCCAGTCCCTGCTCCAGGGGCAGCAGCTCCTCCCCTTCACCCACCCGGGTGCGCACCGGCGCTGAGAAGCCACGGGCCTTGGCGTTGCGAACCGTGAACGGACCCGGGGTTCCCGCCGGCACCGCCAGCCTCAGGGCGAAGTCGGAGCGGCCCGGAGCGATGTCACCGATCGAGCCGACCCGCGTGCGGTTCGGCAGCACGGGTTCACCGCTGGCATCGAGGATCTGGGCGAAGACATCGGTGTCAATCACGGCGCGGCGCGTTGGATTTTCCACCACTCCCCGCAGGGCGTAACAACTGGCTCCCGCGGGCCGGTTGAAATCGGGTTGGCGGCCGACATCATCGGCCGGACAGCGCTCCAGCCGCACCTCGCTGACCAGGAGATCGGTCGCCAGGGCGGGAGCCGGACTGACCAATAGCAGCCAGCCCAGGACCAGGCCCAGCAGCAGGCCGCTGATCTGACCCGGCAGAGGCCGTGCCGCCAGCGACCAGCGGGAGTGCACCAGGCCGCTTGCTCGCTGCAAAAGAGCGCTTCTGAAGCCCCCTGAATCGCTGCAGAGCCGGGGCCCAGTCCGAAAATCCAGGGATGGGGCCGACCCGGCGGGCTGATCGCTCCTGAGCATCAACGGCGATCTCCACTGCCTCCGATCACGTTACGGGCGGCGCGGCTGGAGAGCTTGGCCAGGTTGGCGGCGGCGATGTCTTCGAGATCAAGGCCGAGCTCGCTGGCGAGCTGGGCCACGTACCAGAGCACATCCCCCAGCTCCAGCCGCAGGTCCTCGCGGCTCTGGTCATCGAACACGCCACCGCGATCCCGCAGCACCTTCTTGATCTTGTCGGCCACCTCGCCCGACTCACCGCACAGCCCCAGGGTGGGATAGATGGGATTGGAGCCCACCTGGGGATACAGCGCCGTCTGACGGGATCGCACCTGATAGCTGCGGAGGTCCATGACAAGCGCGGTGGCGTCGTGCCCGGATGGTAGTTTCCCGCTTCAGTCTCCATGCCTGAGGGCCGACACGATCCCATGCGTCGCACCAAGATCGTGGCCACCATCGGCCCAGCCACTGAATCGCCCGAAGTGCTGCGTCGCCTGATCGACGCCGGAGCGACCACTTTCCGTTTGAACTTCTCCCACGGCGACCACAGCGAACACGCGGCCCGGATCGCCACGATCCGCCAGGTCGCCACGGAGCTGGGGGTGAACATCGGCATCCTCCAGGATCTGCAGGGCCCCAAGATCCGGCTGGGTCGCTTCGCCGGCGGTCCGATCACCCTGGCCAACGGCGACAGCTTCACCCTCACCTCCCGCGATGTGAGCTGCAACCAGGAGATCGCCACGGTCACCTATGACCGTCTCGCCGATGAGGTCACCGCCGGCAGTCGCATTCTTCTCGACGATGGCCGAGTTGAGATGGTGGTCCGGCAGGTGGATCGTCCCCAGCAGACCCTGCACTGTGAGGTGACCGTCGGCGGCGTTCTCTCCAACAACAAGGGCGTCAACTTCCCCGATGTCCAGCTCTCGATCCGCGCCCTGACCGACAAGGACCGGATTGACCTGGAGTTCGGTCTGGCGCAGGGAGTCGACTGGGTCGCCCTCAGCTTCGTGCGCAATCCCTCCGACATGCAGGAGATTCGCGAGCTGATCCGCTCCCACGGCCACACCACCCCGGTGGTGGCCAAGATCGAGAAGTTCGAGGCGATCGATTCGATCGACGCGATCCTGCCCCTCTGCGATGGCGTCATGGTCGCCCGCGGAGACCTGGGCGTGGAGATGCCGGCAGAAGAGGTGCCGCTGCTGCAGAAGGAACTGATCCGCAAGGCCAACAGCCTCGGGATTCCGATCATCACCGCCACCCAGATGCTCGATTCGATGGCCTCCTGCCCCAGGCCCACCCGGGCCGAGGTCAGCGATGTGGCCAACGCCATCCTCGATGGCACCGACGCCGTGATGCTCTCCAACGAAACCGCCGTCGGCGACTTCCCGGTGGAAGCTGTGGCCACCATGGCCCAGATCGCCTGCCGCATCGAGCGCGATTACCCCCAGCGCGTACTGGACAGCCACATGGCCACCACCATCCCCAACGCCATCTGCCAGGCGGTGAGCAGCATCGCCCGCCAGCTCAATGCGGCGGCGATTCTGCCCCTGACCAAAAGTGGTTCAACAGCCCGCAACGTCAGCAAGTTCAGGCCCAGCACCCCGATCCTGGCGATCACCAGCGATGCCAGCGTCGCCCGCCAGCTGCAACTGGTCTGGGGTGTCAATCCCCTGCTGATCGCCGAACAGATCAACACCGGCAGCACCTTCAACGTCGCCATGGGCGTCGCCCAGGCCAAGGGACTGTTGCTGGAGGGAGAGCTGGTGGTTCAGACCCAGGGCACGCTCGAGGGGGTGAGTGGTTCCACCGACCTGGTGCGGGTGGGCCTGGTTTCGGCGGTGCTGGGGCAGGGACTGGGGCTGGGCAGCGGCTCGATCAACGGTCGCGTGCGGGTCGCCATCAGCCCTGAGCAGGCGGAGAGCCTGCAGGACGGCGAAATCCTGGTGGTACGGGAGACCAGTGATGCCTATCAGGGAGCGATCAGCCGCAGCCGCGGTGTGATCTGCGAAGTGGACGGCGCCGACAGTCACGCCGCCCGACTGGCCCAGCAACTGGGAATTCCGGCGATTGTGGGCGTGACCAATGCCACCTCGGCCCTGCGCCAGGGGGAGATCGTCACGCTGGCCATTCAGGAGGGGGTCGTGCATCGCGGTGCCCTCAGCCCGATGGAGCTG
>JBAPUA010000109.1:0-2915 GCA_049282435.1 Cyanobium sp. | reverse complement strand
GGGCTCTGGAGGGGGCCGGCAATGTCACCAGGCCCCTCGGCACAGGCCAGATCCAGCGGCCCTGCTCAAGCGGGGGCTGCCTGCTGCTGGCCTAACGCTGGCCCGGGCCGGCGCTCCGGCGGCAGCGGTAGAGGCTGAGCGGTGCCCGACTGGCCAGGGTCTGGCAGCTCAGATCCCTGGCCCGGGGTGGCTGGAGGCTGAGCAGCAGGATCGACTCGCCCGGGATCAGATCGAGATGGTCCTCGCCGCGCAGCCGTTGGCCGGCATACCAGTTGAGGCTGGGGCGCTCCTCCTCCTGCCAGAGGCGCACCTCGACCGGGCCCAGGTCCGCCAGCACCGGCCCCAGTCGGGGCACGGGCCATCGCTCCTGGAGTTCCCACAGCCACAGAGGGCTGGCCAGCAGCAGCAGCAGGGCCAGCCAGGTGCCGAGCACGATCACCAGGGCCCCGCGGCGACGCTGCGAGCGATTGGGCCGCGCCAGTAACCAGCCGCCGCCCAGCAGGCCGGCCCCGAACGCAAGGGCGATCGCCGCGGCGGGCCGCAGTGGTGGCAGCCCGCCCGCCAGGGCCAGCAGAGCCAGGATCACAACCAGGGCGCCGATCAGGCCCCACAGGCGTGGCAGGCGGGCGAGCAGGCCGGCGCCGGCGGGCCGATCCGGGAATCGGCGATCCACCAGGGCGGCCAGTGCCGGTCCGCAGACCAGGGCGAAGGGGGGCCAGAGCAGCAGGCTGTACCAGGGCAACTGGGTGCGCAGGGGCAGCACCATCAGGCTCATCGCCAAAGTGAGTCCCAGGCACCAGATCCCGGGGCGGCTGCTCCGGGCCCGCCAGGCCCCGGCCAGCCCGAATGGCCAGAGGGGTAGCCAAGGCCAGCCGCCCTCGAGTATTTCCAGGACAGCGCTGAGGGGGCCGTCGCGATGGCCCTCGATGGCACTGCCGATGCGGGCATAGCCCTGGCCGAGCCACATCTGCAGCGCTCCGTCGCCGCGCAGCCACCAGTGAGCGAGATGCCAGGCCAGGCCGGGCAGCAGGCCGACCAACAGGGCCAGGACCAGCAGCAGCCACTGGCGGAGCCGCAGATCCCGCTCCAGGGACCGAAGTCCCAGGGCTGTGACCACGACGGGCAGGGCGGTGGGGGCCTTGAGCAGCAGCAGGGCGCTGCCGGCCAGGCCGGCCAGGGCGCCCCAGCCCAGAATCCGCCGCCAGGAGGTCATGCTGCCGAGTAGGGCCCACCAGAGCGAAGCAATCGCCACCAGCTGACAGCCGTCGAGCATCACCCGATGGCCGTGGCGGGCCAGGGGCATCAGGGTCAGGGTGATGGCCGCCGTGGCCAGGGCCGTGCTGCGCTCGCCGGGCCGCAGGCGCCACTGGATCAGTCCCAGCAGCGGCACGATCAGCGAGGAGAGCAGCGCCGGGCCGATGCGCAGCACCCATTCCGGCGGCGGGGCTGTGGCGTCGATCGAGCCGCTGGCCGTCGGGCTCAGCTGACGCCAGAGATCGATGCAGGCGGCGATCAGCCAGTGGATCAGCGGTGGCTTGTTGAGGTAAGGCTCACCCCAGTAGGTGGGCCAGAGCCGGTCTGGCCAGGGGGCACGGCTGGTTTCCAGGGCCACCCGGGCGACGATGCCCTCATCCCAGTCCACCAGCGGTACGCCACCAAGGCCGGTCAGGGCCAGGATCAGGGCCAAGATCCAGAGCAGCAGCAGGCCCGCGCTGAGGCGCCCCTGCCGCTCTCGCACGAGCCACTTCAGGCCAGTGCCCATCGCAGCCCCATTCGGATCGGAGCCCATCATCCCGTGCGTGGCCGCCGCAGCGCCTTCAGGATTGGCATTGGTTGAAGGGCTGCCGCAGCAGCAACAGGGCCTGACGCGGTTCGCCCCGCAGGCCCCTCTTGCCGTGGGAGCGGCGCTCGATGCCACAGTCCGGTTCTGATCGAGGGCGCAGCAGCAGCCACGCTGCGGTCGATTGGCCGGTGGCGCTTTCACCCCTGCAGTCCCGGCTTGGAGCTCTGCAGCTGAGCCAGCTGCGGATGGCTGCAGCCCGCCCGGCTCAGGTCACAGATGCGGTGGGACAGGGCTTTCTGGAGTATCGGTAAGGCCTGATCAAGTGCCGGCGATGGCTGCTGCCGCAGGGCGACGGTGCTGGCTCCGGATCGGGGCCTCTGACATCTTCAGGACCAGGGGCGGGCAGGACGGCGAAGCTCGCCATCGCTATCGATCACCAGCAGCCGGGGCATGAATGGACGACTGGCGGGTCATGGTCCGGTTCGCCTGAGGCTGAGGCTGAACGCCGGCAGGGTGGTCGGCTGACAGTGGTCGACTGGGGGTGGTCGACTGGGGGTGTTTTCCAGCAGAAGCGGCGGCCACAGATCACTGAGATCAGCCTGTCGATCCTTGCGTCACCGCTGAAGTCGGTGACCGTTCGAGATCCCCTCACTGTTTGTTTTAGCCTGTTCGCCATGGTCGGATTGTGGTGCTGCTCAATGAGTCAGACCCATCCCCCTTGGCTCGACCCTTGAGTTCCTCCATCCCATGGAAAATTACTGGTAGCGATGCGGATCGGCAGACCTGGCGCCAGGTCATGGCCACCCGATCGGATCTCACCTGAACGCTCCGGGTCCATGGGCATCGGCGCTGCCCCAGTCGGAGGGGGCGGGTCGGCAGGCGGAGTTGGCAAATGTGAATCTGTTTGCTGCAGGTTTTTGGCGGATCAGCCGCAGGATGCAGCGAGTCTTGGCTGGAGGGTGTGGAAGAGACGTTGTTGATCTCCCCCCTTGGTCACAATGTCGCGCCCGTTCCTCCAGCAACGATCCCCGATCCCCGCCAGGTCTGTCGGCTGGCTGCCGAGTGCTCCGGCAGGGTGTGGGGCTACGTGGCATCAGCCGGGGAGGATTAGAGCAAGATGCCTGATCTACCG
>JBAPUA010000108.1:0-21831 GCA_049282435.1 Cyanobium sp. | reverse complement strand
ACCATCCTCGTCGTCGACGACGAGGCCAGCATCCGGCGCATCCTGGAAACCCGGCTGTCGATGATCGGCTATCAGGTGATCACCGCCTGCGATGGCGAGGAGGCCCTGGAGCTCTTCCGCCAGCGTTCGCCGGATCTGGTGGTGCTCGACGTGATGATGCCCAAGCTCGATGGCTACGGCGTCTGCCAGGAGCTGCGCAAGGATTCGGATGTGCCGATCGTGATGCTCACCGCCCTGGGCGATGTGGCGGACCGCATCACCGGGCTGGAACTGGGGGCCGACGACTACGTCGTCAAGCCGTTCAGCCCCAAGGAGCTGGAGGCCCGCATCCGCTGCGTGCTGCGCCGGGTCGAGAAGGAGCCGGTCTCGGGAATCCCCAGCTCCGGCGTGATCCAGGTCGGCGACCTGCGCATCGACACCAACAGGCGCCAGGTGTTCCAGGGCGACGAGCGCGTCCGGCTCACCGGCATGGAGTTCAGCCTGCTGGAGCTGCTGGTGAGCCGCTCGGGGGAGCCCTTCAGCCGGGGCGAGATTCTGCGCGAAGTCTGGGGGTACACCCCCGAGCGACACGTGGATACCCGGGTGGTGGATGTCCACATCTCCCGGCTGCGTTCCAAACTGGAGCATGATCCGGCCAATCCCGAGCTGATCCTCACAGCCCGGGGAACCGGTTATCTGTTTCAGCGCCTCGTCGAACCTCGCGTCGAACCCGTTGCCACCGAAGGAGCCTGACCCCACCGACCTGCCCGCCGCCCCCGATCGGGCGAAGCCGGTCCGTGCCAAACCAAGCCGGGCGATTCGCCGCCTGGTCATCTGGTATCGCCGCAATGCGGCGGTGACCACGCTGGTGGACACCGCCTCCGCCCTGGTGGACACCGCCAGTGCCACCGCCTCCATGGCCGGCTCGATGGCAGGGGCCGCCGGCAATGCGGCCGGCTCGATGGCGGGCGCCGCCAGCTCCGTGGCCGGGGCCGCCAGCTCGGTCGCCGGATCGGTGCTTCAGCCCCTGGTGTTCGACCCCCTGCGGCGCCTGCAGCAGGGAACGGGCGGCGGCGACCAGGCCAAGGACGAACCCATCGACGATCGCCAGCGGCTCTGGATGGCGGTCGACGGCATGGGCGGCGATCACGCCCCCGGACCGATCCTGGAAGGTTGCCTGCGGGCCGTGCAGCTGCTGCCCCTGCGCATCCACTTCGTCGCGGAGAGCGCATCGCTGCAGGCGGCGGTCAGCGCCATGGGCCTGCAGGAGGAGCTGGATGAGGCCGTGGCGCGCCACCTGATCCAGCTGGTGGCGAGCGGGCCTTCGGTGGGCATGCACGAAGAGGCCACGGTGGTGCGCCGCAAGCGCGACGCCAGCATCAACCTCGCCATGGACCTGGTCAAGCGGGGCGAAGCCAACGCCGTGTACTCCGCCGGCAACTCCGGCGCGGTGATGGCCTCGGCGATCTTCCGGCTGGGACGGCTCAAGGGCATCGACCGGCCGGCGATCGGCGCCCTGTTCCCCACCAAGGATCCCGACCAGCAGGTGCTGGTGCTCGATGTCGGCGCCAACATGGACTGCCGGCCCGAATGGCTGCACCAGTTCGCCCTGCTGGGCAACATCTACAGCCGCGATGTGCTGCAGGTGCGCCAGCCCCGAATCGGTCTGGTGAACATCGGCGAGGAGGAGTGCAAGGGCAACGACCTCTGCCTCAAGACCTATCCGCTGCTGGCGGCCGAGGATCGCATTGTCTTCGCCGGCAACTGCGAGGGGCGAGACATCCTCTCCGGCGACTTCGATGTGGTGGTCTGCGACGGCTTCAGCGGCAACGTGTTGCTGAAGTTTCTGGAATCGGTGGGCAGCGTGCTGCTCGATGTGCTGCGGGCTGAACTGCCCCGCGGCCGCCGCGGCAAGGTGGGTTCGGCCTTCCTGCGCAGCAACCTCGTGCGCATCAAGAAACGGCTCGACCACGCCGAACACGGCGGCGCCCTGCTGCTGGGGGTGGATGGAATCTGCGTGATCGGCCACGGCAGCAGCAAGGCCCTGTCCGTGGTGAGTGCCCTGCGCCTGGCCCATTCGGCCGCCAGCCACGGCGTGATGGACGACCTCCACGCCCTCGGTGGCGGCAGCGCCATCGCCCCAGCCCAATCCAGCACCGGCGATGCGGCCGCCTGTGGTTGACTGACGCGGAAGCATCGGTGGCTGGATTCCCGTGTCAGCAGGCGCAGGCAACTCCCAGAGACCCAACCGGGGCATGGCCCTGGTGGGCAGCGGCAGTGCCCTGCCGGGCGCCAGCATCAGCAATGCCGTTCTGAGCGAGCGGGTCGACACCAGCGACGATTGGATTCGCAGCCGCACCGGTATCGGCTGCCGGCGGGTGGCCGGCGAAGGCGAGACGGTGACCAGTCTGGCCAGTGCGGCCGCCCTCGCCGCCCTCGAGCAGGCCGGCTGGAGTCCGGCGGACGTGGACCTGATCCTGCTGGCCACCTCCAGCCCCGACGACCTGTTCGGCACGGCCCCGCGGGTGCAGGCGGCGATCGGCGCCAGCGCCGCGGTGGCCTTTGATCTGACGGCTGCCTGCAGCGGCTTCCTGTTTGCCCTGATCACGGCGAGCCAGTACATCCGCAGCGGCAGCTTCGAGCGGGTGCTGGTGATCGGCGCCGACCAGCTCAGCCGCTGGGTCAACTGGGACGACCGCAGCACCTGCGTGCTGTTCGGGGATGGGGCGGGGGCCGTGGCGCTGCAGGCCTGCGGCGAGGCCGACGACGGTCTGCTGGCCTTCCGCATGCGCTCCGACGGCAGCCGCAACGCCTGCCTGACCCTGGCCCAGACCCCGGAACATCGCCCGCTGGTGCAGGGGCTGACGGCCCAGGTGGGGGGCTTCGCCCCGATCCACATGAACGGCCAGGAGGTCTACAAGTTCGCGGTGCGGGAGGTGCCGGCCGTGCTCTCGGAGCTGCTGGCGGCCACCGGCATCGAGGCCACCAGCCTCGACTGGCTGCTGCTGCACCAGGCCAATCAACGCATCCTCGACGCCGTGGCCGACCGCTTCGCCGTGCCCCAGGAGCGGGTGCTCAGCAATCTGGGCCTCTATGGCAACACCTCCGCCGCCACCATCCCGCTGATGCTCGATGAAGCGGTGCGGGACGGCCGGGTGCAAGCGGGCCATCTGATTGCCAGCAGCGGTTTCGGGGCCGGCCTGAGCTGGGGCGGAGCCCTGCTGCGCTGGAGCGGCCCCCTGGCCTGAAGCGCGCTGCCACCGGCTCGCCCGCAGCCGGGATCTAGTCTCCTGCCGTTCGATGCTGCGGCGCCGCAATGGGTATCGCCTGGGTGTTTCCTGGTCAGGGCTCGCAGAAGGTCGGCATGGCCGCCGGCGTGCTGGAACTGCCGGAAGCCCGCGCCCGGTTCGCCGCCGCCTCCGAGCTGCTGGGCCGCGATCTGCTGGCCATCTGCGCCGGCGAAGCGGCGGGCGGCACGGAGGGGCCCGGCGATCTCAACGACACGCGCAACACCCAGCCGGCCCTGTTCGTGATTGAAAGCCTGCTAGTGGACCAGCTGCGTCAGCAGGGCCGCAGCGCCGAGCTGGTGGCCGGCCACAGCCTCGGGGAGCTGGTGGCGCTCTATGCCGCCGGCGTGTTTGACGCCAGCACCGGCCTGGCCCTGATGCAGCGCCGCAGTGAACTGATGGCCGCCGCCGGCGGCGGCGCCATGACCGCGGTGATCGGCTTCGATCGCAGCCAGCTTGAGGAGCTGGTGGCCGCCACCGACGGGGTGGTGATCGCCAACGACAACAGCAGCGCCCAGGTGGTGCTCTCCGGCACCCCGGAAGCCGTGGCCAGCGTCAGCGGCCAGCTGACCTGCAAGCGGGCAATTCCCCTCGCCGTCAGCGGCGCCTTCCACTCCCCGTTCATGGCCGAGGCGGCGCAGGCCTTCGCCGCCAGCCTCGCCAATGTGCCCTTCGCCACAGCCAGCATCCCGGTGCTCAGCAACACCGATCCGACCCCGCAAACCGATGGCGACGCCCTCAAGCGCCGCCTGATCGACCAGATGACCCGCGGGGTGCGCTGGCGGGAAACCATGGAGCAGCTCAGCGCCAGCGACATCGACACCGCCGTGGAGATCGGTCCGGGCAACGTGCTCAGCGGCCTGATCAAACGCAGTTGCGACGGCATCACCACGGTGCAGATCGCCGCGGCCTCCGACCTGGCGCTGTGAGCGACCTCCGCGGCCAGGCCATGGGCAGCGTGCGTCGGGCCCTGCGCCGCGGTCGCAGGCCCGCAGCCCCGCCCGCCCTGCTGAGCACCCCGAGACCGAGCCTCACCTATCGACTGATCAGCTATCTGCTGGTGTTTCCCATCTACCGGTTGCTGTTCCGGGGCCGCACCGCCGGCAACGACAACGTGCCGGTGGAGGGAGCCCTGGTGGTGGTGGCCAACCATGGCTCCCATCTGGACCCGCCGCTGCTCGGCCATGCCCTGGGCCGGCCCGTGGCCTTCATGGCGAAGGCGGAGTTGTTCAAGGTGCCGCTGCTGGGGCCGATCATCCGCGCCTGTGGGGCCTACCCAGTCTCCCGCGGCGCCAGCGACCGCGAGGCGATCCGAGTCGCCACCGACCGGCTGCAGCAGGGCTGGGCCACCGGCGTCTTCATCGACGGCACCCGCCAGGCCGATGGGCGCGTCAACCATCCCCAGGCGGGCGCCGCCCTGCTGGCGGCCCGCGCTGGCGTGCCCCTGCTGCCGGTGGCGATCATCAACAGCCATCGCGCCCTCGGACCGGGTCAGGCAGCGCCCCGGCTGGTGCCGATCCACATCCGCATCGGGACGCCGGTGCCGCCGCCGGCCTCGAGGCGGCGGGCCGATCTCGATCGGGCGACAGCGGCGGTGCAGGAGCAGATCAACCGCATGCTCGCTGAGGGGCTGATCAGCGCAGGCCGGCTCGCCCCAGCCAGGGAACGAGATGCGCTTCCGCCCAGTTGCGCAGATCCTGACCGCTGAGCACCCAGAACACCGCCCGCAGCCCGTCCTCCAAGAGCCGGCGGCGGCGCTCATGGACGCAGCGCTGGCCGCAGGACACGGAAACAGGCGTGAGATGAATGCCGCGACTGCCGGCGACAATCCGGCCCACCAGCAGGGCCCGCTCCATGTGATCACTGCTGGTGACCAGCAGGGCATGGCGGATGCGGGCACGGCGCAGATCATCGACCAGGGAGGTGAAGTTGCTCACCGTGTCGAAGGCGCGGTAATCCAGCTGCACCTGACCCGGCGGCAGACCCTCCCGCTGCTCGAACAACCAGTGGGCGTACTCGGGATTGGTGCCGCCACTGACCACCACCGGCAGCCCATCACGGCGGGCCAGACGGGCGGCGGCCTTCTCCCGATCGACATCTCCGCCCAGCACCAGGATCATCTGCGGTGGCGGCGGCGAGGGCAGCAACCAGCCGCGCGAGAGCCACAGCATGGTCAACCCCAGGCTGCTCGCCAGCAGCAGCCGCCAGGACAGCCTGCGGCGCCAGGACGACCCCTGCCGCAGCGGCCGCCGCCGCCGGCGCGGCCCCAGGCGGAGGCGCGGCGCCGCGGCAACCATGATCGGCTGGGGCTGCCGCTCCGCAGTGAGCGGGGGAGGAATGACCGATGGCACGAGCCGCCGTGGCGAGCCGCGGCGGCGGCGCCCCCCGGGCGACGACAAGAAACGGCGGCGGGGCTGCGGCGAACGCCCCATCAGCCCCCCTGCACCGGGCTGGTGGGATAGATCGGCAGCACCGTCGCCCACGGGGCCGCCACGGCCGCCGCCTCCCGGGCCCGACTGACCGCCGCCAGCTCGGCCACGTCCTCAGGCAGGACAGGAACGGCGGGATGGCTGCTCTCCGCAAAGGAGTGATCAGCGCCGTAGAGCCGCGGGACGCTGAGCTCAGCCACACCGCCGGGCGTCGCCGCATCCGCGCAGTACAGGCCGGCCACCAGACCCCGCCGCGGCAGCTCCTGCACCAGCCGGAACGGCTGTACTGCCGGGGCCGCCCCGGCGAGCAGAAGCCGGCGGGCGATCAGCTGAAAACTGCTGACCCCGTCGAGGGGCAGGCCGAGCTGCTGGGCGAGGGTGCGGGCCAACACCACGGTGAGGCGGGTGCCGGTGAAGCCGCCTGGCCCGGTCGCCACCGCCAGCCGGCCCAGCTGGGGCCACAGCGGCGCCGGCAGCAGCGCCTCGACGCAGGCCAGCAGCTGGTTGGAGAGGGCACGGCCAAGGGGGAAGGCGGCCAGCTGGGGTTCCGGGGGCTCCTGTCCCAGCGCATACGGTCCCTGCAGGGCCACCCCCAGGGTGTCCGTGGAGCTGTGCAGAGCCAGCAGCCAACCGGGCTGAACCGCCGCCGCCGCGCCATGGCCATCGTCCGCTGAATCCGAGGCGGCCAGAGCAGGCGCAGCCACCAGATCAACAGCCGCTGCACCCAAAGCCGCCCCTACCGGCACGGCACCCCGAGGCATCGCCCCAGGAGTCGCGGCACCGACAGGGGCGGAGGAGGCGCTCACGAGGGCACCGCCCGATCGGGGCAGAGCCGCTGCCAGCGCCCTGGATCGCTCTGGAAGTCCTCACAGGCGCGCACATCCCACTCCACCCCCACGGCGGACTCGCCCAGATCGATCACCTGAACATGGATGCGCGGCTGCCGCGGCACCATATCGGGAGCCGCATTGAGATGGGGAACGCCATGTTGCCGCTCGACCGCGTGGTAGGCCTGACAGCGGTCGACCCAATGGCAATTCACGCAGATGCACATGCCGCCAGAGGGGCCACCGCCTGCCATTGTGTCGGCTGAAGCCAGCGGTCAAGCGGATCGACTGCGCCAGGTGCTGGCCCCCGAGCACTGGCCCTTGGATCCGGCCCTGCTGCCGGCAGGGACAGCGCTGGTGGGGGGAGCCGTGCGCGACGCCCTGCTGGGTCGCCTGCGCTCACGCCCCGATCTCGACCTGGTGGTGAGCGGCGACGCCATCGCCCTGGCCAGCTCCCTGGCGCGCCGCTGCGGCGGCAGCTGCGTCGTGCTCGATGCCGAGCGCTCCATGGCCCGACTGGTGCTCAGGGGCTGGACGATCGACCTGGCCCGCCGGATCGGCCCCAGCCTCGAAGCCGATCTGTGGCGGCGCGACTACACGATCAACGCCATCGCCCTGCCCCTGGCGGCGGGGGGCGCACCGATCGATCCGACCGGTGGACTGGCGGATCTGGCGGCCGGCCAGCTGCGGGCGATCCGCGAGGCCAACCTGCTCGAGGATCCGCTGCGGCTGCTGCGGGGTGTGCGACTGGCCGCCGAACTGAACTTCCGGCTCGAGCCCGGCACCCGGGACTGGATCAGCCGCCATCACCAGCGCCTGGCGGCGGTGGCGGGGGAGCGGGTGCTGGCGGAACTGGAGCGACTGGCGGCCGCCGCCGCGGGCGAGACCGGCCTGATCCTGGCGATCCAGCTGGGATTGCTGCAGGTCTGGGGCGGAGAGGGCGAGGAGGCATGCCCGCCGCTCTCAGGCCTCAGCCAGCGGCACGCCCAGGCCCATGGACTGACAGCCGAGGAAAGCAGCTGGGCCCTGCCGCTGGCGCGCCTGGCGGCCTGTCTGGATGGGGCGGCCGTGGCCCGCCTGCATGGCAGCCGGCGGCTGCAGCAACGCTGCGGGCAGCTGCGCAATTGGCGAGGGCGCCTGGCGCGCGGCCGGCAGGCTGCCTCACCGGATCCGGACCCCACCGCCACCCCGCTGCCCCCAGGGGTCCTGGAGGAGCTGCCGGAAGCGGAACGGCTGGCGCTGCAGCGCCAGCTCGAAGCGGATTTTCCGGCCCTGGCCCTGCAGCTCGATCCCGCCGACAGCGAACCGCTGCTGCGGCTCTGGCGCAATCCCGGCGAGGTGTTGATGCACCCGCGCTCCCCCCTCGACGGCCGCCAGCTCCAGGCCTGGCTGACGCTCCCGCCGGGACCCCGGCTGGGCCGCCTGATCGAGCACCTGACCCAGGAGCGGGCCTTCGGCCGGCTGCCGGCGCCCCTGCCCGCCAACCCGACCCAGGCCGCCATCAGCCTGCGGGCGGCCCGGCTCTGGTGGGCGGCTGGGGATGGGGAAACGGCCAAGGACGGAACCCGCCCTGGGGCGGCGGACCGGCGACGTGATTAACTTCTCAATGCAACGGCGTGTATGCCCGGCTGCAGAAGTCTTCTTTCCCTTCATCTCTCCCCATGAGCGTTCGCCTCTACGTCGGCAACCTGCCGCAAACTTTTGATGCCAAGGAGCTCGAAGCTCTGTTCACCAGCGTGGGGGAGGGGGTGCGCTTCAAAGCCGTCAATGACCGTGACACCGGTGCCAGCCGCGGCTTCGGCTTCGCCAACGTCGACAGCCAGGCCCTGGCCGAAGCCGTGATCGAGCAGCTGAACGGCCGCGATTTCGGCGGCAGCACCCTACGCATCGAGATCTCCGAGCGCCGTGATGCCCGCAGCGGTGGCGGCGGCGGCAACGACCGGCGCCCCGGCGCGACCCCCACGGCCGCCCGCAAGTCCACCAACAAGGTGGTGCACTCCGACAACGTCGACAGCGAAGCCCCCGATCCCCGCTGGGCCGGCGAACTGGCCAAGCTCAAGGCCCTGCTGGCCAACCAGACCGTCGGTGTCTGAACCCGCTGCGGCGGAGCCCAGCTGGCTGTGGCAGGGGCATGGCATCCATTGGACCCGCAGCGGTGCAGCTGCTGCCGGTCCGATCGTCCTGCTGATTCACGGCTTCGGCGCCAGTGTGGATCACTGGCGCCACAACCAGACCGTGCTGGCCCAGCGGGCTGAGGTGTTTGCCCTCGACCTGCTGGGTTTCGGTGCGAGCGACAAACCGAGGTCATACCTGGCCGATGAGCCCGCCGAGGCCGGAGCTGTCCGCTACTGCTTCGACCTCTGGGCCCGGCAGGTGGTCGATTTTCTGGCGGAGGTCGCCCAACCCGGGGAGCGGCCGGTGCATCTGATCGGCAACTCGATCGGCGGCATGGTGGCCCTGGACGCCGCGGTGCTGCTGAGCGAGGCCGGCAGGCCACCGGCCCAGGTGATTCTGATCGACTGCGCCCAGCGCACCCTGGACGAGAAACGGGTGGCCCAGTTGCCGCCGCTGGAGCGGGCCACCCGGCCCGCCGTCAAGGCCCTGGTGCGGCAGCGCTGGCTGATCGCGCCCCTGTTTCGCTTTCTGGCCCGACCCGCCTTCATCCGTCAGGTGCTGCGTCAGGCCTATCCCAGCGGTGAAAACGTCGATGAGGAGCTGGTGGCGCTGCTGTATCGCCCCTCCACCGATCCCGGTGCCAGCGAGAGCTTCCGGGGCTTCGTCAACCTGTTCGAGGACCACCTGGCCCCCGATCTGCTGGCGCGGCTGCAGGTGCCGGTGCGCATGATCTGGGGCGCCAAGGATCCCTGGGAATCCCCGGCCGAAGCCCGCCGCTGGCGCGACACCTTTGCCTGCATCAAGGACCTGGAAGTGCTGCCCGGCGTCGGTCACTGTCCCCACGACGAAATCCCCGAGGCGGTGAACCCGCTGTTGCTGAACTGGATCAGCGCTTGATCTGGGGCCGCCGGCCAGGAGTGCTTGCCAGGACTCCGACGACGACGAGCCCCCGAAGCCGTGCAGCTTCCCTGAAGGGACAGGCGGCGCTGTTGAGCTCCAGCCGCTGTTGAGCTGGTTCCCTCGGGATCGGACCCGATCAACTCAGTCAGCTGGGTCGAGGCGGCTGAAGCTCCAGGGGCAGTCGGGATGCCGCCGCGATTCAGTGGACCTGGGCCACCACGAACGACAGCGGCAGATCCAGCAGCTTGCCGGCCGTGGGGACGTAGGCGCGGTGGTTGAAGACGTCGTAGTCGTGGCGCTCGATCACATCGAGAATGCCCCGATACAGCCTCAGGGAGGTCCACACCGGCCAGCGGGCATCGGCCGACAGCCAGCGCACCCCGGCTTCGGAGCGGGCGAACCAGGTCCGGGCGCGCTGCAGCTGGAAGGCCATCAGAGCGCGCCAGTTGGCATTGAGGGTGCCGGCCAACAGCTCGGCCTCGCTGTAGCCGAAGCGCCGCAGATCCTCCAGGGGCAGGTAGATGCGACCACGGCCCCGATCTTCACCCACATCGCGCAGGATGTTGGTGAGCTGGTTGGCGATCCCCAGGGCCACCGCCGCCTCCGTCGGGTCGGGGCTGGCACTCCAGGGAGCCGTGGTATAAGCCGGATCCAGCCCCATCACCGCCTGGGTCATCAGGCCGACGGTGCCCGCCACCCGATAGCAATAGAGCTCCAGTTCGGCAAAGTCGGCATAACGGTGCTTGAGCACGTCCATCCGCTGGCCGTCGATCATGTCGAGATAGGCCTGCAGCGGCTGGGGGAACTGCTCAAAGGTGTGCACCATCACCCGGCCCAGGTCATCGCTGGCCCGGCCCTCAAACAGCTGGCGGGTGCGCTCCTCCCAGGCATCCAGCCGCGCCAGCAGCTCGGCCGGCTCCAGCGCCTGGGCCTGGGGGCTATCCATCAGTTCATCGGTGCGGCGGCACCAGACGTAAATGGCCCAGATGGCGCGCCGCTTGGCCGGCGGCAGCAGCAGCGTTCCCAGATAGAAGGTCTTGGCCCACTGGGCCGTCTCCTGCCGGCAGACCTCATAGGCCCCCTCCAGGCCGGCCGGGGCCGGGGCGTCGGCAGCAGGCAACGGAGACGCCACGCTCAGGCCGCCGCCAGGCTGCGTTCGATCGCGGCAGCGCACTGCTTGCCACTCAGCACCGCTCCCTCCATCGAGGCCAGATAGCGCTGCATGGTGAAGCAGCCGGCCAGGAAGAAGTTGGCGATCGGCGAGGCCTGATCGGGCCGCAGCTGCTGGCAGCCGGGCACGGTTTTATAGACCGATTGGGGGGTCTTGACCACCACTGACTTGCGCAGCCGGGCGGGATCATCGCCGCCGAAGTGCATCGGGAACAGGCGCTTGAGCTCCTCAAGAGTGGCGGCGACGATCTCCTGATCCGGGCGGCCGATCCAGTCCTTGGCCGGAGCAAAGACCAGCTCGAGCATCGAGCGCTGGGGATCTTCGTACTCACGACAGGTGTTGCTCATGTCGGCATAGACGCTGAGCAGATCGCTGCGACTGAACAACAGATGGTCGATCTCGGTGAGCTTGCGATCAAACCAGAGGTGGATGTTGATCACCGGCACGCCATTGAGGCCCTGCAGCTTGCTGAAGTAGGGGAGCTCTTTCCAGGATTCGGGCAACAGCAACTTCAGCGGATCCACCGGCATGGCGCTGACGTAGGCGTCCGCGACTACCTCCTGGGGCTCCTGACCCTTGATGCCGGCGATGCGGAAGCCGGCGACCGTACCATCAGCGGCAAGGCGGATCTCGCGCAGGGGCGTGTTGAGATGCACCTCCCCACCGCGGGCACGCACGTATTCGACGATCGGCTCGCAGAGTCGCTGCGGAGGATTGCCGTCGAGGAAAGCCATGCGGGAACCATCGCTTTCCTGCAGAAAGCGGTTCAGGGCCGTCAGCACGACGGTGCTGGAGATTTCTTCGGGATTGATGAAGTTGAGCGCCTTGCTCATGGCCAGGAACACTTCATCGTTGACGCGCTCGGGGATGTTATGCAGCTTCAGCCATTCGCTCCAGGAGTACTGATCACACTCTTCGACATAGCTCTGCCCCCGCAGCATCGCCGGCACCAGACCGATGCCGAAGGCGATCTTCTCCGGCCAGGTGAGCATGTCATTGTTGCCCAGGATCGCCGCCACGCCATTAAGCGGAGCCGGTAGATCGGGGAAGTCAAAGCGGCTGTAGGTGCCGGGCACCTCCTTCTGGTTGAAGATCATCGAGTGGCTTTTCCACTGCAGTCGATCTTCAATGTCCAGTTCCTTGAACAGCTGGCGCATGTTGCGATAGGCGCCGAAGAAAATATGCAGTCCCGTCTCGTACCAGTCCCCGTCTTCGTCCTGCCAGGCCGCAACCTTGCCGCCGAGCACGTCGCGGGCTTCGTACACCACCGGGGTGTGGCCGGCATCGCAGAGATACTTGGCGCAGGAGAGGCCAGCCAGGCCAGCCCCGGCAATGGCAATGCGCATGACAACTCGGAACAAAATCTGGTCGCAACCCTAGGTGGCGCCCCGGCCCGACCACGGGTGCATCGGGGTCGGGGCTCGCGAACCGGCTCCTTCCGGAGCAAAACCGCCCTCCGGGGCCTTGCCGGGCTCGAGAGCGTCCTGGCCAGCCGTCACCGGCCAGCCGACCGGGGCCGAGGGCCGTCGCTCTCCCCGATGCGCCCGGCCTGAGCCCGAGCACCACGGCGCCCACGGCGGCGCCGGAGCCGCCAGCCCTGCCGAGATCGATGCCACGGCTGGGGAATCGATCGCTCGGCCGGGAACCCAGCCAACCGCCGCGGATCCTGGCGCCCCTCAGGCACGGATCCCAGCCCCCCGGCCGGTACGAGGATTCCTAAAGTCACAGAACTGGCGATGGCTGAAGGGTCAACGCCCTGGAGCCCGTTCCGCCCGCGTTCGCCGCGTCCCGTCCCCGATGGCCGACACCCTGCTCAAGTCCACCACCCGGCACATCCGGATCTTCACCGCCCGGGTGGACAACGGCGATCTGGTGCCCGATTCCGATCAGCTCACCCTCGACATCGATCCGGACAACGAGTTCCTCTGGGACGAGGCAAGCCTTGAGAAGGTGCGCGAGGGCTTCCGGCAGCAGGTGGCCGCCCATGCCGGAGCGGACCTCAACGACTACACCCTGCGGCGGATCGGTTCAGAACTGGAGGGGCTGATCCGCACACTCCTGCAGGCCGGCGAACTCCGCTACAACCCCGGGGCCCGGGTGCTCAATTACTCGATGGGCCTGCCCCGCAGCAGCGACAACCTGTGAGCCGCTCTCCGCGCCCCCGCTCGTCCTACGAGGAGTCCTGGGGCCGCCCCGACAGCCGGGCCGGGGCGCGTCCCGAGAGCCGCTATGAGCGGGACAGTCCCCGCAGTCGCCAACAGGAGTTTGAGCGGGCCTACGAGCGGGACTACGACGGCTCCGGTCGCCGCGCTCCGGCCGCCGGGGGCGGCGGTCGCGGACCCGGGGGTGGTGCCGGCGGCGGCCCCGGCGGCGGCGGCAAGAGTTTTCAGTTCAACGTGGCCACGGTGGCCGTGCTGGCCGGTGTGCTGATCGTCGGCGTGGGCATCGGCACGGTCCTCTCCAGCACCACCCAGGGCGATCAGGGCAACATCGCCAGCAGCCAGCAGCTGGACATGGCCGTGCCCGATCCGGAGTTCTGCCGCCAGTGGGGGGCAAGTGCCTTCGTGATCGATGTGGAGATGTACACGACGATGAACCCCAGCAGCAGCTTTGTGACCCAGCCCACCCTCAAGCCGGGCTGCGTGATCCGGCGGGAGAACTGGAGCGTGCTGCAGAAGGAGGGCGCCGTGACGGCTGAGCAGATGCGTCAGTGCAAGCAGCGCATGAACACCTTCGCCTACATCGGCTCGGTCAAGGACAAACCGATCGTGCGCTGCGTCTATCAGACGGACATCAGCGAAAACAAGTTCATCACCAAGGGCGTCGCCGATGACGCCGCCGGTATCACCCCCGAGGCCAACCAGTTCTGAGCCCCGGCACCGCGCGCCATCCCAGGTCGTGACAGGTCCTCGTCACGGTCCTGCGCAGCCTCCCGCACCGCAGCCTCCCGCATCTCCGCATCCAGCACCGCCGCATCCAGCCCCTGATCCGACCGCGTTGGATCCCAGGAAACGGGGCGGCCCGGGAGCACGACCAAGGTGACGGGCCGGACCAGCCCCCTAGCCAGGGCGCCCATCCTCACCCAAGGGTCAGCTCGAAGGGGTCATGTGCCGGCCCTAGACGCCATCGGCCGCAGCGAGCCGCCCTCAGGCGCCGCCAGGGCCGCTGTCGCCGCGGCTGCCCCCCTGGCGCAGCGGGCTGTCGGGGCTGGCGAACACCGGCAGCACCTCCTTGCGGAAAGCCTCAGCCGCCCGGGAGCAGTAGCGGGCCGGATGGGTGATCAGCTTCAGCTGGCGGCGCACCATCAGATCCGCCACTTGGGGGCGATGCAGCGTGCCAGCCGCCAGCTCCCGCTCGATCGACACAACCGGCAGGAAGGCGGCACCGAGGCCCGCCTGCACGGCATTCTTGATCGCCTCGAAGGAGTTGAGCTCCATCTCGATCTTGAGCCGACCCACGTCGAGCTTGGAGCGCAGCAGCAGCTGGTCCACCATCTTGCGGGTGGTGGACTGGGCGTCGAGGCAGACGAACCCGAGTCGGTAGAGGTCGTCCTTGGTCAGTTCCGGCAGCCGGGCCAGGGGATGCTTGGGCGGCAGCACCAGGGCCAGTTCATCATTGGCGTAGGGCAGCACCTGCAGCAGATCGTTGAGCTCACCGGGAAGCTCGCCGCCGATGATGGCCAGGTCGATCTGGCCGTTGGCCACGCTCCAGCCGGTGCGGCGGGTGCTGTGCACCTGCAGCTGCACCGCCACGTCAGGATATTTCTGGCGGAACAGGCCGATCATGCGCGGCATCAGATAGGTGCCCGTGGTCTGGCTGGCCCCGACCACCAGGGAGCCCCCCTTGAGGTTGTGCAGATCGTCGATGGCGCGGCAGGCCTCCTGGCACTGGCTGAGGATGCGATCGCAGTAGCTCAGCAACAGGTGGCCGGCCTCGGTGAGCTGGGCCTTGCGACCGCCGCGATCAAACAGGGAGACATCCAGCTGCTTCTCCAGGTTCTGAATCTGCAGGCTGACGGCGGGCTGGGTCACATACAGGCTGTCGGCGGCCTTCTTGAAGCTGCCCTCGCTGGCGATGGCGCGCAGGATGCGCAGCTGATCAAGGGTGAAGGGGAGGTCCGCCATGGGATGGATCAGGCCACGGGGCCAGAAAAGGGGACAGAAACGGGCCCTGAAGGGCTAGCAGGACGGGCCTGTTCAGCCGGGCGGGATGGCCGGGCGCGGCAGGAGCGTCCGGCAGGTCCCCGTAGCGGGGCCGCATGGGACGGGCCAGATCGGGATGAACACAGTCTGGTTCGCAAGGGCTGATCGTGACGAATGGGCTGCTGCCGCCGACCCCTCAGTCTGCGCTGTGGGCTCCGGATGGGCGGCTCGGCGCTGCGGGCGGGTCGGCACGGGCACCGCGACGGGATCCGGCGCGGCGAGAGGACATGCCAGGGACTCAGGGCGTCGTCATTCGGGGAAAGATGCAGCGAGGTTGCAGCCATGAGCCTGGGTTGGGCCGCTGGTCTGGCCAGCGGAGGATCCGGACTGAAGGACCGGGATCGATCAGCCCACAGAAGCTCCGAGCGAATCCGCAGCCCCGAATCCAGGCGCCCCGACTCCCAGGGGGCGGCCGATGGCCAGAATCCCCACCTCACCCTTGCTCCGCGAACCCCATGCCCAGTGGCGGCCCCACCTCCAGCAGCCTGGTGATGCTGGCCCTGCTGCTGGGCTTTGCCGTGCTGCACAGCGGCGGCGCCTCGCTGCGGGCCTGGGGGGTGGAGCGGATCGGAGAGCGGGCCTGGCGACTGCTGTTCGCCGCCCTCAGCATCCCGGCGGCCGTGGTGGTGATCGGCTATTTCCTGGCCCACCGCTACGACGGCGTGCGCCTCTGGAATCTGCAGGACCAGCCCTGGATCGTGCCGTTGGTCTGGATCGGCACGGCCATCAGCTTTCTGTTTCTCTACCCAGCCACCTACAACCTGCTGGAGATCCCGGCGCTGCTCAAGCCCCAGGTGCGGCTCTACGCCACCGGCATCATCCGGGTCAGCCGCCATCCCCAGGCGGTGGGCCAGATCCTCTGGTGCGCCACCCACCTGCTCTGGATCGGCACCAGCTTCACAGCCTGGGCCTGCTTCGGCCTGATCGCCCACCACCTGTTCGCGGTCTGGAACGGCGATCGGCGCCTGCGCAACCGCTTCGGCGCCGCCTTCGAGGAACTGAAGGCCAGCACCTCGGTGATTCCCTTGCGGGCGGTGCTCGATGGGCGCCAGCAGCTGGTGCTGACGGAGTTCCTGCGGCCCTCCCAGCTGGGCATCGCCATCGCCGTGGCGATCTTCTGGTGGGCGCACCGGTTCATCGGCGCAGGCGCCACCGCCTTCTCACGCAGCGCCCTCTCCCACTGGCTGGGCTGATCGGCAGCCCAGCACACGCACCAGATCCCGGGTCCACCCTGCCTACACTCCCAGCAGCCGATCCACCCGGATGCCGTCCGCAGCCCAGCTCGCCTGGTTGATCCCGGTGCTCCCTTTGATCGGGGCCTGCCTCTCGGGTCTCGGGTTGATCACCTTCAACCGCACCGTCAACCGTCTGCGAAAGCCGGTGGCCGTGATGCTGCTCACCTGCGTGGGTGCCGCCGCCGTGCTCAGTTACGCCGTTCTGGCCGAACAGCTGGCCGGAGCCGGCATGACCGAGGTGCTGTTCGACTGGGCCAGTGCCGGCAGCTTCAACCTGCAGATGGGCTTTCGGGTCGACCCCCTGGGGGCGGTGATGCTGGCCCTGGTCACCACCATCGCCCTGCTGGTGATGATCTATTCGGATGGCTACATGGCCCACGACAAGGGCTATGTGCGCTTCTTCACCTATCTGGCTCTGTTCAGCAGTTCCATGCTGGGGCTGATCATCAGCCCGAACCTGCTGGAGATCTATGTGTTCTGGGAGCTGGTGGGCATGTGCTCCTACCTGCTCGTCGGCTTCTGGTACGACCGGGACGGGGCGGCCAACGCCGCTCAGAAGGCCTTTGTCGTCAACCGGGTCGGGGATTTCGGCCTGCTGCTCGGCATCCTCGGCCTGTTCTGGGCCACCGGCAGCTTCGGCTTCGAGGAGATCGGCAGCCGCCTCAGCGAGGCCGTCTCGGGCGGCAGCCTCGGCAACGGCGTGGCGGTGCTGCTCTGCCTGCTGGTGTTCATGGGCCCGATGGCCAAGTCGGCCCAGTTCCCGCTGCACGTCTGGCTGCCCGACGCCATGGAGGGTCCAACGCCGATCTCGGCCCTGATCCACGCCGCCACGATGGTCGCCGCCGGGGTATTCCTGGTGGCACGGCTGCAGCCGGTGTATGCCCCCTTTCCGGCGGTGCAGGCCACGATTGCCGTGATCGGCACGATCACCCTGTTTCTGGGGGCCTCGATCGCCCTCACCCAGATGGATCTCAAGAAGGGGTTGGCCTACAGCACCGTCTCCCAGCTGGGCTACATGATGCTGGCCATGGGCTGCGGTGCTCCGGTGGCCGGCATGTTCCACCTGGTCACCCACGCCTTCTTCAAGGCGATGCTGTTCCTGTGCTCCGGCTCGGTCATCCACGCCATGGAGGAGGTGGTGGGCCATGAGCCGGTGCTCGCCCAGGACATGCGCCTAATGGGCGGCCTGCGTCGCTACATGCCGGTCACCAGCACCACCTTCCTGATCGGCTGTGTGGCCATCGCGGGCATTCCGCCTCTGGCCGGCTTCTGGAGCAAGGACGAGATTCTCGGTCAGGCCTTCGGCAGTTTCCCGGTTCTCTGGGCAGCGGGCTTCATCACGGCCGGCATGACCGCCTTCTACATGTTCCGCCTCTACTTCCTCACCTTCGAAGGCAGCTTCCGCGGCAACGACAAGGCCACCGCCGCCCAGCTGCTGGCGGCTGCGGGCAAGGGTGGCCGCGAGGACCACGGCGAGGACCACGGCGAGGACCACGGCCACAGCCATGCCGACCATCCCCATGAATCCGGCTGGCAGATGGCCATGCCCCTGGCCGTGCTGGCCGTGCCCTCGGTGCTGATCGGCCTGCTGGGCACCCCCTGGAACAGCCGCTTTGCGGCCCTGCTCAATCCCGAGGAAGCCGTCGAAATGGCCGAGCACTTCTCCTGGGGCGAGTTCCTGCCCCTGGCTGGCGCCTCCGTGGCGATCTCCGTGGCGGGCATCACCCTGGCGGTGCTGGCCTACCTGCTGCACAAGATCGACCTGGGCGCTGCCGTGGCGGGCCGCTTCCCGGCCCTGAACCGCTTCCTGGCCAACAAGTGGTATCTCGATGCGATCAACGAGCGCATCTTCGTCAAGGGCAGCCGCCGCATCGCCCGCCAGGTGCTGGAGGTGGATTCCAAGGTGGTCGATGGGGTCGTCAACCTCACCGGCCTGCTGACCCTGGGCAGCGGCGAGGGGCTCAAGTACTTCGAGACCGGCCGGGTGCAGTTCTATGCCCTGATCGTGTTCGGCGGTGTGATTGCCATGGTGCTGCTGTTCAGCGCCTTCGGTTGAGGGGTCGCCGGGCCCTTCCAACCTGTGTGCCATCCCCCACCAGCCCAGTGCGGGCCTGGTCGGAATTTCTAAACTCCGGCCACCACCCTGCACGGGCCTGTGGCTTTCCCCTGGCTGAGCGCCTCGATCCTCTTTCCGATCTCGGCTTCCCTGCTGATCCCCTTCCTCCCTGACAAGGGCGACGGCAGACAGATCCGCTGGTATGCCCTCGGCATCGCCCTGGTCACCTTCCTGCTCACCGTCGGCGGCTACCTCAACGGCTATGACCCGTCGGTGGCGGGTCTGCAGCTGGTGGAGCGGGTGCAGTGGCTGCCGGATCTGGGTCTGGCCTGGTCGGTGGGGGCGGATGGCCTGTCGATGCCGCTGATTCTGCTGACCAGCTTCATCACAGCCCTGGCGGTGCTGGCGGCCTGGCCGGTCAGCTTCAAGCCGCGGCTCTTCTACTTCCTGATCCTGGCGATGGATGGCGGCCAGATCGCCGTGTTCGCCGTGCAGGACATGCTGCTGTTCTTCCTCTCCTGGGAGCTGGAACTGCTGCCGGTCTACCTGCTGCTGGCGATCTGGGGCGCCAAGAAACGCCAGTACGCGGCCACCAAGTTCATCCTCTACACCGCCGGCGGTTCGGTGTTCATCCTGCTGGCGGCCCTGGCGATGGGCTTCTACGGCGGCGGCACCCCCAGCTTCGAGTACACCGCCCTGGCCGCCAAGCAATTCGGCACGGGTTTCCAGCTCCTCTGCTACGCGGGTCTGCTGATCGCCTTCGGCGTCAAGCTGCCGATCGTGCCGCTGCACACCTGGCTGCCCGATGCCCACGGCGAGGCCACGGCACCGGTGCACATGCTGCTGGCGGGCATCCTGCTGAAGATGGGCGGTTACGCCCTGCTGCGCTTCAACGTCCAGATCCTGCCGGGGGCCCACGCCCAGTTCGCGCCGCTGCTGGTGGTGCTCGGGGTGGTGAACATCATCTACGCCGCCCTGACCTCCTTCGCCCAGCGCAATCTCAAACGCAAGATCGCCTACAGCTCGATCAGCCACATGGGCTTCGTGCTGATCGGCATCGGCAGCTTCAGCGCCCTCGGCACCAGCGGCGCCATGCTGCAGATGGTCAGCCACGGCCTGATCGGCGCCAGCCTGTTCTTCCTGGTGGGTGCCACCTATGACCGCACCCACACCCTGCAGCTCGATGAGATGGGCGGCGTGGGGCAGAAGATGCGCAAGATGTTCGCCCTCTGGACGGTCTGCTCCCTGGCTTCCCTGGCCCTGCCCGGCATGAGCGGTTTCGTCTCGGAGCTGATGGTGTTCGTGGGTTTTGCCACCAGCGAGGCCTACTCGCTCAGCTTCCGGGTGGTGATGTCGGTGCTGGCGGCAGTGGGAGTGATCCTCACCCCGGTCTACCTGCTGTCGATGCTGCGGGAGATCTTCTTCGGCAAGGAGAACGCCGACCTGGTGGCCCACTCCCAGTTGGTGGATGCAGAACCCCGTGAGATCTATGTGATCTCGGCCCTGCTGGTGCCGATCATCGGCATCGGCCTCTATCCCCGGATCATGACTGACACCTACCGGGCCTCGATCGAAGCCCTGGTGGCCCGCGAAGAGGTGGCCCTGGCCAAGGTGGAGCATCCGCCTGCGCGTGCGGTGATGCGCCAGCTGCCGGTGGGGTTGCTGCAGCCCACCCTGCTGCAGGCGCCGGCCCTGGGCTGATGCCCCACCACCAGCACCAGTCGCCGGTGAAGGCGGTAACAAAACCCTGCAGCCCCCGCCGGCCGGCGTCTGCGCTGCGGTCCCCTCTGTCTACGCTCCTGAACCGAACGCCACTCCTGCCATGCGTCAGCTGAACTTTCTGCTGATTTTCAGCTTCGGCCTGGCGATGGTGATGTTCACGCTCGAGAACACCGCCGCCACCACCGTCCACTTCCTGCCCGGGGTCAGCACCACCCTGCCGTTGGCGGCCCTGCTGCTGGTGGTCGGCGGCATCGGCGCCATCGCCGCCTGGATCTTCGCCGTCTGGAGCGGTGTGGTGAAGAAGGTGGAAACCCTGCAGGACACGGGCGAAGTCGAGGCCCAGCAGGTGCGCATCCAGGAGCTGGAAAACGATCTGCAGCGCTATCGCGCCACCGTCGATGCCCAGCTGGGCCTGCTGCCGGCGGCGGGCCAGACCTCCGGCGGCGATGGCAGCCGAAGCGTCACAAAAGGGGTGTCGGTCTCGGTGGAGTGACCGACCCACAGGGCCGGACCGAAGGCTGGATGTCCCCTCAGGCCCTCCAGATCGCAGCGCGCCCATCCACCAGTCAGAATCTTGACTCTCCGGTCGTGGCGGCGCCCAATCCCTGATTCCGGCGGGCAACGACAGCCCCTGCCTCGGCGGAGATCTCGAGGCAGCTCCTCGCCGCGATAGCAGTCAGGGTGCTCAGTCGGATCGGCGGGCATCCCTCAGCTGCCCGGCTTGGCAGCGCAAGCCCTGAAGGCTTCGCCTGAACGCACGCCTGGGGCCCTGGCTTGGGGCCCAGATGTCCAAGCCATCTTGCAGACTCTTGGGTCCAGGGAGTGCAGCCGGTGGGCTGTGGTCAGCCGTTGCCGCGCTGCAGATGCACCAGACCCTCCCGCACCAGCAGTTCGTCAGGGCCTTCCTTGAGCAGGTAGCCGGCCTGGCGGATATGGGAGATGGCCTTGGTCACCGTCACCCGCGTCAGTCCTGAAATCTCGGCCAGATGGCGGTGGGTGAGATTCATGTCCTCAAACGACAGACTCACCCCCCGCTGGCTGACGCGGCCAAAGCGTTCCCCCATCCACAGCAGCAGCTGAAACAGGCGGGATTCAGCAGGTCGTGTCCGGCTCAGGCGCAGCAGGGTGGAGGTCTGCAGGGCCTGGTTGAGCAGGAACCGCTCCCGTTCCTCGGCGGTCGGCACCACCTCCTCCACCAGGCCGGCGGAGAGGGATAGCAACTGAATCGGCTCCATCGCGATCAGGGAGGGCATCACCAGATCCCCGGGCCCCCAGAGACCCAGGGTGAGCGTTTCACCCCGATCACTCCAGCTGGCCACCCGCAGATAGCCCTCGTCAATCCGCCAGCTGAAATTGCTGGGCAGGCGGGCAGCGGCCTGCAGGGTGAGATGGAGTTGGCGAGCCGTCATGGTGGCAGGCATGGCAGGGGGAAGCGGTCCATCAGCAGGACGAAACAGAGTGGCACCAGATCCATCAACAAGAGACGATGATGAGTCCCGAATTATGCAAATCTCCGATGGCACGATGGCTGTAGATCGCGCCACAACGTCAGGACTTTCCATCGACATTCAGCCACCGCAGGGAAGAGCGGAACGACAGGGATATGGTGAGAACGCACTGCCCGGGATCCGCTGCGGAAGCCCTGACCAGTGGTTCAAGGAGGCCAGACGAGAGGAAGGCGGAGTAACACGCTTGAACGTCCGCAGACGCTAGGGGAGTGTGGCCGGAACCTGACGAATCGCCGGACGAACCATCTCTGATCGGCCCGATAAGCCCATTTGATCGGGCAGCCCCCCTGCCGCCCGCCCATCCCGGGCTGCCTGCCGCCCGCTCGGAACCCCCAAGCCCCTGACTCAGCGGGCAGAGGCCGGCTGGTTGTCGCGACAACCAGAGGCGGTAGGCCAATGT
>JBAPUA010000107.1:0-16272 GCA_049282435.1 Cyanobium sp. | reverse complement strand
CATTGGCCGTTGCAGGCCAGCAGCAGCCGGCCCTGCACCGAAAAACCGAAGCGGCCGCGGGAGTAACAGATCCAGAGCCGGTCGAGCGACTCCAGATCCACCGACGGGATCGCCGCCACTTCGCTGTAGAAGACGTATCCGCGTTGCTCGGCCCCCGGGCCCGCCAGCTGGCGCAGCAGGGCGCTGGTGATCCGGTCCGCCTGCTCGAACTGCAGCAGCATCAGATGCCGCTGCAGCGGGGCATAGTCCAGGCCGGCGGCGCCGCTGACCGCCAGCCAGCCGGCGGGATGGCGGGCCAGAAAGGCCTCGGCCTCAGCGGCTCCCGCCGCCAGCAGCAGCTGGATCAGCAGACCCGCCGCCCAGTCATCGCCGGTGGCATCGAGTCGATCGAGCTGGTCAGGAATCAGGGGCACCAGCTCCTGGCACCGCTGCTCGATCTGCCCCAGCAGGCTGCGGCGCTGCCGCTGCGAGCCGGAGAGAAAGCGTTCGAGCAGCTGATCGGCGCGGGCGGTGCTGGTGACCGGAGGACCGGAGAGCATGGAGAACGGTCTGCCGAAGGGACGTGCGGCCGGAGCCGTCGGCTTCGGCCCACTATGTCAGGGAGATCAGAATCCCGTGCCTGGGGCCGCGGAGGGGTCGGGGCTCGGTCGCACAGGCTGCTGATCGCTCTGAGTCCCTGAGGGCCAGGGGCCGAGGCCCTGCCTAGGATCCCGTTTTCGCCAAAGGTCATGGGCGCCGCCATTCAGTTCTTTCGGGGCGTGGACGAACCGGTCGTGCCCGACATCAGGCTCACCCGCTCCCGCGACGGCCGTACCGGTCAGGCTCTGTTCGTGTTCGAGGAGCCGGTGGCTCTGGCGCCTGAAACCATGGGTGACATCACCGGCATGTTCCTGGTCGATGAGGAGGGAGAACTGGTGACCCGGGAGGTCAAGGCCCGCTTCGTCAATGGCAAGCCCTTTGCCCTAGAGGCCACGTTCACCTGGAAGACCACGGCCGATTTCGAACGCTTCATGCGCTTCGCCCAGCGCTATGCCGACAGTCATGACCTGGGCTTTTCCGGCAAGGACGACGAAGAGCCCGCCGACATGGGAGAAGCGGACGCTTGAAGTTCAGCCAGTGGCTGGGACTGATCGGCCTGGCGGCGGCCCTGCTGCTGCTGTGGGATCTGCGGCATGCCGTGCTGCTGATTTTCGCGGCCGTGGTGCTGGCCATGGCGCTCTGCACCCTGGTGGGGGCTGTGCGACGTCAGCTGGGCGTGCCAAGGCTCGCCGCCCTGCTGCTGAGCCTGCTGGGGCTGGGGGTGGTGGTGACATTGGCCGCTGCCGTGATCGTGCCGCCTTTCGTCGAGCAGTTCAGCCAGCTGATTGAGAAGCTGCCGAAGGCGGCCAGCCTGTTGCTGACGCTGTTGCAGCAAGGCCTGGAGCGGGCCTCAACCATGATTTACGGCAACGCGGACAGCAGCCTCAGCTGGCTGGGCGACAGCTTCGCCACCCCGGCGGAGGGCGGCGGCCTTGCCACGGGCCTGGGCGGGGGGCTGCTCAAGCTTCTGGGCTTTGCCGGCAACGTCGGCACCGCATTGCTTCAGACGCTGTTCGTGGTGGCGGTGGCCCTGATGATGGCGGCCCAGCCCCAGGCCTATCGGGAGGTGTTGCTGCTGCTGTCGCCCTCCTGTCAGCGGCGACGCCTGCGGGAGGTGTTGCTGCTGTGTGGCAACGCCCTCAGTGCCTGGATGGTGGGCGTGCTGATCAGCTCCGTGTGTGTCGGCGGCCTGGCCGCCATCGGCCTGTCGCTGCTGGGGGTGAAACTGGTGGCCGCCAATGCGGTGCTGGCCGGCCTGCTCAACGTGATCCCGAACGTGGGGCCGACGCTCAGCACCCTGTTCCCGATGTCGGTGGCCCTGCTGGAAGAGCCCTGGAAGGCGCTGGCCGTGCTGGTGCTCTATGTGGTTGTTCAGAGCCTGGAGAGCTACGTCATCACCCCCTCGGTGATGCATCACCAGTTGAAGCTGCTGCCTGGATTCACGCTGATGGCCCAGCTGCTGTTCACCGTGATCTTCGGCCCCTTCGGCCTGCTGCTGGCCCTGCCCCTGGCGGTCTGCCTGCAGGTGCTGGTGAGGGAGCTGCTGATCCACGACATCCTTGATCCCTGGAAAATACAGCGGTGGAACCGATGAAGGCCCGCACACTTCTGGGCGCCCTGGCGCTGGTGGTGCTGTCCCTGCTGGTGTGGGAGCTGCGCTGGGTGCTGCTGGTGCTCTTCGGTGCGGTGGTGCTGGCGGTGGCCCTCGATGTGCCGATCAGCCTGCTGCGGCGGATTCTGCCCCTGAACCGGCCGGCTGCACTGGCGATTGTGCTGGTGGTGACCGTGCTGGTGGGTTGGGAGATCGGCAACCTGCTGCTGCCG
This sequence comes from Cyanobium sp., assembly GCA_049282435.1. Taxonomy (GTDB): domain Bacteria; phylum Cyanobacteriota; class Cyanobacteriia; order PCC-6307; family Cyanobiaceae; genus Cyanobium. The sequence continues at coordinate 13,869 of JBAPUA010000107.1, read as the reverse complement.
GAGCTGATACAGCAGGTCCAGCAGCTGATTCAGCTGCTGCCCGTGCTGACGCGTCGACTGGCAACCCTGGGGGGCGAAGTGAGCTGGCTGTCCAACCTGGAGCGGCAGCTGAGCTCCGGCGCCTACTGGGAGCGGCTGCAGCCGCTCGGCGCCCAGGTGCTCGGCGTCGCCGGCGGAGCCGCCAACACGACGATTCAGCTGTTGCTGATGGCCCTGCTGGCGATCCTGATGGCCCTGGATCCCCGCAGCCATCAGCGCCTGGTGATCGCCGCCACTCCGTCCTTCTACCGGGCCCGGATCGCCACTCTGCTCAGTGAATGCCGGGAGGCGCTCGGGGGCTGGCTGGCCGGCATGACCCTGTCCTGCGTGGTGGTGTTTCTGACCACCTGGGCGGGGCTGGCCCTGCTGCGCATTCCCCTGGCCCTGCTCAGCGGCCTGGTCTGCGGAGTGCTCACCTTTGTGCCGACGATCGGCCCGACCGCCGCCACCCTGCTGCCGCTTTCGGTCGCGCTGCTGATGTCACCGGCGAAGCTGCTGCAGGTGCTGGTGCTACGCCTGGTGATTCAGAACGCTGAGGCTTTCCTGCTGACGCCGGTGCTGCTGAAACGCACCGTCAATCTGCTGCCCACCGTCGCCCTGATGGCCCAGTTATGTCTAGGGGCGCTGCTGGGTCTGCCGGGACTCCTGCTAGCCCTGCCTCTGGTGGTGGTCCTGCAGGTGCTCTGTGAGGAGGTCCTGGTGCGCGACATCATGGATCGCTGGGACGGGGCCTGAACGGCTCCTCCTGGATGCGAACCCGGCTGTAGCGACGCCAGAGGGAGGGCTGGGCCAGCAGCACCACCACCGCCAGGGGATGGCTGCGGATGGCCGTGACCAGACTGGTGACGGTGAAGTGATCGAACAGCAACCGCAGCTCCGTGGCCAGATCCCCCAGAGCCAGGACCAGCAGCAGGGCTGGCAACAGCGACCAGGAGCGCTGACTCCTTGGCGATGCGGGGTTCATCGGCGCGAGAGCACCGGCAGCAGGGTCGGTGCCAGGCCGATGCTGGACCAGCTGCCGACGGCGATGCCGACAATCAGGGCCACGGCGAACCAGAACAGACTGCTGCCACCGAACAACAGCAGACCGAACAGGGGCAACAAGGTGGTGAGCGAGGTGTAGAGCGAGCGGGTCAGCGTCGCGTCGACAGCCACATCGACCTGATCCACCAGCGGCAGATCGGCCAGCAGTTTGCGCTGCTCGCGAATGCGGTCATAGATCACGACCGTATCGGTGACGGAATAGCCCGCGACCGTGATCAGCGAAACGGCGAACAGGGAGTCAACCTCCACCCCCTGCAGCAGACCCAGCCAGGCGAACACCCCACAGGTGATCAACACGTCATGGGCCAGGCAGAGCAGGGCCAGAAAGGCAAAGACGCCGTTATACATGAAGCTGATGTAGACGGCGATCGCGGCAAAGCTGACCAATAGGGAGACGACACTGCCGCGCAGCAGGCGGGAGCCGAGGGTGGGGCCGATCGTGTTGACCGAGGTGCCGCTGCTCTGGAGCGGGCCGGTGACGGGCGTGATGCCTTCGATCAGGGCCGTGCTCTGGTCGGCGCTCAGGGCCGGCAGCCGCAGCAGCAGGGAGCGGCCGCCATCGAGCACCTGCACCGAGGAACTGCTGAGATTGGCGGGAATCTCAGCCGGGGCGACGGGCAGCGAGAGGCCGCTGAGACGCTTCTGCAGCTCGGTGACAGAGAGTTCGCCGCAGTTGGGCTGGCAGCGGCGCTCCAGCTGGATCTGGGTGCCGCCCGTGAAGTCGAGGCCAGGTTTCAGCGGCGAAGCGATGGCGGGATTGAGCCAGCAGAGCACCAGCCCCAGCAGACTCAGACCACAGCCGATGGCCGAGGCGATCCAGGCCAGGCGCCGATGGCGACTGATGCGCATGTAGCGCAAGGGGGGGATCAGCACGGCGCTGGAGTCGGACAGTGGAGCTGGGGAGGAAACCATCAGGGGCAGGCAGGATCAGGCTCAGGCCGCCGGGGAGGGCAACTGGGCGGCAGGCACGAAGTAGGTGGGACGACGCAGGGCCGGGTAGCTCATCATCAGCCGCAGCAGATTGCGGGTGCAGGTCAGCGCCGTGAACAGGCTCAGCAGCAGGCCGATCGCCAGGGTGACGGCAAAGCCCTTGACCAGCCCGGTGCCGAGGAAGAACAGGGCCGCGCAGCTGATCAGACCGGTGATGTGGCCATCGAAGATCGAGGAGAAGGCACGGGCGAAGCCGGTGTCGATCGAGCGGATCAGGGTGTTGCCGGAGCGCAGCTCCTCCTTGACCCGCTCGAAGATCAGCACGTTGGCATCGACGGCCATCCCGACCGAGAGGATGAAGCCGGCGATCCCCGGCAGGGTCAGGGTGACCGGGATCAGGGAATAGATGGCCAGGTTGTAGAGGGCGTAGAGGCTCAGGGCCAGCACCGAGACCAGCCCGGGCAGGCGGTAGACCGCCACCATGAACACGCCCACCAGGGCCAGGCCGGAGAGAGCGGCCAGCAGGCTGGTGCGGATGTTCTCAGCGCCGAGGGAGGGACTGATGGTGCGCACCTCGACGATCTTCACCGGCAGCGGCAGGGAGCCGCCGCGCAGCTGCACCTCCAGATCCCGGGCTTCATCGGCCGTGAAGTTGCCGGTGATGCTGGCGGCCCCGCCGGCGATGCCGGCGGCCTTGAACTCCTCGCCGACCGTGGCCTCGCTGATCGAGCGACCGTCCAGCACGATGCCCAGCAGCCGGCCGGTGCCGGCGATCGACTGGGTGAGGGTGGCGAACTTCTCGCCTCCCTCGCGGTTGAAGCCGAGGGTCACGTCCCAGGTGTTGCCGGTGGCCTTCTGCTGGCGGCCGGCGCTGGTGAGGTCCTTGCCGGTCAGCAGGGTGGGGCCGTAGAGGCTGACAATGCGGCGATTGACCTCGGCCAGCAACACGTCAATCTGATCGGTTTCACTGCTGCCCTCGGGCACGGACAGCCCCAGGGCCCGCAGGGACTTGGCGAGATCTTCCGGCGCCAGCTTCGGCTTGGGGGGAGGAGCGGGAAGCCCCGTGTCGGTGGTGGTCGGCTGGGGAGATTTGGAGGCCAGCACAGCCTCGGCCTGACGCTTGAGCGGCAGCAGCCCCTGCATCTCCTTCTCGGTGCCGGGCCTCTGGGCCTTGAACTCGAGCAGGGCGGTGCTGCCGAGGACCTTGGCGGCGCGGCCGGGATTCTGTTCACCGGGCAGCTGCAAGACCAGCTGATCCGTACCGACGGTCTGCAGGGTGGATTCGGCGACTCCGAGGCCGTTGATACGCCGTTCCAGCACGTCCTTGACGGCCTCCAGCTGTTCGATTTCGACCTTGGTGATCGCACCGGCCGGCATCACCTGGAGGGTGAGCTGGCTGCCGCCCCGCAGATCCAGCCCGAGCTGCAGGCCATAGCTGGCGAGCAGGGCGCCGCTGGCGATGGCCAGCGCCAGGATGAAAGCGATCCAGCCCTGTTGGCGTGCCATCTCAGATCCGTCCGCTCTTGAGCAGGCGGGCCGCCTCGACGATCTGGTGGGGCTGAATGATTGTCAAATTCTCGAGATTGCCGTTGTACGGGGTTGGAATGTCCTGGGAGGAGAGGCGCACCGGGCGGGCATCGAGATCATCGAAGCAGTGCTCGGTGATCAGGGCGATCAGCTCGGCGCCGATGCCGCCTGTCTTCATGCATTCCTCGACCACCAGCACCTTGTGGGTCTTGCGGATCGAGGCGGCGATCGTCTCCATGTCGAAGGGCTTGAGGCTGACCAGATCGATCAACTCCACATCCACCCCTTCGGCCTCCAGTTGCTGCACCGCCTTGAGGCAGTGGTGCCGCATGCGCGAATAGGTGAGGATCGTGACATCGCCGCCCTGACGCACCACCTCAGCCTGGTCGAGGGCACAGATGTAATCCCCCTCTGGGATCTCTTCCGAGAGGTTGTAGAGCAGCACGTGCTCGAAGAACAGCACCGGGTTGTTGTCGCGGATCGCCGCCTTCATCAGACCCTTGGCGTTGGTGGGCGTGCTGACGGCCACGATCTTGATGCCGGGCACGGCGTGGAAGTAGGCCTCCAGCCGCTGGCTGTGTTCGGCGCCGAGCTGGCGGCCGACGCCACCGGGGCCGCGCACCACAGCCGGAATTGTGTAGTTGCCGCCGCTGGTGTAGCGGAGCATGCCCATGTTGTTGGAGATCTGGTTGAAGGCCAGCAGCAGGAAGCCCATGTTCATGCCTTCGACGATCGGCCGCAGGCCGGTCATGGCGGCACCGACGGCCATGCCGGTGAAGCTGTTCTCGGCGATCGGCGTGTCCAGCACCCGCAGTTCGCCGTATTTCTCGTGCAGATCCTTGGTGACCTTGTAGGAACCGCCGTACTGACCGACGTCCTCCCCCATCACACACACATGGGGATCCCTTGCCATTTCTTCATCGATGGCCTCACGCAAGGCGTTGAACAGAAGGGTTTCGGCCACGGCAGGAAGGCTCGGGGGCTGGCGCACCGTTGGGAGCGGAGCGGGCTCAACTTATCTCAGACAGCCGTCGGACCCGTGAGCGCAGGGATCATCGTCCTGGCTGCAGGACGGGGAACGGTGTCTGTCAGGGCTGCGAAGCTGCAGGCTTAGCGGGATCCGACCTCAGCCGCCGGCGGCAAAGGTGCTCAGCAACAGCACGGACAACAGCATGCCCGGCAGCAGCAGCGCCACCAGCAGGCCGAGATCATGGGGAGTCATGGGGACTGGGCGAAGGATGGCCGTTGCCGGCGCCAGACTAGGAAGCCCGGCCGTTGAAGGCAGGTCGCAGGCTGCGCAGGAAGGTGAGCAGCAGACCGACGCCGATGAAGGCAAAGCTGAAGGTGGCGAGAAAACACATGCCGACGATCAGAGTCTTGAGGGCGGTGGCGATGCTCTGGGCAATCTGGGCCTCGTAGTGAGGCGGGTGGCCGGCGTAATAGCCAACGACACGGCCACTCAGCCCCAGACAGAGCCAGGCCAGCAGACCACTGGTGAGGGCGCCGGAGAGAAAACTCAGCGGCCCCTTGCGCGGCTGGGTGGACGATGCGGAACTCCCAGGTCCCTCGGGCTCTGGCCCTGACCCACCGGCGTCCTCAGGGAGCCGAGCCGCCGGTAGCGGCCGGGCTTGCTGCACCAGGCCCGGCTCAGGCGCTGGAGATGCCGGCGGTGCGGGCTCGGCCGGCTCCGGTCCGGTCGGCTCCGGCCCTGCCGGTTCCGAAGCGCTGGCCCGGATCGTGGGGGGATCGCTCGGCATGGGGACTCAGGCGGGATTGGCGGCGGCTTCCAGGGTGACACCGTGCTGGCGGAAGCCACAGCACCAGCTCTCAAAACCGGCCGCCTCCAGGTCGGACTGGAGTTGGCGCCGGGCGGCGTCGGCCGCCTGCAGATCGCGATGGAGGGCGAACAGGCTCGGACCCGAGCCGCTCATCGCCACCGCCAGCGGCTGGCCCGCACCGCGCAGCAGCTGCAGGCCCAGGGGGACGCTCTCCACCTCAGGAGCCACCACTGCCTGCAGGTCATTGCGCAGGGGCGGCAGGGGGCCTGCGGCACGCAGGGCCTGGGCCAGCGGGCCCTGCCGCAGGCTCTGGCGCCGCTGCTCAAAATCCTCCTCGCTGCTGAGGTAAAAGTCGCTGCGCATGGCGCGGCAGCGACCATAGGCCCAGGGTGTGGAGACACTCACATCGGGATGTTTGATCAACAGCACGGCCCAGGACGGCTCCGCCTGAGCCTCGGCCAGCGCTTCCAGCCGCTCGCCCCGACCGAAGCAGAGGCGACTGCCGCCCTCCAAGCAATAGGGCATGTCGGAGCCCAGGTCGGCCGCAAAGTCGAGCAGCGCCTCCTGGCTGAACCCCAGGCCCCAGAGGCTGTTCAGGCCCAACAGCGCAGCGGCGCCATCGCTGGAGCCCCCCGCCAGGCCGGCGCCGATCGGAATGCGTTTCTGCAGCTGGATCGCCGCCCCCAGCTCCGGCAGACCGGCCCGGGCGCGCAGCAGCTCGGCCGCCCTGACGATCAGGTTGTCGGCGCCACTGGGCAGCTCGGGCCGATCACAGCTCAGGGTGATCCGGCCGTCGGCGGTCGGCGCGAATCGCAGGGTGTCGACCAGATCAAGGGTCTGCATCACCATCGCCAGCTCGTGGTAGCCGTCAGGCCGCAGGCCCAGCACCTCGAGATGCAGGTTGATCTTGGCGGGGGCCAGGGCGGTGAAGGTCATCGGCGGGAGCAGGGGAACAGGAGAAAACGGAAAGCCCAGGGGCGAGAGGGGGCATGCCTGGGCGTGACGGCAGGAACGAGCTGGAGACGGATGCCCCTGGTGCCGCCATTCAAGGCAATGGGCCCGGGGTCGCCGCCGCTGGATCGGAGGGCGCCAGGCCGAGCTGCTGGATTCCCGTCGCCAGGGCCAGCCAGCGCTCCGGCGCCAGCTCCTGGGGACGCTGCGTGAGCTCCACGCCGGCGGCGGCGGCCAGGTCGGCGAGCTGGACCTCCGGCAGCAGGCCGGCCAGGCTGTTGCGCAGCATCTTGCGCCGCGCCGCAAAGCAACGGCGCAGCAGCGCCTCCACCTGGCGAGCGCTCTCCAGCGGCAGCAACCGCTCCGGTGGCAGCGGCTCCAGCACGATCACCTCCGACATCACCCGCGGCGGTGGCGCAAAACAGCGGGGCGGAACGGTGCAGATGGCGCTGCAGCGGGCGAGCAACTGCAGGCGCACGCTCAGGGCCGAATAGGCACTGCTGCCCGGCAACGCCCGGATCCGCTCGCCGACCTCCTGCTGCACCAGCAGCACCAGCCGTTGATAGGGGGGCAGCACGGGGCGATCGAGGCGCCCGACCAGGCGCTCCAGCAAGGGACCGGTGATGTTGTAAGGGATATTGGCCACAACCTTGCGCGGCGGCTCGACCCCGGCGGGTGGCAACGGCACCGCCAGCACATCGCCCTCGATCAGCTGGAAGCGCGGATCGGCGCCGAATTCTGCCCGCAGCCCCACCACCAGATCCCGATCCAGCTCCACCGCCAGCAGGGCCGCCAGCGGCGTGGCCAGCAGCCGTTCTGTCAGTGCGCCGCGACCGGGCCCCACCTCCAGCACCCGATCACCGGCCACGATCCCGGCGGCGGCGACGATCCGATCCAGCACCGCGCCATCCACGAGCCAGTGCTGGCCGAAGCGCTTGCGGGCGCGATGGGCGCCGAAGGTCATCTGCAGGCTTCAGGTCCTCCCAGATTGCTCCCAGCCGGGACTGTGATGGCTAGACCGGGACCCCACCTGTCCGCCGATGTCGCTCCCTCTCCTCTGCTTCCGCTCCGGACGCCTGAGCTCCCTGATCCTGCTGGGGCTCACGGTTGCGGCGACGCCGGCCCTGGCCGGCAGCATCACGGCCGATTCAGTGATGAGCAAAACGGGCGCCCGCCAGGACGCGATCGAACAGGTGCCCAGAGGAGCCACCATCACCAAGAGCAAGTGCCTGGAGCTGGAGGTGGGCATGAACAACATCCGCTACCGCTGCACGGTCTGGTTCACCGATCCGCCTGTCAATCCCCCGGCGGCAGCGCCTCTCCCGAGCGCCACCCCGGCTCCCGGCAGCAGCTCTGGGCCAACCACCCCCGGGACCTGAAGGCGCCGCCGCCCCTGTGGCCGGTGCCGTCAGGCCTCCAGCCGCAGCCAGCGCACCGCACCGGCGGCCGGCGGCAACGGCACCAGCGCCGCGACGTGTTCCACCGGCCAGGTGGCCCGCTCCGGATGCTCCACCAGCCAGCAGTCCCAGGCTCGCCGCAGCCGTTGCCGTTGCGCCCCCTGCAGGACCGTGGTGCCACCTCCATCGCGGCTGCCGGCTCGCCGCCCCTTCACTTCGACCAGCAGCAGCCGGCCCGGCTTTTCGCAGACCAGATCCAGCTCCCCCCAGCGGCAACGCCAATTGCGGGAGAGCAGGCGCCAACCCCGCTGCTGCAGCAGACGCAGGGCCCGTTGCTCGGCCCAGCGGCCCTGGCGCTGGCACTGGCTGGGAGGCATGGGTCAGAACAGGAGAAGAGGGCATCTTTTGTGCAGCATTCCCGCGGTCGGACCTGCACCTCCCAGAGCGCCGTCCGGCACCGGCCTGACCGCCGCCCCTGCCTGTTCGTCATCGGCCTGATGGCGCCACCAAAACCCCAGCTGGCCGGATCGGGGGAGAGCCAAGGGCGACCGATCCCCTCGCCACCTAACTTTGGACTCCACATGAGCCCTCGCCATGGCACCCCGGTTCCTGCGGCGACGCGCCAACAGCGGCCCTTCGTTCCAGCTCCAGCAGCTGTTCAGCCTGGTGCTCGTCCTCACCGCCCTCTCGCTGGCGCTGCTGGCCCCAATGGCCCCAGCCCTGGCCGCGATGGACTACGCCAAGCAGGTGCTGATCGGCGCCGACTTCAGAGAGGCCGACCTGCGCGGGGTGACCTTCAATCTCACCAACCTGCGCGATGCCGATTTCCACGGCGCCGATCTGCGCAACGCCAGCCTGTTCGGCGCCAAGCTCCAGGATGCTGACCTGAGTGATGCCGATCTGCGGGACGCCACGCTCGATTCGGCCGTGTTCAACGGCACGGATCTGCGCAATGCCCGCCTCGACGACGCCTTTGCCTTCAACACCAAGTTCAGCAACGTGCTGATCGAGGGGGCCGACTTCACCAATGTGCCGCTGCGGGGCGATGCCCTCAAGGCGCTGTGCGCGATCGCCAGTGGCACCAACCCCAGCAGTGGCCGCGCCACCCGCGACACACTGGGCTGCGGTTGACCCCCGGAGGAGCTGGTTCGATGAGCTTCGATGCCCGCAGTCGCGAACGGCTGGAAGCCCTGGGGCGCCAGCTGCCCAAGCCCCTGCCCACGCCTGAACCGACCCGTTCCCAGCCCCGGGCCGATGCTCCCCGCCATGCGGTCGAAACGGAACAGGACCCGGAGCAGCTCTTCCGTGAGCTGATGGCCGCCAGTGCCGATGGCAGCGTGCCGCCCCACCTGATGGACCGCCTGCGCGAACTGGAGGCGTCCCGCCGGCGGCAGGGCCGCCCGCCGCTGCAGCCCACTCCGACCGGCGCCCCTGGCGCTGCCGGCCGTGTTGCCGGGTCTGGCAACACCCCCAACCGCAGCCCCCGCAACCCCGGCACCCGCAGCCTCCAGACGAAGATCAGCCGACCGCGATCCGCCGAGGAGGAGGCTCTCTATGTCGCCTTTCAGCAACTGCTGCTGGAAGGCGACGAGGACATCTGAGTCGGTGCCCCGCCCCGTTCGGCCCTGACGATTCCAGTCCTGCGGCCTCAATCCCCCTCGGGAGGCTCCAGCTGAATCGTGCTGTGGGCAATGCCGAGCCGGGCCAGCCGCTGCTTGGCTTCATGCAGCAGGGCCATGTCGTCCATGCTGCCGGGCCTGCGCGTCAGATGGGCCGTCATCGCGTTCTGGGAGGTGCTCATGCCCCAGACGTGCAGATGGTGCACGTCCAGCACCCCCTGCAGGCTGCGCAACACCCCATCCACCTCCGCCAGATCGATGTCGGCGGGCACGGCATCGAGGGCCACGACCAGGGCCTCCCGCAGCAATCGCCAGCCACTCCAGGCCACCGCCAGGCCGACACCGATCGCGGTGACGGCATCGAGCCAGTTCCAGCCGGTGAGCTTCACCAGCAGGGCGCTCACCAGCACCGCGGCGGACACGGCCGCATCGGTGAGCAGGTGGACCACGGCAGCGCGACGGTTGAGATCGTGGCTGTGGTCGCTGCCAAACAGCCGAGCCGAGCCCAGATTGACGACGATCCCCACCGCCGCCGCCGCCGCCACCGGCCCGCCGACCACGGCCACCGGTTCCACCAGCCGTTGCAGCCCCTCGACGATCACCACAGCGGCAGCCATCAGGATCAGCACCGCATTGATCAGCGAGGCCAGCTGGGTGCTGCGGCCGTAGCCATAGGTGAAGCGCGGCGTCGGCGGCCGGGCACTGAGTCGTTCGGCCCCCCAGCCGAACAGCAGACCGGCGACGTCACCGAGGTTGTGCACCGCATCGCCGATCAGGGCCAGGGAGCCGAAGGCCAGACCGATGGCCAGCTGCAACCCCGAGAGGGCACTGTTGAGCACGATGCTCCAGCGGAAGGCCGCCGCCGAACCGGACCGGTGCTGATGCTGGCGCGGATGGGGCTGGCGCTGGATCTGCACCGCCGGATGGGCATGGTCGTGTCGGCTACCCATGGGAGAGATCTCAGGTGAGGGCCTGGCGCAGAGCCACCATGCCAAAGAGCAGGAACAAGCCGCCACTGAGGCGATAGAGCAGCTGTTCGCTGATGCGACCGCCGATCCAGCGGCCGGCTCCCACCGCCAGCCAGGTGACGAGGGCATGACCGAGCAGGGTGCCGGCGAGCAGGGCAGCGAAGTCGAAACCCGGCGCCGTGGCCAGCACAATCGTCGTGAACTGGGTGCGATCGCCCAGTTCGGCGATCAACACCAGGGCGAAGGCCTCCCAGATCACGGCCCAGGAGGTGGTGATCGCCTGCTGACGTTCGGCCTTCTCAACCGCCGCCTCGGCCGCCTGGACCTCTTCAGCGGCGCCTGCGCGCCCCATGCCCTGGGCATCGACCAGCAGCTTGAGGCCAAAGCCCAGGAACAGCAGCGCCGCCAGCCAGGGCAGCAGGGCGGTGGGCAGCAGCTCCCGCAGGCCGTAGCCCAGCCCCAGGGAGATCGCGGTGACGGCTGCCAGGGCGGCGAAGGCGCCGATGAACACCCAGCGGGCCCGATGCCGGGTCGCCAGGAGCAGCGCCATGAAAAAGGTCTTGTCCCCCAGTTCGGCCAGGGTGATGGCCGTGAAGCTCGAGCCAAAGGCCGCCAGAGAGGGTTGCACCACGGCAGCACATCCAACGCTCCCAGCTTGCCGCCTTAGCGGGCGCCCCGGCCCACCAGTCGATCAGTACAAATGAACTATAATAAAAGGTCTGTCGTCGTGTCGTGCCATGCCGTGGTTGCCTCTGCCGCTGACGGATCCGCCCCAGCCGCCAGGGCTTGACCTGGCCCGACTGCTGATCCGGGATCCGGAGCGGACCGTGCTGCTGCGGGTGGCCGGGCCCTCGATGCAGGGGGCCGGCATCGACCACGGCGATCTGCTGGTCGTGGACCGGGACCGCGAGGCCATGGCCGGATCGATCGTGGTGGCGCGCTTCGGCAGCCAGTTCACGCTCAAGCGCCTGCGCCAGGAGCGGGGCCGCCGCTGGCTGGAGGCCGCCCATCCCGACTATCCGCCGATCCCGCTGGAGCCGGCGGCGGACAGCCGCGAGGACAGGACCAAGGGGGGCGGCGCAGACGGCGACGCAGACAGCGACGTAGTGGGCGAGGAGGTGCAGCTCTGGGGCGTGGCCGTGCATGTGATCCACCCGCTCTGAACCGCCAAAGCCGATGCCCCGCGCCACCGTGCTGATCGACGGCAACAACTTCTATGCCTCCTGCGAGGCGGCGCTCGATCCCTCCGTGATCGGCCGGCCGCTGGTGGTGCTCTCCAACAACGACGGCTGCATCGTCTCGCGCAGCGCCGAGGCGCGGGCCCTGGGCATCCCCATGGGCAGCCCCTACTTTCAGCTGCAGGCGCAGCTGCAGCGCCATGGCGTGATCGTGCGCAGCTCCAACTACGGCCTCTACGCCGACATGAGTCAGCGGCTGATGGCCACCCTGGAGGCCTGGGTGGAGGAGCTGGAGATCTATTCGATCGATGAGGCCTTCGGCCTGCTGCATCGCCCGGCCGCCGCAGGAGACCGGCCCGGCGACCTGCAGGCGTGGGGGCGCCAGCTGCGCGAACGGGTGCGCCGCGATCTGGGCCTGCCGGTGGCCGTGGGTATCGCTCCCACCAAGGTGCTGGCCAAGCTGGCCAATCGCATCGCCAAACGCGATCCGCTCCAGGGCGGTGTGTTCGACCTGGGCGCCGTCGACGACCCGGGTCCCTGGCTGCAGAGCATCGCCGTGGAGGACGTGTGGGGCATCGGTCGCCAGCTCTCGCGCTGGTGCCGCCTGCGGGGCATCGCCGATGCCCGCGCCCTGCGGGATCTGCCACCGCAGGAACTGCGCCGCCGCTGCGGCGTGGTGGGACTGCGGCTGCAGCAGGAGCTCAGGGGGCAGGTCTGCCTGCCGCTCCAGAGCCTGCCGGCGGCGAAGCAGGAAACCTGCGTCAGCCGCAGCTTCAGCCGACCGGTCACCAGCCGCCAGGAGCTACGCCAGGCGGTCGCCACCTACATGAGCCGGGCCGCCGAGAAGCTGCGGCGCCAACGGCAGCGGGCCGGGGCGATCTCGGTGTTCGTGCGCAGCAGCCCCTTCGATGGCACCAGCTTTTACAGCAATGCGGCGACCGTGGCGCTGCCGCTGCCCAGCAATGACACCGGCGTGCTGCTGGCCGCCGCCCTGCCCCTGGCGGACAGCCTGTTTCGCCCCCACAAACCCCTGCAGAAGGCGGGGGTGCTGCTGCAGCACCTGCAACCGGACAACCTGCTGCAGCACCATCTGCTGGTTCCGCTTGAGCCCCGGCAGCAACAGCGCCGCGAGGCGCTGATGGCAGCCGTGGATGGGCTCAACCGCCGCTACGGCAGGGGCACGGTGCAGTGGGCCGCCTGCGGCCTGCAACCGGCCTGGACGATGCGCCGCTCGCGGCTGTCGCGGGCGGCCACCACCCGCATCAGCGATCTGCCGGTGGTGCGGGCCTGAGCCCGGGGCCGGCCCAGGCCACTGGCGCCTTTGCCATCGGGACGGCAGGCCCCAGACAGGGTCACTCGGGGCGCTTGTCCTTGCCCGAACGGCCAGGAGCTTCGTCACCGTCGCTCAGATCGCTGCGCAGCGAATCGAACCAGGCAGCATCGACCGGCCCGCTGGGGCGACGCCCCGGAGCAAGCCGGCGCAGCGGTCTGCGGAGCTGGCGGGGCAGGTTGAGCACCGATAGCAGCAGGCTCGAGCGCTCGGGTCCCAGTTGACCGATGGCGGCAAAACAGGGGGCCAGAGCCAGGGCGGCCAGGCCATCGCTGATCCAGCCCAGCAGGCTCCCCTGCAGCCGCAGCTTGCGCAGCTCGGCCAGACGGCTGTCGGCACGCTGGATCTGGGGTTGGAGCTGGTTGAGCACCGTAGCCCGCACCTGATTGAGGGGTTTGGTGAACGTGCCCTGGATCCGGGCGGGGGCACCGGGTAGCTGGCTGATCGCCAGCTTCATCGCCGCCTCGCTGTTGGCGAGGCGGATCTCTTCGGCCACCTGCCTGACCTGGTTGAGGGCGCGCAGTTCACCGCTGTTGCCGGTACCCATCAGCTGCAGACCCGCCTGGATCTGCAGGGGGATCAGCAGCAGAAAACCGATGGCGGCAAAAAAGGCAAAACGCCGCACCCAGATCAGCTGGGCTGCCAGGCTGCGGGACTGGGAGCGCAGCAACAGGGCCAACATCAGCAGAACCACCCCCAGCAGCGGAAAAATTGCTGTAGTGCGAAGGGCACTGGCGAATTGCAGCTGCCAGGCGGGCCGCAACAGGGCCACGGGCCACAGCAACTTGAGCAGAAAGGCGGCAAACAGGCCGAAAAGGGCATAGCTGATGAACTGGAAAACCAGAGAAAACTCAAGACTAGATTTCTGCTCAGACAGAGATAGGTTCACAAGCAAGCAGGAAACAAATTGAATCGAAATTAAAATCGATTGATTATAGCACCCGAAACCGCCAACCAAACCAAGAACAGGGTAGAGATTATAGTATCTCGAAAAATCCCAAAACATACCGATCTTGTGCTGATAGAAGTATTGCGGCGACTTGCCAGGAGCCTGGTGCGCATAGTTTTTTTATGGGAAAATCAACAAATAATGAGACCAGTGCGGACT
>JBAPUA010000106.1:0-18513 GCA_049282435.1 Cyanobium sp. | reverse complement strand
GGCCACAATCGCCCCCCCAGCTGAACACCCCCGCTCGCTGTGCACCCCGCTCGTGGAAGATGGAGCCCAATCACGGCAAAGCGGTGAGCGACACCCCCACCTATCAGATTTCGGCCAGCCTCCACGGCAGCAGCCACGCGTTCCCCTGCCGCGCTGACCAGACCGTGCTGGCGGCTGCGGAGGCCGCCGGGGTGCCCCTGCCCAGCAGCTGCTGCTCGGGGGTGTGCACCACCTGTGCGGCCAGGCTGGTCAGCGGCACGGTGCACCAACCGGACGCCATGGGGGTCCGGGCGGAGTTGCGGGAACAGGGCTACGCCCTGTTGTGCGTCTCGTTCCCCCGCAGCGATCTCGAGCTGCTGGCCGGCCAGGAGGATGCCCTCTACGAGGCCCAGTTCGGTCAGTATCAGAAGTGAGACTGGAGCCGCTGGCGGTGTGGTTCCAGCCGGCGGCGGGCCCGCTGCTGCCCCAGCTGCGGCCGTTTCTGGCGGCGGCGGCCGAGGCGCAGGCCGGCCACCAGGCCCAGCTGCTGCGCTGGGCGATCACCTGCGCCGACCCCGCCAGGGGACTGCGGATCGAGGCGGTGGTGCTGGTGGCTGCCCCTGATGGCGCCCCCGCCCGGCCAGGGTGAGCGCCTCGACGCCCGCCCTGGCCACCCTGCTGGTGATCCCCACGGGCGTGGGCTGCGCCCTGGGCGGCTACGCCGGCGATGCTCTGCCGGCGGCCCGGTTGCTGGCGGCGGCCAGTGGCTGCCTGATCACCCATCCAAATGTGATGAATGGCGCCGCCCTGTACTGGAGCGACCGCCGCATCCACTACGTCGAGGGCTGGGCCCTCGATCGCTTCGCGGCCGGCGAGCTGGCCCTGGCGCCGGTGGCGGGCCGGCGGGTGGGGCTGCTGCTGGATGCAGGCATCGAGCCCGAGCTGCGCCAGCGCCAGCTGCAGGCCGCTGAGGCCTGCCGCGCCACTCTCGGCCTGGCGATCGGTCCGGTGGTGACCAGTGAGGCGCCCCTGGGGGTGGGCCTGAGCCTGGGCCCCAGCGGCGCCAGCTGGGGCACCCTGGCGCGCCCCGATGCCCTGCTGCGCGCCGGCGAGCAGCTGGTGGCGGCGGGGGCCAGCGCCATCGCCGTCGTGGCCCGCTTCCCCGAGGATCCCGGCAGTGAGGCCCTGGCCGCCTACCGCCATGGCGACGGCGTCGATGCCCTGGCCGGGGCCGAAGCGGTGATCAGCCATCTACTGGTGCAGCATCTGGGCATCCCCTGTGCCCATGCGCCGGCGCTGGCGCCCCTGCCGCTCGATCCCGAACTCGATCCCAGGGCGGCCGCCGAAGAACTGGGCCACACCTTTCTGCCCTGCGTGCTGGTGGGTCTGAGCCGGGCGCCGGATCTGCTGCCGTCGCCCCAGCCCGGCGGGCAGGGGATGGGCCTGAAGCCGGGCGGGACGCTGCTGACGGCCTCCGGCCTCGGCGCCGTGGTGGCCCCGGCCGATGCCCTCGGCGGCGAAGCCGTGCTGGCCTGCGCGGAGCGGGGCATCCCGGTGATCGCGGTGCGCAACCCCTGTGTGTTGCGGGTGTCGGCGCAGGCCCTGGGCCTGGAGGTGCTGCCGGCCGCCAGCTACGCCGAAGCCGCCGGCCTGGTGCTGGCCCTGCGGGAGGGGATCGATCCGGCGGCGCTGCGGCGGCCGTTGCTGCCGTTGGTCTGAGCGCTCTGGCGTGCCCGGCGCCGCGGCGCGGTGTCGCGATGTCGCGGTGTCGCTGCGGCGCAGGGGCCTCCGGGCTCCGGGCTCAGCGCAGGCAGGCCATCGGATGCCGGGGGGAGAGCCCCAGGGCCTTGGCCACCCCCGGATGGCAGACGGAGCCATCCACGGTGTTGAGGCCCGAGAGCAGTTCGGGCCGGTCGGTGACGGCCTCAGTCAGGCCGCGGCCCGCCATGCCGACGATGTAGGGCAGGGTGACGCTCACCAGGGCCTCGGTGGAGGTGAAGGGCACGGCCCCCGGCATGTTGCCGACGGCGTAGTGCTGGACGCCGTGGATGGTGACGACCGGATCGGTGTGGGTGGTTTCGCGGCTGGTGGCGATGCAGCCACCCTGATCGATCGCCACGTCGACGATCACCGAGCCCGGCCGCATGCGTTGCACCAGCTCCTCTCTGACCAGCGTCGGGGCGCGGCCGCCGGGCAGCAGCACCGCGCCGATCAGCAGATCGGCGTCCGGCACCAGCCGCTCAATCAGGCCGCGGCTGCTCACCAGGCTCACCATGCGGCCGCGGCGGTCAGCCTCCAGCCCCCGCAGGCGCTGGGGGGAGCGATCGAGCAGGAACACCTCCGCATCCATGGCGGCGGCGATGCGGGCCGCATTCCAGCCGACGGTGCCGGCCCCCAGCACCACGACGCGGGCGGGCCGCACGCCGGTGCAGCCTCCCATCAGCACGCCGCGGCCGCCGTGGGGTTTCTCCAGCAGATGGGCCCCCACCTGGGCCGCCAGCCGGCCGGCCACCTCGCTCATCGGCGCCAGCAGCGGCAGGCTGCCGTCTTCAAGCTGGACGGTTTCATAGGCCAGGGCGGTGGTGCCCGCCTCCAGCAGGGCTCGGCCCACCTCGGGATAGGCGGCCAGGTGCAGGTAGGTGAACAGCACCAGGTCGGGGCGCAGGAAGGGGAACTCCTCGGGCTGCGGTTCCTTGACCTTGACCACCAGATGGGCGGCCCAGACCTCCTCACGATCGACGAGACGGGCGCCGCAGTCGCCGTAGTCGGCATCGCTGATGCCGGCGCCCAGACCGGCCCCAGCCTCGACCCGCACCTCAATCCCCTGGGAGACCAGCTCGCGTACACCATCGGGGGTGATCGCGACGCGCTGCTCATCACGCTTGATTTCGGTGGGTACCCCGATCGTGGCCATGGGGGACCGGAGAAGGGTCAAGGGGAACCAGCGGCGGAATCCCGCAATTATAGGTATGCGTCAAACTCTGAATCTTCAACCAGATCACAGAGATCACCGGGATCAGCGGGATCGCCGCGGTGGGCCGGGGGTGTGACGCTGAACACCACTCTCTGGGGATGCTGGAGCGCTGGGGTGATGGCCCTGGAAGCAATCTGGTCAGGCGGTGAAGACCTGCGCTGGTGGCCCCAGCTCTGATCGCCAAGAGCGGAAGGATATCGGTGGATCGATGCAGATAGACCCAGATCTTTCAGGGGCTTCGTTGATGCCCAGGCTTCTCAAAGGGAATCTCTGTTGGCTGCCTGTTTGGCTGCCTGTTTGGCTGTCTGGCTGAGTGGCTGAGTGGCTGGCTGAGGCTCAGCAGCTTTGCGGGGCTGATCAGAGCCAGTCCATTGCATGGGAGTCTGGCCGTGGCTGGCGATTCGGGCTGAACCAGCTGTCTGGCTGGGGGCAGCCGCGACCACCAGCTGGGAAGCGCAACAGCGCGTCAGGGGATTGCGACGCCCGGCTCTCGATCGCTGCGTTTCACCTGCAGCGGCTAGCAGCCAGCTTTCGATCACTTGCTGCCGAAACCCAACACCTCACCCGCCCCTACGAACGCAAGCTCGCCGCCCTGGAGGAACTGAAGAAATCCCTCCTGCACCAGGCCTTCAACGGCGAGCCGTGAGCCGTGCCGGTCGTCGCCATCGTTGGCGGCCCGGTGGGGAGTGCGTGAGCTACGGAGAGTCGGAACCGAGGTCGATCGTGGTTCCCAGCGACCGCAACCCCCAGTCGTCTTGCGCTTCCCTGCCTTGGCAGAACAGTTTTTCCTGCATCATAAGGTCCGTTTTATCCACATCAGAAGGCCCGTTTTTTCTGCATTAAAATTCCGGCATCTCCTGCATTGCCCGCCCCGCCATGGTCTCCGGCTACCGTCCCCGCATCGCCGATGCTGAGTTGCGCGCCTGTCTGGGCGCCGCCGGCGCGGTGGTGATCGAGGGCCCCAAAGCCTGCGGCAAGACCCGCTTGGCCCAGCAGCTGGCCGCCTCCACGGTGCTGCTGGATGTGGACCTCGCCGCCCGCCAGGCCCTGGCGGTGGATCCGGCCCTGGTGCTGGCGGGGCCTCGGCCGCGCCTGCTGGATGAATGGCAGGTGGCGCCGGTGCTCTGGAACCAGGTGCGGCGGGCCGTGGATGCGGTTGAGGCGCCTGGGCAATTTCTGCTCACCGGTTCGGCAGTGCCGGCCGATGACGCCGAGCGCCACACCGGGGCCGGGCGCTTTTCATTTCTGCGGCTGCGACCCATGAGCATGACCGAAAGTGGCGCCGGTCATGGCGGCGTCTCGCTGGCGGCGCTGCTGGCGGGGATACCGCCCAGCTGCGCCGATCCGGGGTTGGTGGTGGCGGATCTGGCCGAGTTGGTGTGCCGCGGCGGCTGGCCGGCCCAGCTGGAGCGGCCCTTGGCGGCGGCCTGCCGCGCCGCCCGCGATTACCTGGAGCAAGTGCGCCAGGTGGATGTGCAGCGGCTGGATGGGCGGCGACGGGATCCCCAGCGCCTGGGGGCCCTGCTGCGTTCCCTCGGCCGCAGCGTGGCCACCGAGGTGAAGCTGTCCACCCTGGCGGCCGATGCCGGTGGTGCCGATGGGCCCCTCGACCCGCGCACCGTGGCCGACCACCTCCAGGCCCTGGAGCGGCTGATGGTGCTGGAGAACCAGCCCGCCTGGCGGCCCCACCTGCGTTCCAAGGCGGCCCTGCGCCAGGCGCCACGGCGCCATTTCTGCGACCCCTCTCTGGCGGTGGCGGCGCTGGGCGGCAGCCCCGATCGGCTGCTGAAGGATCTGGAGTGGCTGGGGTTGCTGTTCGAGTCGCTGGTCATTCGCGACCTGCGGGTGCTGGCCCAGGCGCTCGAGGGCGAGGTGTTCCACTACCGCGACGACTACGGCGTGGGGGTGGACGCGATCGTGCAGCTGCGCGATGGCCGCTGGGGTGCGATCGAGATCAAGCTCGGACCGGGCCAGGTGGAGGCCGCCGCCGCCGGCCTGCTGCGCTTTCGCCAGCAGATCGATACCCGCCGCACCGGCGAACCCGCCTTCCTGGCGGTGGTGTGCGGCAGCGGCTATGGCTACCGGCGGGCGGATGGCATCGCCGTGGTGCCGGTGGGGGCGCTGGGGGCTTGAGCCGCTTTCCCTAGCCTGTCCCCATGCCCGATCCAGACGTCCGCTGGCGCCAGCGGTTCGACAATTTCGAGCGGGCCCTCCAGATGTTGGAGCGTGGCGTGGATCTAGCGCGGCAACGGCCCTTGAGTGAGCTGGAGCAGCAGGGCCTGATCCAGGCTTTCGAGTTCAGCCATGAACTCGCCTGGAATCTGCTCCAGGACTACCTGCAGTATCAGGGTATTACCGGCATCATCGGTTCGCGGGATGCCACCCGCCTGGCCTTTCAGAATGGGTTGATCCTTGATGGGGAGGCCTGGATGGCGATGATCAAGGCCCGCAATCAGTCGTCCCACACCTACAACCTGGAGCAGGCCCAGGCGATCGCCCGCGACGTGATCGAAGGCTTCGCACCCCTGTTCGCCGCCCTGCGGCAGCGCTTCACCTCCCTGTGCGACGAGCCGTCGTGACCTTCCGTTCTCCCTTGTCGACGGCGCAGGCCATCGGTCTGCCGGAGGCGGCCCTCGCGGCCATCCGCCAGGTGCTCGCCAGCCACCCCGAGGTGGAGGCCGCGATCCTCTATGGCTCCCGGGCCCTAGGGCGGCACCGTCCCGCCTCCGACATCGACCTCACCCTGATCGGCCCCGCCATCAGCGCCGCCGCCCTGGCAAGCATCGATGCCGATCTCGATGACCTGTTGCTGCCCTGGATGATCGATCTCTCCTGCCTGACCTCGATTCATCACCCCGCTCTGCTCGCCCATATCGAGCGTGTCGGCGTGGAGCTGTATGGCCGGCGGGATGCGCCAGACTGACTCCATGCCCACCTCTTCCCGCCCCTCCAGCTATCACAGGGATGTCCTGGGCTGGAAGCTGGCCCATCACCGCATACCCATTGATTTACTCCTTTATTCCCATCAAGAGGTGCAGGAGCGCCGCCAGTACAGCCAACATGTGGTAACCGAGGTCTATCGATACGGGAGGGATCTCCATGCCTTCTGACGGACAGCGCGAGGCAACTCGCATGCTGCGCATTGCTCAGCGGGATCTCAAAGCTGCTAGGTCCATGCTTGATGCCGACCTGTTTGACGAGACAACCTGGGGGTTCCAGAGAGTATCCCTACACCCATGATCTGGCCCTGCTCTACCGGCTGATCGGTGATTTTGGTGGTGATCCTTCCGCTTTTCAGTCTCTGCAACGGTTCAGCCCCTTCGGGGCCAGGCTTCGCCACGACGATGAACCGGAATCGCTGAATCTTGATCGCGCCACCTGGAACCAGCTCTGCGCTGACCTGCTCGCTCACGTGGCCTCCCTGCTCCCATGAACGAGGCCGAAACCCGCGCTGAGCTGATCGATCCAATGCTGGCCGCCGCCGGCTGGGGTGTGGTGGAGGGCAGCCGCATCCGCCGCGAGTTTTCGATCACCCCCGGGCACCTCGAAGGCGGCCGCCGCCGCGGCAAGCCGCTCACCGCCGACGATGTGCTCACCTACCGCAACATCCAGCTGGCGGTGGTGGAGGTCAAACCCGATACAGCCCCGCTCACGCAAGGCGTCGCCCAGGCGAAGGATTACGCCGGCAAGCTCCGGCTCCGCTTCACCTATGCCAGCAACGGCCTCGGCGTCTACGCCATCGACATGGACAGCGGCGAAGTTCGCAAAAACTCTCCACCGGCGTCGATTCCCGCAACGTGCGCAACATCGTGCTGCTGCGGCCGGTGAATTCGATGATCGAGTTCAAGCAGATCATCGGCCGTGGCACTCGCCTCTACGACGGCAAGGACTAGTTCACGATCCTCGACTTCGTGAAGGCGCATCACCATTTCAGTGATCCCGAGTGGGATGGGGAACCCCAGGAGCCAGCCCGTGGCGATTGACCAGGGCATTCCCAGGCCCAGGCCCATTCCCAGGCCCAGGCCCAGGCCCGAAGCCGACGATCGTGAAGACGATCGCAACACTGAGGATGACGCTGAGGATTCAGCTCGCCGCCGCAAGCTGCGCATCAAGCTCGGCGACGGCAAGGAGCGCTCCATCCAGCACACGCTGGTGACGAGCTTCTGGCACCCCGATGGCAAACCGATGAGCGCCCAGCAGTTCATCGAGCTGCTCTATGGCCAGCTGCCCGAATTCGTGAAGAATGAGGTGGAGCTCCGAGCCCTCTGGAGTGCGCCGGACATCCGCAGCAAGTTGCTGCAAAGGCTGGCTGAAAAAGGCTTTGGCGCCGATCAGCTCGCCGAGATGCAGGCGATCATCTCAGCTGAAAACAGCGACCTGTTCGACGTGCTGGCCCATGGGGCCGATGCCCTGCCGCCGGTGCTGCCGCCGATGCTGTCGCCGATCTCGGCAGGCCTGAGGAGATTGGTCAGATTTTTGCCAGCTTCCAGAAGTATCTCTATGGGCCTTCGATCTGATCTTTTCCTGAATTCAAGGCCAAGATCAAGGCGACTCTGCTCCCGCCTCCACCGCAGGCCTTCACCGCTGACTCCGCTCTCTGTTCCGGCCTCGCGTCAGCGCTCCGCCCCGCCCCCCAGCAGCTCCCGCACCTGGGTGGCCGCCGCCAGGCCCGCCTCGATCGCCCCCTCGAAGTAGCCGGGCCAGCGGCTGGCCGCTTCGGTGCCGGCCCAGATCACCCGGCCATGGGGTTGCTGCCAGATCGGGCCGTAGCTGGTCCAGGCGCCGGGGGCCATGAAGCTGGTGAAGGCGCCGCCGCTCCAGCTCTCCTCGTTCCAGTTGTGAATCACCAGATCCAGGGGCTCGGCGGCCTGGGGGCCCCACCAGCTGACCAGGTCCTCAAGCAGCGTCCGCCGCCGTTCGGCGGCACTCAGGCGCTGCCAGCGCACGGCTCGCTCGCCGGCGATGAAGCCGGCCAGGATGCCGGGCCCGCCCGGCGGCGAGCTGTCGACCGTGAGCTCCAGGGTGGGCCGATTGCCGATGCCCAGTCCGTTGAGGCCGTGCTGCCGCCAGAACGGCTGCGGGTAGAGCGCCAGCACCTTGACCATCGAGCCCATCGGCGAGCGCTGCAGCAGCCCCGTCCACTGCGGCGGCAGGGCCGGGCTGAAGCGGATGCCCAGCCGCAGCGGCGGCGGAATCGCCACCACGGCGGCGGCGGCCGTCAGCAGCTCGCCAGCGCCGTGACTGATCCGCACACCGCCATCGTTCTGCTCAATGGCTCCCACCGGTGCGTTCAGGCGCAGGGCGTCGGCCAGCTCCTGGACCAGTCGCTCGGCCACCTGGGCGGCGCCCCCCTGCACCAGCCAGGCCTCCGGGGTCTCGTGCTGGGGCGCCACGGCCTGGGTCCAGGCCAGATGCAGGATCGAGGTCTCGTGGGTCTCAAAGCCACCGGACCCACCCATGCGGCTCAGCCAGGCGAACGGGTAACGGGCCAGTTCGCCCGCCCCCTGGCCCTGCAGCCAGCCTTCGATGCTGAGTCGATCGAGCTGGTGGGCTCCGGGGGTGTGCCAGGGCGCCGCGGGCGGCACCTGCTCCACCAGCTCCTGGAAGCGCCGCTGCAGGGTCAGGGCCTGCTCCAGCTCGGCGGCCGGCAGAGCCAGCTCCTGCGGACGGAAGAACAGCAGGCTGGCGGCAAAGTCATGCTCGACGCCGGCCCGGTGCGCCGCGCCGTTCCAGTGGAACACCCCGTCACCGTCGTAGTGGGTGGGATAGCGGCGCAGACCGAACTCCTCCAGCAGCGCCATCAGGCGGTGATGGCTGGCGCCCACCCACTGGCCGCCCAGGTCCAGCCGCAGGCCGGAGGCCTTGGTCTTGGCGTGCATGCGCCCCCCCCAGCGCTCCCGCGCCTCCAGCAGCTGCACCGTCAGGCCCTGGCGCCGGAGCTCGCGGGCACAGATCAGGCCGGAGAGGCCGGCGCCGACCACCACCACGTCCACTGGGCCCCCATCAGCCCTGGCCAGGGCAGGGATCGATTCCGTCATGGCTGGACTTCAGGGGGTGGGGGAGATTGCTAGAGAGAGTCGCCAGCGCACACCGAATCTGCTGTCGGACCCTGCCACGGACATCCTCCCCAGCCAAGGCCCCGCCAGTGGCGCCGGCGAGGTGATTGTGCTGCGGAACATCAGTCGCCGTTACGGCGACCTGGTGGCCCTGGAGGATTTCAGCCTGGCGATCGGCTCGGGCGAGTTCTTCTCCCTGCTGGGCCCCTCCGGCTGCGGCAAGACCACCACCCTGCGCCTGATCGCCGGCTTCGATCGCCCCCAGGCGGGCCGGATTTTGCTGCAGGGCCGCGACCTCACCGAGGCGCCGCCGCACCGGCGGCCGGTGAACCTGGTGTTCCAGAACTACGCCCTGTTCCCCCATCTCAGCGTCTGGGACAACGTCGCCTTCGGGCCCCGCTCCCAGCATCTGGCGGACGTGGAGATCCGCCGACGGGTGGGGCAGGCCCTTGAGGTGGTGCGGCTATCGGAGCTGGCCCGGCGCCGGCCCCATCAGCTCTCGGGCGGCCAGCAGCAGCGGGTCGCCCTGGCGCGGGCGCTGGTGAACGCCCCGGCCGCCCTGCTGCTCGATGAGCCCCTGGCCGCCCTCGATCCCGACCTGCGTCGCACGATGCGCTCGGAGCTGAAGCGCATCCAGCGGCAGCTGGGCATCACCTTTCTGCTGGTGACCCACGACCGGGAGGAGGCGCTCAGCCTCAGCGACCGTGTGGCGGTGCTGCACGCCGGCCGGCTGGAGCAGGTGGGCACGCCTCGCCAGCTCTATGACCGCCCCCGCAGCGCCGTGGTGGCCACCGTCCTGGGGGCCGCCAATCTGCTGCCCGATCGTGCCGGCGCGGGAGTGCGCCTGCTGCGGCCCGAGCGCCTGCGGCTCCGTGCCACGCCGCCGCAGGCGGGCGAGCTGGGGCTGCGGGCGCGGGTGCGGGAGCTGGTCTTTCAGGGGGCCACGGTGGAGGTGCGGCTGTGTGGTGCCGATGATCTGCCGCTGATCGCCATCGACACCAGCGCTGCCCTGCCGGACAATCTGCGTATCGGAACGGAAACCTGGTGCTGCTGGACTCCAGCCGACAGTCATCTGCTGGAGGCCCCGCTGAGCTGAAGTCACCGCCTGGCGCTCGCTCCGCGGGCGGCGGCCCTTCGATGGGCGGGCGTCGCACCTTCCTGCGGCGGCTGGCCTGGGGCGCCTCCGGAGCCGTTCTGGCCCCTGCCCTGTTGCAGGCCTGCGGCCGGGAGCCGAAGGGAAACGCCGGCAAAGCGGGCGGCGAAGCGGCTGGCGAGCTGGTGATCTCCACCTTCCCCCTCTACATCGATCCCGGCCAGCCCGGCTCCCCCGGCAGCGTCGAGCGCTTTCGCACCGACACCGGCATCCAGCTGCGCTATGTCGAAGACATCAACGACGTGCGCCAGTTCTTCGCCCGCATCCAGCCCCAGCTGGCCGCCGGCCGACCGTTGTCCCAGGACCTGGTGGTGCTCACCGGCTGGATGGCCGAGCGCCTGATCCGGCTGGGCTGGCTGGAGCCGCTGCCCCTGGACCAGGTGCCCAACGCCCGCAACCTGATCCCCTCCCTCCGGCAGCCCGCCTGGGACCCTCAGCAGCGCTACAGCCTGCCCTGGCAGTCGGGGATCGCCGGCATCGCCTACAACATCAAGGCCACCGGCCGCGAGCTGCGCAGCATCGACGACCTGTTCGACCCGGCCCTCAAGGGGCGGGTGTCGGCGCTGCTGGAGATGCGCGACACCATGGGGCTGCTGCTGCTGGCGGACGGCCAGGACGTGACACGTCCGACCTGGGCGGCCGCCCAGCCGGCCTTCAATCGGCTGGAGCAGGCGCGCCGGGACGGCCAGATCCGCCGCTTCACCGGCAACGACTATCAGAACGATCTGCTCTCCGGCAACCTGGCCGCCTGCATGGGCTGGTCCGGCGATGTAGCCCAGCTGGCCCTGGAGCAGCCCGACCTGCGCTTCGTCGTACCGGAGAGTGGCGGCATGCTCTGGGCTGATGTGATGGTGATGCCCCGGGGGGCACGCCATCGGCGCGAGGTGGCCCAATGGCTGAACTGGGTCTACGACCCGACCGAGGCGGCCCGCATCGCCGCCGCCGTGCAGTACATCTCGCCGGTGCAGGGGGTTCAGCAGGTGCTGGCGAAGAATCCGGCCACCGCCGCCCTGGCCCGCAATCCGCTGATGTTCCCGGATGCGGCGCAGCAGCAGCGACTGCACATCTTCGGGCCCCTGAGCGATGCGGACGAGGCCCGCTGGGAGGAGCGCTTTGCCCGCATCACCGAGGGCTGAGCCGCCCAGGCGCGGGGGGAGCCGGCGTTGGTGGCCGTGGCTGCTGCTGAGCCCTGGCCTGCTCTGGTTGCTGGGGCTGTACGTGCTGCCGCTGCTGGGCCTGGTGCCCCTGTCGCTGTCGGAGCCGCTCAGCCGCTTCGGCCGGGAGACCGTGTTCCGCGGCAGGGTGGCCACCTACCTGGAGGTGCTGCAGGCCCATGGCCCGATCCTGCTGCGTTCCTTCGCCTATGCCGGCCTCGCCACGGCTCTGGGTCTGGTGCTGGCCTATCCGCTGGCCGTTGCGATCCGCTTCCGCGGCGGGCGCTGGCGGCCGCTGTTGATCGGTCTGGTGGTGCTGCCCTCCCTCAGCTCCTATCTGGTGCGGGCGATCGCCTGGACCAGCCTGCTGGGGGACCAGGGGCCGGTGTTGGCCCTGGTGGCGGCCCTGGGTCTGACCGGGCCGCTCGAGGCTCTGGGGGTGCTGCGCGATGGCCGGCTGTTGAACACCGCCACGGCCGTGATCCTCGGGCTCACCACCAACCTGTTGCCATTCCTGGTGCTGCCGCTGGTGGTGGCGATGGAGCGGATCGATCCGCGGCTGCTGGAGGCCGCCGCCGACCTGCACGCCGGCCCCTGGCGGCGCTTCGCGCAGGTGATCTGGCCCCTGTCGCGGCCGGGGCTGGGCGCCGGCATCCTGCTGAGCCTGATCCCCGCCGCCGGCGATGTGGTCAACCCGCTGCTCCTCGGCGGCCCGAATGACCGCATGATCGCCAACACGATCGAGAACCTGCTGCTGGTGCAGCTGCAGGCGCCACGGGCGGCGGCCCTGACCCTGGTGCTGATGGCCCTGATCACGCTGGCGGTGCTGCTGCAGCTGCGCGGCCGCGGCGCCCAGGAGTTGCCCCTGCCATGAACCGGATCGGCGCCGTGCTGCTGGGGTTGTGGAGTGCGCTGGCCTACGGGCTGCTCTATGCGCCGGTGGTCGTCACGGTGCTGTTCAGCTTCAACGCCCCTCGCGGCCGCTTCAACCTGGTCTGGCAGGGTTTCACCCTGGCGAACTGGCGCCAGCCGCTGCGGGATCCCGCCCTCACCGACGCCTTTCTGACCAGCCTCGGCCTGGCCCTGGCGGCGGCGTTGCTGGCGGTCGTGCTGGGGGGCCTGATGGCGCTGGCCCTCGAGCGCGCCCGCTTCCGGGGCAGCCGCTCGATCGAGCTGCTGCTGGCCCTGCCGCTCACCAACCCGGAGATCGTGCTGGCCACGGCGCTGCTCAACCTGTTCGTGGGCATCGATCTGCCGCGGGGACCGCTCACCCTGTTGCTGTCCCACAGCCTGTTCTGCCTCAGCTATGCCGCCCTGACGCTCAAGGCCCGGCTGGCGGGCTTCGATCCGACCCTGGAGCTGGCGGCCCAGGATCTGGGGGCGCCGCCGCTGCAGGCCTTCCGCCGCGTCACCCTGCCGCTGCTGCTGCCCGGGCTGCTGGCCGCCAGCCTGCTCTGCTTTTCCCTGTCATTCGACGACTACGTGGTCAGCAGTTTCACGGCCGGGGAAACGGTGACCCTGCCGCTCTATCTGGCCGGGGCCCTCCAGCGGGAGATCTCCCCCCAGATCCAGGTGCTCTCCACCCTGGTGCTGCTGGTCAGCGGCGGCCTACTGCTGCTGGCATCACCCCGGCAGGGCCGGCCCTGAGGCAGGGGGCCCCACCCCGATCGGGCCCCTGACGTCGGTCCGCTGCCGCGCGCCGGAAGGCCCGGTTGGCGGCAGCGGGCGGCTGCCGCCGCTCCCCCTGGCGATTGAGGATGGGCTGGCTTGGCCTCCACGTCCCGCCTCCCATGAACATCAACGGCACCCCCTGGCGCACCATCGGTCTGGAGGCGGGGGGGCGCTCCGTGTGGGTCATCGACCAGACCCTGCTGCCGCATCGCTTCGAGACCCGCTCGCTCACCACCCTGGAGGAAGCGGCCGAGGCGATCAGCACGATGGTGGTGCGGGGCGCGCCGCTCATCGGCGTCACCGGCGCCTACGGCCTGATGCTGGCCCTGCAGGCCGACGCCTCGGATGGGGCCCTGGCGGCGGCCTTCGAGCGGCTCAATGCCACCCGGCCGACGGCCGTGAACCTGCGCTGGGCCCTGGAGCGGGTCCGCGATCGGGTGGCGTCGCTGCCCGAGGCCGAGCGGGCCGCGGCCGCCCGGGAGGAGGCGGGTGCCATCGCCGAGGAGGACGTGGCGATGTGCGAGGCGATCGGCGATCACGGACTGGAGCTCTTCCAGCGGCTGGCGGCTGAGCGGCCTCCCGAGCGCCAGCACGACCCCCTGAATGTGCTCACCCACTGCAATGCCGGCTGGCTGGCCACGGTCGACTGGGGCACGGCGCTGGCGCCGATCTACAAGGCCCACCGCTCCGGCCTGGCCATCCATGTCTGGGTCGATGAGACCCGCCCCCGCAACCAGGGCGCCTCCCTCACCGCCTATGAACTGGGCCGGGAGGGGGTGCCCCACACCGTGATCGTCGACAACGCCGGCGGCCATCTGATGCAGCATGGCCAGGTCGATGCGGTGATCGTCGGCACCGATCGCACCACCCGCCGCGGCGACGTCTGCAACAAGATCGGCACCTATCTCAAGGCCCTGGCCGCCTTCGACAACCACGTGCCCTTCTACGTGGCCCTGCCCGCCTCGACGATCGACTGGACGATCGATGACGGTGTGGCCGAGATCCCGATCGAGGCCCGCTCCGCCGAGGAGGTGACCCACATCCAGGGGCTGCTGGCCGATCCCGGTGTGGCGGGGGCCGGTGCCGCCCTGGCCACGGTGCAGCTCACGCCCACCGGCTCCGCTGGCTTCAATCCCGCCTTTGACGTCACCCCGGCCCGGCTGGTCACCGCCCTGATCACCGAGCGGGGGGTGGCGGCGGCGACGGAGGACGGACTGCGGGGCCTCTATCCCGGCAGCTGAGATCCAGCCAGCGCGAGAGCCACTCCGATCGCGGCGACGGCGGTGTGCCGGCTCCCCCCCCATCGGCGGCGATCCTTGCCGGCGGACTGGGGCGCCAGCGGCGGGCTGCCGCTGATGGCTGTGTGGCTTGTAACTGACAAGCTTCAATGTGCTGCACTGGCGCCATCGGCAGACAGGTGAATCATCCTATCGCGATCCAGTTAGTCACCTTTGAATATAAGCGATGGTCCCCATTTCAAAGGGGCCGGCTACATCCAGTTGACCGGGCGGGCCAATGATCAGGATGTTGCTGACTTCATCAAGGATCCTGCCGTGATGCAGGGCGTTGACCATGGGACAGAGCACGATGCCTTCAGTTCAGCAGGCCTCTGGTGGCAGAACTGAGATGCATCAGTGTTGCGATTCCAATCCAAGCGTCAAAGCGGTCACGCTGGGCGTCAATGGGGGCACCAAGGGCTTGGAGAATCGGGAGATGGATGACCAGCGCTGTTTGGCTGCCATTTCCTGAATTGGTTCTGGCAGTTCGGCGGGTCGTTGTTGATCAACTCAGCCGATCAACTCAGCCGATCACCACTGCCGATCACCACTGCCGATCATCACGTCGTTGAAGCTGCGGTCCTCGCATCTATCCCGCGCCAGCTGGGGTGCCGCCATGGCGCAGGGGCCCGGGCACCCCGTTGCCGGTGCGGCGGAGCTCAGCAGGACTGGCCCGCTGCCGTAGGGCCTCGTCGCTCGGGCTGTCTGGTCCCTGCGATCGGCTTGGTCGGCTCGGCTTGGTCGGATCGCCGCGCTGCCCTTCAGCCTGCCGTGCTGTGCGACCGGCCCTCCGTCAGCCTCCGCTGGCTCCCCCGGGCCCGCCCCACCCCTGCAGCACGATCTTGCCGATCGTCTGCCGCCGCTCCAGCAACGCGTGGGCCCGTTCCAGGTTCTGCGCCGTGATCGGCCCCAGTTGGGTGCGCAGGGTGGAGCGCAGCACGCCCAGCTCGATCCGATCGGCGAGCCGCTCCAGGATCTCCCCCTGGCGGGCCAGGTCCGGGGTGCCGTAGCGGGGGCGGGTGAACATGAACTCCCAGTGGAAGCTGGCGCTCTTGCTCTTGAGCCGGTCCAGATCCAGGGGCTGGCGGTTGCCGACGATGGCGACGATCGCCCCCTGGGGCCGGATCAGCGCCGCCATCACGTCCCAGTAGGCGTCGGTGTCGGCGAAGTTGGCGATCCGGTCGACCGTCTCCAGACCCAGCTCCGCCAGCTGGGGGGCCAGGTCCCGGCTGTGGTCGAGCACGTGATCGGCCCCCAGCTCCCGCACCCAGGCGGTGCTTTCCGGGCGCGAGGCGGTGGCGATCACCAGCAGGCCGGCGCGGCGGGCCAGCTGGATCGCCAGGGAGCCGACCCCACCGGCGCCGCCGATGATCAGCAGGGAGCGACCGGCGTCACCGCCTTCGGGATCCAGTCCGAGCCGCTCGAACAGGGCCTCCCAGGCGGTCAGGCCGGTGAGGGGCAGGGCCGCCGCTTCGGCCCAGGAGCTGCCCCGGGGCCGGCGGCCCGTGATCCGTTCATCCACCGCCAGCCACTGGGCGTAGCAGCCGGGCCGGGTGATGTCGCCGGCGGCGATCACCGCATCGCCGGGCCGAAACCGGCGCACCGCCGAGCCGACCGCCTCGACACAGCCCGCCGCATCCCAGCCCAGCACCCGCGGCGCGGCGCCGGCGGCCAGGGCGGCGCGCACCTTGGTGTCCACCGGATTCACCGCCACCGCCTCCACCCGCACCAGCAGGTCGTGGGGCCGCAGTTCCGGCAGCGGCAGCTCGATCTCCCGCAGCGGCCGGAGGGCCGGCGCCTGATCGGGGCCGCTGGCCGCGGCGCTCTCGGCAACGATGGCTCTCATCGGCCGCCCAGCCAACCGCTGCTGCCCGCTTCGCTCAGGCGGGCCGCCTGCAGGGCCTCGATGCGGGCCTCCAGGGGCGGATGGCTGGCGAACAGGCCGAGCCAGCTGCGGGGAGCGGCGATCTTGAGGGTGTTGAGCGCCCCGCCATCGCGGCGATCGATCACGCCACTGGCCTGGCCGAGGCGCATCAGCGCCGCCTGCATCGGCTCGGGGCCGGTGAGCCGGGCGGCGCCGGCATCGGCCCGGAACTCGCGATGGCGCGAGAAGGCTGCCGTGACCAGGGATCCCGCCAGGCCCAGCACGATCTCCAGGGGCCAGATCAGCGCCGTCAGCGGCGCCTGGCGCTGGTCCTCGCCGGAGCCGCGCGGCAGCAGGAAGGCCACGACCCGGGCCAGAAACATCACGAAGGCGTTGATCACGCCCTGCAGCAGGGTCATGGTCACCATGTCGCCATTGCCCACATGGCTGAGTTCATGGGCCAGCACCGCCTCCAGTTCCTCCGCCGGCATGCCCTCGAGGATGCCGCTGGAGACGGCCACCAGGGCCCGGTTGCGGGAAGGGCCGGTGGCGAAGGCATTCCATTCCGGCGAGTCGTAGATGGCCAGCTCCGGCATCGGCAGATCGGCCTTGCGGGCCAGGGCGGCGACGGTGCCGAGCAGCCAGCGTTCCCTGGCGCCACCCTCCGGTCCCAGCAGCTGCAGCCCCATCATCCGCTTGGCCGACTCAGCCGAGAGCTGCAGCGAGATCCAGGCCCCCATCATTCCCCAGACGAAGCTGGCCACGAGCAGCTGCAGCAAGGGCAGCTCCGGCGGCAGCAGGCCGAGGGCCGTGAGCAGGCTCAGCACCAGGGAGATGGTGAGCACCACCAGCAGGTTGGTGAGCAGGTAGAGCAGGATCCGCATGGCCAACACCGCCGGCTGCGGGCGGCTGCGCTCGCTGTGTTCGCAAGCTAGCCAGGGTCGAGGCGGCGGCAATCCGGGTCCGTAATCTCGCCTGCAGCTTGCGACGCCGCCGATGCCCGTGCAGAACCGCTGGTCGGAGCCAGGCGCCCGCGAGGCGATCGAGCGCTACGGCGCCCAGGGGGTGGGCGAGGCCCTGGCCCTGCGCACCTACACGGCCCGGCTGCTGGGGGCCGATCCGGAGCTGGTGCTGCACGGCGGTGGCAACACCTCGGTCAAGACCACGGTCACCGGCCTGCTGGGCGAGACGATCCCGGTGCTGTGCGTCAAGGGATCGGGCTGGGATCTGGCCACGATCGAGCCGCCGGGCCATCCGGCGGTGCGGCTGCAGCCGCTGCAGGCGCTGCGGGCCCTGGAGAGCCTCAGCGATGAGCAGATGGTGGCGGCCCAGCGCCAGAACCTGATCGATCCGGCGGCCCCCAATCCCTCGGTGGAGGCCCTGCTGCACGCCTTCCTGCCCCACACCTTCGTCGATCACACCCACTCCACGGCGCTGCTGGCCCTGGCCGATCAGGCGGATGCCGAGGGGGTCTGCCGCGAGCTCTATGGCGATCGGGTGGTGCTGGTGCCCTATGTGATGCCGGGCTTTGCCCTGGCCAAGGCCTGCGCCGACGCCTACGAGGCGGCCGTGGCCCGGGGGCTGGAGCCCGAGGGCATGGTGCTGCTGCAGCACGGCCTGTTCTCCTTCGGCGCCACGGCCCGGGAGAGCTACGGGCGGATGATCGCGCTGGTGGGGCAGGCCGAGCGGCGCCTGGAGCAGGGAGAGCGCTCGCTCCACACCATCGCCATGCCGGAGCGCCCCACCCCGGCGGCGGCGTTGCTGCCGCAGCTGCGCGGGGCCCTGAGCCGGGCCGCCGAGGCCAGCGGCGCTCGCCGCCACTGGATCCTGACACTGCGCGACACGCCCCTGACCCGCGCCGTCAGCGATGACCAGCGCCTGGCCGACTGGGTACAGCGCGGCGTGGCCACCCCGGACCACGTGATCCGCACCAAGGCCCGGCCGCTGGTGCTGGCGGCCGATGCCTCGCCGGCGGCGATCGCGGCGGCCCTGGAGGCCTATGGCGCCGAGTACCGCAGCTACTTCCAGCGCCAGAACGCCCGGGTGGGTGGCCACAAGACGATGCTCGATCCCCTGCCGCGGCTGATCGCCGTACCCGGCCTGGGGCTGATCGGCGTCGGCAAGAGCGCCGCCGAGGCGGCCGTGACGGCCGACATCGGCGAGGCCTGGGCCAGCACCTTGCTGGCGGCCGAGAGCATCGGTCGCTTCCAGCCGGTGGGGGAGGACGACACCTTCGACATGGAGTACTGGAGTCTGGAGCAGGCCAAGCTCGGCAAGGGGGCCGAGAAGCCCCTGGCCCGCCAGGTGGTGCTGGTCACCGGCGGCGGTGGTGCCATCGGCGCGGCCACGGCGCGGGCCTTCGCGGCCCAGGGGGCGGAGCTGGCG
>JBAPUA010000105.1:0-10806 GCA_049282435.1 Cyanobium sp. | reverse complement strand
AACCTTCGCCATAATTATAAAAACCCATAAATGCTTTTTCCGCATTTCTGCTAAGGCTTGGAGGGTCTGTGTTGTATGTTCCGGAAACAAGGTAAGCGCTAATATCATCCATTTCGGATCCATTAAGAACCTTTGTTGTACAGGTTTTGCCTTTACTTATAGCTGCCATGCTGGCTGTAACTGCGGCTGCGCCTCCCCAGCGCACCCTGCTGACCGCATAGTAAATCTCTCCACCAAGTTCAGACATAATCGGACTTAGGCCGATTCTCCGCGTATCACCTTGGCAGATGCTGTTGGTGGCCAATAAGGAAAGCGTGCCGCCATGGCGGCACAGCTCAAAAGCACGTCTATAAAACAAAGCGCATATATCCCCCTGTCCAGTCTTGACGTTGAATAATTGCTGAAGCCACTGAAGATACGCTTCAGTAAAATATCCTGATAAGTCCTTTCCCGCAATAAAAGGCGGATTGCCCACGAAGGTGTCGAAGCCTCCGCGCCCTTCACCAAACACCTCCGGAAACTCCAGATCCCAGTGGAACGGTGTGATGCCCTTGTCGCCTGCAGCCAGCCGATCGCGAATCTCCTGAATCGAATCCTGTAGCCCCTCGTCGTTGAAGGCGCCGCTGAGCATCGCCAGATACACCTGCTGCTTGTCAGCTCGATCCTTGGCTTTTGGCGCATCAAAGAAGGCCGCCACCATCAGATCGCCGGCCTGGCGCAATCCATCGCTGGCCTTGATCTGCTGCTGCAGCAACACCTTCTTACGGTCGTAGCCCTCGTCATTGAGGCTGTCGTCGCCGAAGCTCTCGCGCCGGGCCAAACCCATCTGGGAAAAGACCTGGTTTTGCTCATTGAGGAAGCCGAGCTGCACTTCCTTCATGGCGCCTTGGATCTCCTGCACGCCGTAGCCCACCAGCGAATCGCCGCATTTGAGGGCGTGGTCGACAAACGTGAAGGGCAGGTGCTCGCTGAGGGTCACTAGCCAGAGCGAGAGCTTGGCCAGGTTCACCGCAAACGGGTTCTTATCCACCCCATAGAGGCAGCGCTGGGCGATCAGACGGCGGGCCACCGTGTCTTTGTCCCACTCCTGGCGGAAGCCTTCGGGGTAGCCATCGCGCTCCCATGCCTGCACCAGCCAGACCGCCAGATAGCGGCACACCGCCACCAGAAAGGCACCCGACCCCATGGCCGGATCACACACCTTCAACGCCAGGATCTGCTCGGCCGTGGGCTGGCCATTGCAACTCTCCAGCCAGGGGCGGAAGGCCTCGGCCACGATCGGCTCGGTGAGCGCCCGCGGTGTGTAGTGGCTGCCACTGCGGCGCCGTTCAGCCGTGGGCTGCAGGATCAGGCTGCCGCTCGCCAGGCCGTTGGGGGTGTGGGGGGAGAGTTTCTTGTCGAGTGCGCCACACAGCTCGGCCAGGGTGTTGGCGCTTTTGAGCTCGCCCTTCACCTTGGCGGGCAACTTGAGGGCCACGCCGGCCTGCTCATCGAGCCACTTCTCGCGCTTGGATCCGCTCACCGCCAGCAGCTGGTCGGCGTCCACCACCACCGTGATCGTGATCTTCTGCCTCGGCGGCCGATACGTAATCCCCACGCTTGGGCCTGTGGCCCCTTCGACGGTGAAGCCCATGATTCCCTCGTAGACCGAGCCGATCTGCTCCACATCGAGGGAGCGGTAGCTCAGCCGTTGGGCCACCTTGCTGGCATCGGCCAGCCACAGCAGCCGGCTCAGCACTTTTTCAACGACGTCATCGCTGACGGCGGGCAGGTTGGTGAGGATGCCATCGCCGTAGTCGCTGCCTGGTTCGCGGCCCTCCAGGAAGGGGTAGGCGTCGGGATCGAACAGCTCGCCGTGGCGTGCCGGCAGGTAGGCGGGATCAGCGCCGCCGCCGTCGTACACCAGCCGGAACAAACTCAGCAACGAGGCCCAGGCACCACGCCGGTCGACCATCGCCCCCTGGTGCTCAAAGCGCTCCTGGCGCAAGCGATCGGCCAGGGCGCTGACGCTGTAGTGCTGCCCGTAGAGCGAATCGCTGGGCATCAGCGCTTCATCTTCGGCATACAGCAAAAACACCAGCCGCAGCAGCACCGTGATCAGGCCGCCATAGAGGTGCTTCTGGCCTGCTTCATTGGTGGGTAGCTCGCCCAGCACCGTGCCGCCAGCGTCTTGGGCCACGCGCTCGGCCGCATCGAAGCCCAGCAGCAGCTCCCACAGGGCTTCGAGCACCTGCTCGGCCAGGCGGGTGCTCACCTCATTTTGATTCTTGCGGCTGGCCGCCAACAGGGCCGGCAGGCGTTGCTCCGGGTTGCCGCCGAACAAACGATCCACCCCCAGCAGCAGCTCCAGGGCGCCGAGCATCGGCCGGCCCGCTACTTCGGCCATCGGTTCGAGCGGCATCGTCAGCCAGCCGCTCGATTCGCCCCGCGGCGCATGCAGCAGCCGCAGCTCGGAGCCGTTGAACAGGATGCCGATCGGGTGCTCCGTTTCCTTGAGCAGCCGCTCAAAGCGCTGCTGGGGCGTGGCATCCCAGCCATGGCCCGTGGGGTTCCAGGGCTCATCAAAACGCCGGCCCCACTGGGGAGCCAGCGTGCCGCCGGCATCGCGCCACTGGGTGAGGTCGAGCACCAGGGCCTGCAGGCGTGTCGATGTCGTGGAGCCTTCGGCGGCGCCCTCGAACTTCGGCACGCCGTGGCTGGGGCGCAGGGTTTCGCCGTATTCCGTGAGCACCACTTCGGGAATGGCTTGCAGCTCGCCGGCTGCCACCAGGTCGGCGTCGCCCCAGTCGAGCAATTCGGCAGCCAGCAGCTGAAAGCTGGGCACCACCTGCAGCGGCTGACCATCGGGGCCCTCCACTTCCTCCAGTAATCCCTCCAGCTGGCGCTGACGGGCCGAAAGATACGGCGTGCCCTGGTTGGGATACAGATCAAGCTTGGCCAGCACCGCCGGCGCCACCACCAGGCCCACGGGTTGCACCAGGCCGAGCCATTGCTCGTGGGTGTGGGTGCCGGGGGTTGGGTAGGCCATCAACGCACCTCCTGGGGCTCTGCCTCTTGGGACTGTGCCCCCTGGGGCCAGAGGTAGATCGCCCCGGCCGGTTCGACCCGGTGGGTGCGTAGCTCGAAGGTACGGCGGATGCGATCGGGCTCGGTAGCCAGATCGGTGTCGATCGTGCCTAGGCGCTGTTCCCAGTATTTGCGGTTGTCGTCGATCTGGCGGCGCACAGACTTGAGCTCCTCGGCATCGGGGATGTCGCCCAGGTCGATCAGCAGCTGGTCGGGATTGGTCTTGATGCGGCTGCGGGTGCTGAGGATGCGCTGGCGCTGGTCCTCCAACACCTTGATGAAGCGGGCAGCTTCTTCCTCGCCCCGTTTGCTGAGCTTCTCGGCTGCCTCGGCGCGGCGTTGCTCCACGACGCCATCGAGGGACTCGCGCAATTGGCCCACATCGCTGCCCAGATGGGCCCGTAGGCCTGCCGTGGCCGTCTCCGGGGCCTCCAGCCGTTGCTGCAAGGCCGCCTCCAGGTCCTCCAACGCACGCTTGCTCTTTTGTTCGCTGAGCTTGCGCAGCCGCCGGTTCGGATCGGTCGGATCCCATTCGGCCACCACCGCCAGCACCTCATCGTGGAGGCGGGAGGCGCCATGGCCGTAGAGCGAAAGCCTGGCGAGCACGATCAGCTTGGCCGTGTCGTCGCTGGTGCCCAGCACCGCGGCGCGGCTGAGCAGATCGCTCTGGAAACCGCGCATCAGAAAGCGGTTGAGCAGCCGCGTCACCAACGGGTGCTCCAGGTGCAGGTGCACCCGATCGGCATTCACTTCCTGCGGATCGCGGAACACCACGGGCTGCAGCTGCGTTTCCTGGCGCCACTGCCACAGCTTCTGGCCTGGCTGCCGTGGCGGCCGCAGGGCATCGAGCACATCACCCCACACCGCATCACCACCGGGCAAGTCTTCGGCGGAGGGGAACTCCCAGATCGCCCGCTCCGGATCGGCGGCGGCCTCGGCGGCATCACGGGGCCGGAGCGTTAAGGCCTGGTGGCCTTGTCTTTTGCCGGTGAGCTGCAGGCTGGTGTTGAGGGCATCGCGGAAGCGGTTGGTGCTGAAGCTCAGCCATTTGCGCGAGCGACTCAGGTATCCCTCCAGGGTGCTCACCTGCTTTTCGAGGTCGGCCTTGCGTTCGCGGCTGCCCTCCAGCTCCTCATCCAGGAGCGCCCGGGTGCGGCGGAAGGCCTCCTCCTGATCCAGACCCTCGATCTCCGCCAGGGTGGCGGCCAACGCCGTGGGGTTGATGCCCTTGGCCAGCAGGTCGTTGAGCTTGCGGATCACCACCGGCGGCAGGCAGCCCAGCTCGCCGCGGATCTGGTCGGTCTTGC
The DNA here is from genome assembly GCA_049282435.1 of Cyanobium sp. Classification (GTDB taxonomy): domain Bacteria; phylum Cyanobacteriota; class Cyanobacteriia; order PCC-6307; family Cyanobiaceae; genus Cyanobium. Next base: position 6,433 of record JBAPUA010000105.1, on the reverse strand, counting down.
GCACCACCGTGTCGAGCACGGTGTCTTCCGGCCGCTGGGGCAGCACGAAGTAGTGGCAGTACACCTGTGGTGAGCGCTGCAGGGTGCGATCGATCCGGCCGTTGCGCTGCTCCATCCGGCCCGGATTCCAGGGCACATCGAAGTGCACCAGCCGCTTGCAGTGGTTCTGCAGGTTCACGCCCTCGCGGGCAGCGTCGGTAGCGATCAGGATCCGCAGCGGGTCGGTTTCAGGCGGGCTGTTGAAGCTGCGCTTGATCGCCTCGCGGCGCTCATCGCCGATGCCGCCATGAAAGGTGGCGATGCGCGATTCGGCCTGGTCGCTGCCGGCGATCAGTTCACGCACGCGCCGTTCCAGCCAGTCCTTGGTGTCGGCGTACTCGGTGAAGATCAACAGGCGCTCGCCGTTCCATTCAGCGCCCTCCTGGCCCAGACGGGGGCAGAGGTGGGCGCGGATCAGGGCCTCCAGGCGCTGTACACGGCTATCGGGGCGGTAGCGGGCCGCCTCGGCGATCGCCTTCATGTCGCGCAGCAGGGTCCAGTCGTCGTCGCTGGCTTCCAGAGCGGAGGAGAGCGCCACCTCATGCTGGGCATCGGCCTCCTGCAGCAGCTCCTCCTCATCGCCTTCGGCGCGCTCGTCATCACCATCGATCGCGCTCTGGAGCAGATCGAGAGCCTCCAGCCGCACCGGGCGCCGCTTGCTGCCTTTGCTCGCCCGTTTCTCCAGCGTGGCCATGTGCACCTGCAGGGTGCGGTCAAAGGCGGCGATCGAGCTGAGCAGCCTTTTCTGGAGGTTGGCGATGACCAGGTTTTCGGCGGCCCGCTCGCGCTTGCCGGCGGCGGTCAGGCGTTGGTTGCGCTGCTCGCGGTATCGGCTCAGCAGTTCCGCCAGCCGCAGCTCTGGCGTCTCGGCCGGTAGGCCATCGATCACCTCGGGCACCACCAACCGCTCGGGCAGCTCCACACCGATCTGGCGCAGGTCCTCCTTGAGCCGCCGCACCATCACATCCGCCAGGTCTTGCTTGCGCACCTCCACACCGCGGCAGAAGCGGGTGGGGTCGAGGATCTCCAGCAGGGCCGAGAAGCTGTTGCTGTGGCCGTTGTGGGGCGTGGCCGAGAGGAACAGCTTGTGCTCGAACCGGCCCGCCAGATCACGGATGGCGCGGGTGAGCTTGGAGTCGATCGCGAACTTCGAGCCGCTGGCGGGTGCCGCGTTGTGGGCCTCATCGAGGATCAGCAGCGCCTGCTTGCCCTCCTCCCCCAACCAGTCGCGCAGCGGCCCGGCATAGGCCTCATCGCGCACCAGCGCCTGGCTGAGGATGAAGCGGGTGTGGGTGGCCCAGGGATTGATGCCCCAGCCCCGCTGCCGCCGCATTTCCGAGATGTAGGCGCGGTCCATCACCGCAAAGCCCAGCCCGAAGCGGCTCTCCATCTCCCCTTTCCATTGCAGCACCACAGATGGCGGGGCGATCACCACCACCCGGTGCACCTTCTGGCGCAGCAGCAGCTCCCGCAGGATCAGGCCCGCCTCGATCGTCTTGCCGAGGCCCACGTCATCGGCGATGAACAGGCTCACCCGCGGCATCCGCAGCGCCTTGCGCAGCGGCTCCAGCTGGTAGGGCTTCACGTCGATGCCGGCCCGCAGCGGCGACTGGAACAGGCCCGGGTCGGTGCTGGTCACACAGTTCCAGCGCAGGGTGTTCAGATAGCTGCCGAACACCTGCGGCTGGTCAAAGCCTCGCTGGCCCACCGTGTCCCAGGTGGAAGCACCGAGCACCTGACGATCCACCTCCCGCTCCCAGAACACCTCCAGCCGCTGTCCGTTGGCGTCGTCGTCGAGACACGCCATCCGCACCACCGTGTCACCCTCGGGGTGCTCGGCGGGCTCCACCTCCTCCACCAGCCAGCGGTGGCTGCGGCACTGGACGACGCAGCCGGAGGTGGGGGCGGAGCTTGTAGCAGGCATGGAGGGGGTCATCGCTGAACTCCCATTCGCTGCACGAGTGGCATCGCGGCGAGGAGCGCGTCCCGCCAGTCTGCACCTAGCGGAAGCCTTCCTGCAGCAGTACGGGAGCACTGGGAACCGCTAGCCCGAAAACTATGCATCCAGCGCATACTTGCAGCCCTCCAGCTGTTGCGCGGCGTCTTTCCGGCCCAGTTCCCGGGCGGTGTGGCGCAGCACCGGGTGCTCCTGCCAGTCGGCCGGCAGCGCCAGCCATACCGGACTGTGGGGACGGGAAGCCTGGGGCCCATGGCCCAGGGACCCCAGCCCCAGGGGCCAGCGCTGCAGGCAGGCCCAGGTGTCGGCCTCCCGATCGGCCACCACCAGAGCCAGGGGGCTGCCCTGGATCCGGCCGATCCAGTCGTCTGGGGTCTGCAGGCTGTTGCCGCCGCTGCGCAGGGGCAGCCCAAGCTCCCGCAGGAGCCGCCGCAGGCCGGGCGCCACACCGCGATCTGGCACCAGCACCTCCGCCACTCGCCCGCCGGGGGCTCGCCCCTTTGGGGTCGGCCTGTCGGGGGGAGCGCCCACCAGCACTGGCGCATCGGGGCAGAACGCCAGGGCCAGGGGCAGCTGCCCCAGCGGCAGCAGCTCCAGCTCCTGGTGGTTCAATCCTTCCGCCTCCTCCAGCTCCAGACCTGAGATCAGGGCACCATCGAGCACGCCCTGGCGAACCAGCTCCAGCCAGTTGGCCGCCGCCCGGAACCGTTGGGGGGTGGGCAGCAGCCAGGGGCAACCCGCCAGCAGGGGGTGATGGAGCAGGTCGCTGCCAAGCCGGGCGACACCAGCGGCGAGGCGATGGGCACGGCAACCCAGCCGCAGCAGCCGCATTGCGGCGGAGGTGCCGTAGCCGCAGCCCCAGAGCTGGCGGCGATCGCGCACCAGGCCGAATTCCGCCGCCAGGATCCGGTAGCGGCGGCTGATGGTGGGCTGGCTGAGCCACAGCAGACGACTGGCCTGCACGGTGGTGCCGCAGAGCTCCAGCAGATCGAGCAGGCGGATGTCGTGCAGCAGCTCCGGCAGGCGGTAGTGATGGGCCTGGGCCAGCGACGGGGGGCGCGGGGAAGCCATGGGATGGATGAGGCGCTGGGAGCAGCCTCAGCAGCGCGGGCGGTTTTTCTGCTGTTCTTTCTGCGAAATAGCAAAGCCGTCTGGCAGATCCCAGTCCTGGATTTGGTCTCCATCTGCTCTTTCGCTCGTAGGGTCTTGCGGTGGCACGCACCAGCGGCCACGCTGCGGCCATGACCAGCCCACCAGTTGCGCCCACGCCTGCGCCCCTGCGCTGCCACCTGCTGATCGGCCCGCCCGCCAGCGGCAAGACCACCCTGGCTGGCGTGCTGGCCCAGCTCACCGGTGCCGTGGTGCTCTCCACCGATGTGGTGCTCGCTGAGATCTTCGGCGACGCGGCGGTGCAGGGCCCCTGGCGCGACATTGAAGCCCTGCTGCACCAGCGCCTCCGCGAGGCCGTGGCCGCCGGTACGCCGGTGATCCTCGATGCCACCCATGCCCGCCGGCCCTGGCGCCTGGCGATCACCCAGGCCTTGAGCCTGCCGGCGCCGGTGGAGTGGATTGGCTGGTGGCTCTACACGCCCCTGGCCACCTGCCTGCAGTGGAACCAGACCCGCAAGCGCCTGGTGCCCGAGCCGGTGATCCGCGAGATGGCCGCCGCCCTGGCCGATCCGGCGTTCGGGCCATCTCGCGCCGAGGGCTTTGCGGCGGTGGTGGCGGTGGTGCCCACCCACGGCCGCGAGCTGGAGGCCCTGCTGCGCGATGAGCTGGCGCGCCTGGATCACCGCATCCGCTCGGCCCGCAACCGCGAGAAGCGCTTCCAGCTGCACGGCCACTCCCGCCTGCTGGATCTGGAGCGGTTGCTGCACCTGCTGCGCCTGCTCACCTCCTACCCCGAGCTCTCCGCCGCCAACCCCGCCACCCGCGCCGAGCTGGAGGCGATCGTGTCGCCCCTGCCCGAGGGCGACCTGGCGGATCAGGCGGCGGCCTACCTGCGGCGGCTGCACGGCGATTGCTACGGCGATGCCACCGCGATCCGGGGGGATCTGAGCTGGCTGGAGGCCAACGGTTTCTGCAGTGCCGAGCCTTCCCTGGCGCCGATCCAGCTGGCGCCGCCCCAGCCTGAGCTACCCGCCACAGGACCCTGGCCTGGTGGGGTGAACGGTGGCTTCCCGCCCATGGGCGATGGGCCGGTGTTCATGCGCGTGTTCACCCTGCTGCGCCACCTGTTGCAGCAGCCCTTTGATCAAGCCGAGGGCGTGCCCCTGCCGGAGCACCTGATCGAGCGCACCGAGGCCATCCCCGGCTCCTACCTGCCTTCCGAGGCCGCCACCCTGCGCAAGGACCTCGAGAAGCTGCTCACCCCCTATGGCTTCCGCCACCGCAACGACAACGTGCGCCACGGCTATGCCATCGGCACCGCCCTGCTCTCGGCCCACCGGTTGCGGGAGATCCATGGGGTGGTGAGCCAGGCTGCCGGCCGGCTGGCCGATCCCACCGCCCAGGATCTGCTGTGGGAGCTGGAGCAGCGCCTCGCCTGGGGAGGAATTGCGGTCGACGGCACCACCCCGGTGCGGGGCTTCGCCAACCGCTCGATCGTGAGCACCGCCCTGGTGCGGCCCGATTCCCTGGCCGCCGAGCGGCAGGCCGAGGCCCTGGAAACGGCGATCGTGGAGCGGCGCCGGATCGAGCTGGAGCGCTACGTCTCGGTGGGCTCCTTTGCGGACAGCCCAAGCGGCTCCTTTCGGGTGTGGCCGCTGCAGCTGCTGTTCCACAACATCGGCTGGTATCTGGTGTTCGAGGAAGACGCGATCGGCACCGGCGTGGGCCTGATCCGCAGCGAACGGATCGACCGCCTGGCCCTGCGCCGCAGCGAGCGGGGCAACCGGCGCAGCGATGAGGCCCACAGCCAGGCCCTGCGGCGTCTGGAGCTGCTGCTGCATCACAGCGGCGGGATCTACTTCGGCAGCGACCTCAAAACCCAGCTGCGGCTGGCCAGCCCCAATGCCCGGATCCGCGCCAGGCAGCTGGTGACGCTGCGCTTCTGCTGCCAGGGCTGGTGCTTTGCCTTCATCCGCGAGGGCCTGCAGCGCTACCCGATCGAGCACACCCGCTTCTCCAAGCCCCTGGCCGGCGAGCACTGGTGGCATCACCCCAACGCGCCGCACGTGCTGGAGCCCGGCAGCCCCTCAGACACCCACCCCTATCCGGTGGAACTCAACCTGCCCCCCTGGACTGTGGAGCGCGACATCGACCTGCGCAACTGGTTGCTTGGCTTCGGGGCCGGCATCCGCATCGACAGCCCTGAGGCTCTGAGGGACGAGCACCGTCAGAAGCTGGAGACGGCCCTGGCGGTGTTCGCCCCAGGCCGAACCGGTGCCCGGGCCCGGGGGCCGGGAGCGAGGCTGCGGCCTGGGGCGGACTGCTTCCGCTTTGTTCGGACGATTCCGGCGAGATGATGAAGATTGCTGCGGATCTGCAGCTCCTTCCGCACCCCTCTCGCCTCAGTCGCCACGCGGGGCGATGCCGAAACTATTCACCACACGCATAGATCCAGCCTCCTGTGAATCGCCGCACCTTGCAGCTGCATTCGGAAGATGGAAGCCGATGTGCTGCCTGGCATGGTCTTCCTGCCCCCAACCTCTGATTTCCCGCCAGATCCGGAACCGCTGGAACGTGAGGTGCTCAATGGCACCTATCTGGAGCTGAGGAATTGCTACTCCAGCCTGATGCGCAGCCGCGCCCAGCATCGGCGCCTGGCCAACAAGGCCAAGGATGAAACCGCACTCCTCAAGGAACGAATCACGGCCCTGGCCAGCCGTGACCTGCCCCAACGCCAGGAGCTCTACGAGCTCCTGGAGATCGTGACGGCCATCGCCGGTGACATTGAAGATGCCGGCGATGATCTGGTGAATGGCTTCAGCCGCTACAAGAAAGGCCGCCAGAGCTTCCAAGGCGGCGGCTATCTCGGCGATCTGATGCGGGCAGTGATTCATTTCATCAATCGCTGGGGCCGCACCAAGGACCGCCTCGGCGATCTCAAACAAAAGCAGCAGCAGCTGATCGATCAATCGAAAGATCTGCTGGGCACGCCGCCGCTACCCCCACCAGGCGGCAACGGCCACGGACCCGCAATCGCGACAACCCCACCGCCTGGGGACGGTGTGCCGGAGCCCATCGACGTCAGCACGAACGGGAGCCAGCGCCAGCAGCCGGCCGAGCCCACAGACGCTCAACTGCAACTACCACAGCAGCCGCAGCCGCAGCCCCAGGATCAAGCCAAGGGAGCCAACGACCATGGGTGAGATCGCCGACACCATGCGCTCCGCCCTGCGTGAGCTGGCCCAGGCCGATGCCCGGCTCTATCGCGGCCTGGCGGAAGAGCTGGGCGATGGCGCCACCGCCGTCGAGGAACCCCGCGCCCTGATC
>JBAPUA010000104.1:0-17713 GCA_049282435.1 Cyanobium sp. | reverse complement strand
GCTTCTGGACGATCTGCATCCCGGTCAGGGCCTGCCAGAGGAACAGGGTGACCACGGACATGTTCAGGCCCACATGAATCTTGCGGGCGATCAGGTTGCCCGCCTGCATCTGCGGCGAGAGGGCGGCCGCCACCGCCAGCAGGCTGGTCATGGCGATGCCCACCAGCAGGTGGGGGCCGACGAACAGCTTGCCGTTTTTGAGGTAGGTGACCGCCATGCCGCCGAAGGTGCCGAGCACCATCAGGGCCAGCACCAGGCTGGCGATCTGGAAATGGCGCTTACCGAACTGGCCCTTGATCAGCTCCTTGCGCTGCTCGGGCGTCCCCTCCCGCGTCTTCTTGGCCTTGATGCCGAGCACCATCGAATAGAGCGACAAGCCCAGCACCGCCCACATCATCAGGGGATGCAGAAAGTTGAGGTTGAAGGCGATCGCTTCGGGAATCTCAAAAGGCATGGAACGGGCCGGACCGGACTGGCAGCGAAACTACAACTGGCGGGGCCAAGGCGCCTTGGCTCCGGGTTGCAGCAGGACTGGAACTGGCGTTGGCGATCCCCCGCTGCGGTGGGCCAGGGGGCCAACGCCTGCCAACCGCGGCGCTCAGTGCAGGAAGTGACGGCGACCGGTCACCAGCATCACCAGATCGAGCTCATCGCAGGCGCTGATGGAGTCGGCGTCGCGCACGCTGCCGCCGGGATGAATCACGGCGGCGATGCCCCGGCTGGCCGCCAGCCGTACCGTGTCGTCAAAGGGAAAGAAACCATCACTGGCCAGCACGGCGCCACGGGCCCGATCACCAGCGGCGGCCAGGGCCAGCTGGGCTGAACCCACCCGATTCGTCTGGCCGGCCCCGATGCCCAGGGTCTGACCGGCCGCCGCCACGGCGATGGCGTTGGAGCGCACGTGGCGCACCACCTGCCAGGCGAAGCGCAGATCCGCCAACTCCCGCTCGCTGGGCTGGCGGCGGCTGACCACCTGCCAGCTGCCCTGATCGATCGGCTGGTCGTCGAGCTCCTGCACCAGCACGCCACCGAGCACACTGCGCAGCTGGCGCCGTTCAGCCCGGCCGATGGCCGCCGCGGGCAGCTCCAGCAGGCGCAGGTTGGTCTTGGCCGCCAGGCGCTGGCGGGCCTCGGCGCTGAAGGCCGGCGCCACCACGCACTCCAGGAACAGGCCGGCCAGATGCTCGGCCGCGACCCCGTCCACCTCGCCATTGAGGGCGACGATGCCGCCGAAGGCCGAGACCCGATCGGCGTCCAGGGCCCGCAGCAGGGCCCCAGCGGTGGTGGCCGCCGTGGCCACCCCGCAGGGATTGGTGTGCTTGATCACCACCGCGGCCGACTGGAACTGGCCGGCGACCCCGGAGTGGCTGGCGGCCTCTGGAACCAGGCCATAGCCGAACTCGCGCACGGTGGCGAGGGCCGCCTCGAGATCGATGAGGTTGTTGTAGCTGAGCTCCTTGCCCTGCAGTTGCGCGGCGGCCCCCCAGCCCGCCTCGGACTCGCCGTACCAGGTGGCGCTCTGGTGGGGATTTTCGCCATAGCGCAAGCTCTGGCGGGCCGGCAGCTGCAGGACGAGGGGGGCGCCGGCCGCCGGCGGATCCGCGTCAGCCGCAGCGGGGCCGGCGTCGATCCGGGCGGCCAGCCAGGCGGCGATGGCGGCGTCATAGCTGGCGGTGTGGCGGAAGGCGGCCAGAGCCAGCTGGCGGCGCAGGGCCCCATCCACCCGTCCGGCATCGAGAGCCGCCAGGAAATCGGCGTACTGGCCGGGATCGGTGAGCACCGCCACATCGGCATGGTTCTTGGCGGCGGCCCGCACCATCGCCGGCCCACCGATGTCGATCGTCTCCACGGCGGTCTCCCAGCTCACCGCCGGGTCGGCGACGGTCTGACGGAAGGGATAGAGGTTGACGACCACCACATCAATGGCATCGATCCCCTGGGCCGCCAGATCCGCCTGGTGGGCCGGATCGGAGCGGCGGGCCAGGATGCCGCCGTGGATGCGGGGATGGAGGGTCTTGACCCGGCCACCGAGGATCTCCGGGGCGCCGGTGTGATCGGCCACCTTCGTCACCGGCAGGCCGGCGGCGGCCAGGGCCGCGGCGGTGCCGCCACTGGAGAGCAGCCGATAGCCATGGCGCAGCAGACCCTCGGCCAGGGGCAGCAGATCGTGCTTGTCGGAAACGCTCAGGAGAGCCGTGGGGGCCATGACGGCAGCGGAGACGGTTCAGGGGCCAACCTACGGAAGGGCTGTCCCCAGACCTGGCTCAGCGGCCCGCCCATCCCCCCTTGCCCGTCTGCCATGGCCCAACCTCCCGACGACCGCCTCCATCCCTCCGCTGCCGCCCGGGAGAGCGCGGTGCCGCCTCCGGACCCCGGGGCCCTGCAGCTGGGCCCGGAGCGGGCGACGCGGCGACTGGTGTTGCTGCATGGCTGGGGGGCGGATGCTGATGACCTGCTCGACCTGGCACCCCTGCTGGTATCGCCGGAGACGAGCGTGGTGTCGCTGCGGGCTCCGGGCCTGCACCCAGCTGGCGTCGGCCGGCAGTGGTATTCCCTTCTATGGCGCGAGATGGTGCCCGAGCCAGCCTGGGAGGAGGTGCCGGCAGCCTGGGAATCGCTGCGCCACAGGATCGAGGCGCTGGCCGCCACGGTGCCGCTGGAGCAGACGGCACTGCTCGGTTTCTCCCAGGGCGCGGCCATGGCGCTGGATGTGGCCACCGGTGGCGCCGCGCCGCTGCCGCTGGCGGCCCTGATCGCGTGCAGCGGCTATCCGCACCGTGACTGGCAGCCGCTGCAGGGTGGTCCGCCGGTGCTGCTCACCCACGGCCGCGAGGATCCCGTCGTGGCGATCCACCACTGCGATGCACTGAACCAGCGACTGGTGGCCGCGGGGGTGCCCGTGAATCGCCGCGATTTCAGCGGCGGCCACGGCATTGATCCAGATCTGTTCCCCCTGATGCGTCACTTCCTGGATGCGGCCTGGGCAGACCGGAGCTGAGCTGGGGCGGGGACGTCTCCCGCGAAACGATCGCAGCAGCTGTCCTGAGCGCGCTGGGGGGCCTCCTGGCGGCCGGCTGGCAGCCGTTTGGTGCGCCGGTCGAGGGGGACCCCCTGGACGTCGAGCTGGTGGCCAGGTGCGGTTCGGGGCAAAGTGTTGCCAACGAAAGCCGCCAGCCAACCGAGAAACAACAGCCAGCCACCGACGCCTGAAAGGATCAGGTGCCGGCGGCGCTGCGGTCGTCGTCAGACAGTGGCTTTTCAGACGAAAGCGTATTCGTACTCTTCCATTTCCTCCCAGTCGTCGGCGGCCATCGATTCGAGGCCCTCGAACAGAACGTCCTCACCGATGCGATCGACGATCAGCCGCAGGGAGGGGAACAGGAAGTGGTTCTCCTCGGCGTACTGGGCACTGAACAGACCCTTCTCACCCCAGAAGAAGCGGTCGGTGGTGTGCTCGTTGCGGCGGACGTTGAGGATCGCCGGAGCCATCAGCTCGGACTCGGCGATGTAACGCCGGGCCGCGGTGACGGGCTTGTGGGCGCCGGTTTCGAGATTGAAGGTGGGCACATGGGCGAGAACCCGCTGGCCCGCCAGACGACGGCGACTGATCCGCTTGCGCTTCTTGGACATGAGACGACTCCCTGAAAGGGAGTGGAGAGAGGTGTGGAGGGGTTGAAAGCGAGGGCTGGCGATCGCCGGGCAGAGGCACGAAACCCTGGCGGCGGCAAACGCCATACCGGACCGGCGGACCGAAGCCCGACCGATCCACGCCCATACGTTCTGTCGTCCTGCCGTGGGTAAGCAGAAGATCAGCAACGGCGACACAGGAGGCTGCTTTCGCAGAACCAGCGCAGAAGAGGGGCGCATCTCCCCCTGCTGTAGCCTTGGCCAAGGGTTTGTGCAACCCCTGTGCGGCCTTGACCATGCCGACAGCGACTTTCCAGCCCGGGGGGGACTGCGAAGTAGTGGTCGATACAAGCAGCCTAAAGCTTTTTTTAGGAAATCCTGCACCACCTCGGCATTTTTTCCCAGGTCTCCGCCGGCAATCCCCCTCGACCCGATCAGCCCACCGCCCGTGATGCCAGTCTCCGAGCGGTTTCTGAACCTGTTGAGCTTCCAGCTCCGTCAATTTGTCGACTGCGCCGAAGTACGCTCCCTGGTCGTGTATGTGACCCACCAGGAGGTCGAAGGGCAACCGACGCTGATGCCAGTGGGCCAGTGGCCCGCCGATGGGCGGGCTCTGGCGGCGGTCGAAGACGACAGCCGACTGAGAGTGCCGGTGGAGGAGCGACGCTGGCTACCGCTGCGCGACCAGCAGCTGCTGCTCGGTGCCATGCAGGTGGAGACCCGCAACAGCAACTGGCCGGAGCCGCTGCGGCAACGCCTGCAGGCCGTGGCCCTCTGCCTGACCGAAGCCCTGAGTCTCGACCTGGAGCAACAGCGACTGCAGCGCCGCCTGGAACACCAGGACGAACAGCTGCGCCTGCTGGTCCATCAGCTGCGCAATCCGCTGACGGCCCTGCGCACCTTCGGCCATCTGCTGCGCCGGCGCCTCGATCAGGACCGGGACAACCGCTCCCTGGTGGACGGTCTGCTGGCGGAGGAGCGCCAGCTCAACCGCTACGTCGATGCGATCAGCGATCTGGCCGGTGGCGAGGTGCTGATCGCGCCGGTCGCCAACCCCCAGCCCCTGCTGCTGCCCCCCATGCTCAGCGGGCCGGAGGGTCAGCCCCTGGCGGAATCGCTCGAACCGCTGCTGCAGCGGGCCGCCGCCACCGCCGCCCTGCAGGGACGCCAGTGGCGGCGACCCGAGCGGTTGCCGGATTGGCGCGGCGACAGCGGTGCCGTGGCCGAAATCCTGGCGAATCTGCTGGAAAACGCCTTTCGCTACAGCCCCGCCGGCAGCGCCGTCGGCCTGCACGTGGGCCAGGACGCCGGCGGCGGGCCGACCCTGACCGTCTGGGATGGCGGCAGCGCGATTCCGGCAGAGGAACGGGAGCTGATCTTCGAGCGGGGTCGCCGCGGCAGCAGCGGCCTCCAGCGGCCGGGCACCGGCCTGGGGCTGGCTCTGGCCAGGGATCTGGCCCGGGGCCTGGGCGGGGAGCTGGTCCTGGTGATCCCGCCCAGCGGCAGCGATCCGAGTCTGCCCGACCAGGGCAACGCCTTTCGGCTCAGCCTGCCGCCGGGGCTGCAGAGCGCAGCAGCACCAGCACCAGGGCACTGAGCAGCAGGGCCAGGGTTTCAGCCCACTCCACGCAGGCGCCGTAGGAGTCGCCGCTGTGGCCACCGAGGCGCCGGCCCAGTCCCAGGGGCACGAGCAGCGCCGGCAGCAGCCCGGCCAGGGCCAGCGGCGGCCAGGGCCAAAGCCAGGACAGCGCTAGCAACATGGCCAGCAGCACCAGGGTGGGGCGCAGCTCCATCGCCAGTCCGGCCCAGTGGCGGCGATGGAAGCCAGCCGTGCCCTGGGGCCGCAGATAGGGGAAACGGGCCATCGCCACCAGCGGCGCCAACCGGCCCCAGATGGCCGCCCAGACCAGCAGCGCCGGAGCGAGGGCGCCGAGACTCGCCAGGGCGGCGGCGCGCAGCAGCAGCAGTAGCGCCAGAGCCTGGGCGCCACTGGCGCCGACCCGGCTGTCCTCCATCGCCTCCAGCAGCCGATCGCCCGCCGCCAGCCCGTCGGCGGTGTCCATGGCACCGTCCATGTGCAGCCCGCCGGTCAGCAGCAGACCGACCGCCAGCACCAGGGCCACCTGGGCCAGCAGCGGCACCCGGCCCTGCAGCAGGGCCCACAGCAGACCCTGCAGCGCGCCCAGGACCAGACCCACCCAGGGAGCGAAGCGGGCGATGCGCTCGAAGCGGGGCTGAATTCCCGGCCAGGCCGGCAGCACCGAATAGAAGATCCAGGCACCGGCCAGATCCCGCAGCCAGGCGGGGGCAGGAGCAAGCGGGCGAGGCATGGCGGGGCCGATGGGCAGAGCGGGGAGCGGCGCCGGCCGGCGGGGGAGCGGCGCCGACCCCATTCAGCCGCAGGACGCCTCCGAACCGCCGACGATCCCGCAGAACCCATCCTGATCCCAGGGACAGCCGCACCGCGCCACAGCCGAAGCGGGACCTGGCCGGGGCGGAGCTGCTCGGCGGCACGACAGCACTCAGCCAGGCCCCCGCCGCAAGCCGAAGGCAGCCAAACCAGGCACGGCGGCACCAACCAGGGGGCATGACGTGGCGCAGAAGCAGGGGCGCCCAACAGGCCCGCGCACCGGATCCTGAGAGCCCCCGGCGGCGCGGCACGTACCGTCGTCGACAACGGGAGCCCGACGGCTGACCCGATGTCACCCCCAACCCTTGATTCCGGAGGGCCCAGCGTGCCGACGAGTCGCTCTCCCCAGTTGCCGGACGATCTCGCCGCCCCGATCACGGCGGACACCTCCCCCTTCAGCTTCAGGATCACGGCCCATTGCCCCCACAGCCGGGCGCGCTGCGGCTGCTTCATGACCCCCCACGGCCCCGTGCACACCCCCCGGTTCATGCCGGTGGGGACCGCCGCCACGGTCAAGGGGGTGGCGGTCCCCCAGCTGCTGGAGACCGGCGCCGAGATGGTGCTGGCCAACACCTATCACCTGCATCTGCAACCGGGCGAGGCGGTCGTGGCGGAGGCCGGCGGGCTGCACCGGTTCATGGGCTGGAGCGGTCCCCTGCTCACCGATTCGGGCGGCTTCCAGGTGTTCAGCCTGGGGGCGATCAACCGCATCGATGACGACGGCGTCGTCTTCCGCTCCCCCCGCGACGGCGCCCGCATCACGCTCACCCCCGAGCGCTCGATGGCGATCCAGATGGCGCTGGGGGCCGATGTGGCCATGGCCTTCGACCAATGTCCTCCCTACCCCGCCACGGAAGCCGAGGTGGCCGCCGCCAGCCGCCGCACCCACACCTGGCTGGAGCGCTGTCTGGCGGTGCATCAGCGGGCCGACCAGGCCCTGTTCGGCATCGTGCAGGGGGGTTGCTTCCCCCAGCTGCGCCGCGAGTCGGCCCAGGTCGTGGCCGCTCTGGATCTGCCCGGGATTGCCGTGGGCGGGGTGAGCGTGGGCGAACCGGTGGAGGAGATGCACCGCATCGTGCGCGAGCTGGGTCCGCTGCTGCCGGAGAGCAAACCCCATTACCTGATGGGGGTGGGCAGCCTGCGGGAGATGGCGATCGCCGTGGCCCAGGGCTTTGACCTGTTCGACTGCGTGCTGCCCACCCGCCTGGGTCGCCATGGCACGGCCCTGGTGGGGGGAGAGCGCTGGAATCTGCGCAACGCCCGCTTCCGCCACGACCACACCCCCCTCGATCACCGCTGCTCTTGCCTGGCCTGCCGACTGCACAGCCGCGCCTACCTGCACCACCTGATCCGCAGCCAGGAGCTGCTGGGCCGCACCCTGCTGAGCCTGCACAACCTGACCACCCTGCTGCGCTTCACCACGGCCATGGGCCAGGCGATCGGCGAGGGTTGTTTTTCAGAGGGTTTCGCTCCCTGGGAGCCCGACTCCCCAGCCGCTCACACGTGGTAGCTTCCAAGATCTGCAGAGGACCGGCAGCAGCCTCCACCGGCCAGCTCAGCCAGACCTCGGCAATCCCGGTGGTGCAGAAAAGGCTCCGCGCCTTCAAGCTCCGCACCGAGAAGTCCGCACCGACAGGAAGGTTCCCCACCTTCCAGGTCTCATTCCTTCCCCGCCTCCCACCCGATGGCTCTCTCCCTGCTGGCCGGTCTCTCCACCCCCGCCCTCGCCCAGCTGCCTGAGGCCTATCAGGCCTTCGGTCCCCTGGTCGACATCCTGCCGATCATTCCTCTGTTCTTCCTGCTGCTGGCCTTCGTCTGGCAGGCCTCGGTGGGCTTCCGCTGAAGCGGTCCCCCCCAGCGGCATGGGGCCATCAGGACTTGACCAGGGGCCACGCTTCCAATCGCTGAAACGGCGACTTCCGGCAACCGGACGTTCCGGGCCGGAGCCGAGCCGTAACGATTGGGGCGGATTTGACCCCCAGGGAGCCTGAGCTCTCGTTCCACCTGGATCAGCAGCCCCACTCGCGGTGCGGCAGAGGTGATTTCAGGGCCGGCAAAGGCCAGGACAACGGAGCCGGAACCTGATGCCGAGGTCCCCGACGGCCTTCGGAGCGAGGACTGGGACGTTCCAGAGCCCGCGGAAAACCTTCTGGACACGCTTCGATGGCCCCAGAGGTTGGGTCAACCCAGCGTCTGAGCTGCCGCCAAGGCGACCCGACTCTGGCCAGGGTCCACGGGCGGCCCGTTTCAGCAGCCTCCTGCGCCCTGCTGGCCCCGCTCAGCGCAGCGTGCTCAACGCCGTTCCCGCAGCACCGCCCAGACGAAGGCCGGCAGCGCCAGCATCCGGCGCCAGCGGCGCGGTTCCTGCAGCAGCCGGTACAGCCATTCAATCTGCAGGGCTCCCATCCAGGCGGGGGCCCTTTTTTTGGCGCCGGCCCAGACATCGAAACTGCCACCGACCCCCATCCACAGCCCCTGGCGGGGAGCCGGCAGGTCATGAATCCAGGTCTCCTGGCGGGGCACCCCCAGGGCCACCAGCACCAGATCCGGCCGCGCCGCCAGCAGCTGGCGCTCCAGCTCCGGCCAGGCGTCGGCCGCCTGGAAACCGTGGACGCTGAACACCAACCGCAGATCCGGAAGCCTCTCGGCCAGCCGCTGGCGCAGCACCTCCATCACCTGGGGACTGGCGCCCACCAGCGCCACCCGGCCACCGCTGCCGGCCGCCTGCTCCAGCAGGTTCCAGGCCAGCTCGATCCCGGGACTGCGGCGCAGCCGATAGCCCTGGCGGGCCAGAGCCCAGACCACCCCGGCCCCATCGGCGATCACCAACCGGGCGGCGGCGATGGCGGCACCCAGGGCCGGGTCAGCCCGGGCGGCCATGGTCATCTCGGCATTGAGCGTGACGATCTGGCCCCCACCCCGCTGCTGCAACGCCAGGGCCGCCTGCAGCACGTCAGCACAGACATCCACCGGCACCCCTAACACGTGCGTGCGCACCGGATCGGTCACGATTGCTGCCATGGCATGGGGGGACTGCGGGAGAGAATCTATGGTCCCGATTCCGACCCGACCGGTAGCCCCTGACCCAGGAGCTCACCTCGCCTGGACTCTGCCCGGACCAGGCTGAACCTCAGCCAGGTCCACCGGCACCAAAGCACGCCGGTGCACGGCTGGACCCCGTTGCAGGGCTCAGCTGGACCAGGGTCTGGAGGTTGCGGGATCCGCACACACCTGGAGCAGGATGATGGCCAGTGGCCCCAGCAGCACCCGCCGCCCCATCGCCCCGCCCGCCATCAACCCAGCAGCGATCAACCCAGCCGCCGCCGATCCCGGTTGCGAAGAGGCTGCCGATCCAGGCCCCTCTCAGGACTCCACCCTCAACGGCCACAGATCGTCAGCCGAGGACGAGGCCTGGCACCTGCTGCGGCAGCTCGACCGCCAGATCGAGACGGTGGTGCTCAGCCGCCAGCATCCGATCACCGGCCTGCTGCCCGCCAGCACAGCCAACACCGTGCACGGCAACTACGGCGACGCCTGGGTGCGCGACTGTGTCTACTCGATCCAGTGCGTCTGGGGGCTGGCGATCGCCCATCGCCGCCTGCGCGGTCCCTGCCGACGGTCCTTCGAGCTCGAGCAGCGGGTGCTGCAGCTGATGCGGGGGCTGCTGAACGCGATGCTGCGCCAGGCCGCCAAGGTGGAGCGCTTCAAGAACAGCCTCGATCGCTTCGACGCCATCCACGCCAAGTTCGACACCGACACGGGCGAGCCGGTGGTCGCCGATGACGGCTGGGGGCATCTGCAGCTCGACGCCACGGCCCTGTTTCTGCTGCAGCTGGCCCAGCTGACCCGCTCGGGCCTGGTGATCGTGCAGACCAGCCACGAGTGCGACTTCATCCAGAACCTGGCCTACTACGTGGCGCGGGCCTATCGGGTGGCCGATTACGGCATCTGGGAGCGCGGCGACAAGGGCAACCACGGCCTGCCGGAACGCAATGCCAGCTCGATCGGCCTGGTCAAGGCGGCCCTGGAGGCCCTCGAAGGCCTCGACCTCTATGGGCCCCACGGCGACGGCAGCTGCTGTCTGGCCATTCCCCACGATGCGATCGTGCGCCTGCGGCGGGCCCTGCGCAGCCTGCTGCCGCGGGAATCGGCCAGCAAGGAGGTGGACAGCGCCTGTCTCTCGGTGATCGGCTACCCGGCCTGGGCCGTGGAGGATCCCCAGCTGGTGGAGCGCACCCGCGACAAGATCCGCCGCGACCTGGGCGGCCGCTACGGCTACAAGCGCTTCCGCCGCGACGGCCACCAGACCGTGGTCGAGGACATCACCCGCCTGCACTACGAGCGGGAGGAACTGGCCCAGTTCGAGCACATCGAATGTGAATGGCCCCTGTTCCTGGCCTATGAACTGATCACCGCCTGCTGCGAGGAGCGCTGGCCGGAGGCCCGCCGCTGGCGGCAGCAGTTGGCGGAGCTGAGCATCGACGTCGACGGCAACGCCCTGCTGCCGGAGCTGTACCTGGTGCCGGCCGACCACATCGCCGCCGAGCGGCGCCAGCCCGGCAGCCAGCCCCGCCTTGCCAATGACAATGTGCCCCTGCTCTGGACCCAGAGCCTCACCTGGCTGGCCGATCTGCTGCTGGGCGGCCTGATCACGCCGGAGGATCTCGATCCCTGCCAGCGACGCCGGAACGCGCCACTCGGAGTCGATCAGGTGCTGGTGGCCCTGGCCCCGGCCGACACCACCATCGCCACGGTGCTGCAACAGGCCGGCCTGCCGATCAGCGAACGCAGCGGTCAGCCGCGGGTGGCCAGCTCGCGGGAGCTGAGCCAGCGCCTGGCCACGGTGGGATCCAACAGCCGCCTGGGACTCAGCGGCCATCCGCGGGTGCGGATGGAAACCATGGCCACCGCCCGCCTCTATCGCCACGACGACGAACTGATCGCCTACCTGCCGGCGGTGCTGGAAGACGACACCTATTACCTGGCCGATGATCCCCAGCAGCTCGTCGATGCGGTGGCCGGCGAACTGCGCCTGCTGCAGCGCAATTGGCGGGGCCCCGGCTCGCCGCTGCTGCTGATTCCGATTGCCTCGGCCCCCTTCCGGCAGGATCCGCAGGTGTTCCTGGAGCTGGGCCGCCAGCTGCAGAGCGGCGAACTGGAGGGCGTGCCGATCCTGCTGGCGCCGCTGGGCGAGCTGGTCAGCCGGGCCAGCGTCGTGGAACTGCCCAAACGGGCTGTGGCCGCCTGCCAGCTCTGGCCCACCGCCCAGTCGCTGCTGCCCCCCAGCACCAGTCAGCACCAGCTCACCGCCCGCGAGGAGCAGGAACTCGAAGAGACCACGGTGGCCGATCTGACCGAACGGCTCTGGCACAGCTCCTCCCTGCCGGAGCAGGCCGAGGTGCTCGAACTGCTGGGCCGCAGGCTCGGACCCACCGCCCGGCTGCAGGGCCCCGGCGACGCGCCGGGGGTGACCCTGATGCTGCTGCTGGAGGAGGTCTACCGCCGCGGGCTGGCGGAAGCCGACTGGAGTGTGGTGCGCCGCAGCGCCGCGGCCATGGGGCTGGTGCATCCCCAGCTGGAGGATGCTCTGATCGACCTGCTGGTGCGCCAGAAGCAGGTGGTGGTGGGTCGCAATTACACCAACGATTCGCTGATCAGCGAGCCCAAGGGCAGCCGCACCATCGCCACCATGATCCGCCGCTTCGGGGGCGAAGACGGGCGCGAGTGGATGCTGCAGCAGGAGCTGCTGCTGGCGCTCGACGGGCTGGTGCGGCTGGAACCGGACCTGCTCAGTGGCAGTCTCACCCTGCAGCTCGGCCAGCTGCTGCTGCTGCTCACCGGTGAACTGGCCGCCGAGGCCGATCTCAGCCCCAGCGACGCGTTTGAGGCCCTCTGCGGCCAGCCCCCCCACACGATTCGCCGACGCCTGCGGGCCGTGCTCGCCGACGTGGAACATGCCCGCGCCGCCCTGCAGCGCAAGGAACAGCTGCACGTGCGCGGCCGCGTGCGCTGGGAGGCGCCCGATCCGCTCGAAGACCTGCCCAAGGGGGGCTGCTGGCTGCAGCACCGGCTGCGGCTGGGGGCGCTGCAGCGGGTGCCGCGCAACTTCCACGCCGGCATCTGGGACCTGCTGCACCACTGCCGCGGCATCGTCATCGGCGACAAGCTGGAGCGGCGCAACCGCCTGGCCAGCGGGCCGCTGCTGAGCGAGAAGACCCCGGGGGAGCGCAACTTCGCCTCCCTGGTAGAGCAGCTGCTGGGCAAGATCGAGGCGGCCGAATACCGCCAGCTCTGCACCGAAACCCTGCTCACCCTGATCGCCTTCGTGGCCGCCAATCCCCAGGTGCAGTTCGACGACGACCTGGCCCTGGATGTGGTGATCGGCCACGCGGTGCGGGTCGGCTGGCAACTGGGCCATCCGGAGGTGAGCGAGAGCGATTACGCCCTGCACAAGGGCGATGCCTGGACTCTGTTCTACCGGTCGTCCCCTGGTCAGTGCCGCCGCTGGCAGCTGCAGGCCCTGCAACAGCTCACCGCCGAGCCGGAGGGCAGGTCGGTATCGCTGGGTTGAGCTGAGCCAACGGCGAAAAACTCACGGCCGGGGGCAGCCGATGGGCGAGCTCGATGCCTGAATCCTCCAGGGCGGCGTCGGCGTAGAGCTCCCGGTCAGACTGGGATGGCAACCATTGGCTGGCAACCATTGGCTGGCAACCGCAGCTGAGTATGTGCCGCAGTCAGTGGCGGGGCCGGGCAGGTGCGGGCCAGGGGAACAGCGCTTGGGTGCGGGCACAGGGCATCCCAGAGGAGCCCGCTCCTGTCGTCTGAGCCAGAGGCGATGCGGCGCCCCTTCGGGACCATCAGCCATGGATCTAACGCTCGACAAGGCCTTGGCGACGAGGGGCCCTGCCCTGAGAGTCGCTTGCGCCCTGCCAAAAAGCTGGGCATTGTCTACCTATTGGCCCCATCTTGCCTCAGCTACGTTGACGGCACACATTTTTCAGCAGCGGCCCATGGATGCCGAGACCTACATCGCCGATCGGGTCGATCGGCAACTGACCTGGCTGAGCAACAGCAGCAAGAAAAACAAGCAAAGGTATTTGCGCTACCGCATCTGTGGCATCTTGCTGGGATCCCTGGTGACAGTGCTGGCTCCCTATGCAGGTCAGAATGCACCGTACAGCCATTGGGTGCCGCCTATTCTGCAGCTCTCGGGGGCGGGTATCGCTGTAGTGGGCTCACTCCTGGCCCTCAACCGGCACCAGGAGAACTGGCTGCGTTACAGGCTGCTGAAAGAGACTCTGGAACGAGAGAAACTGTTGTATCTCACCGGCAGCCTCGAGGCCTATACCGGTCCCGAGGCCTTCCATGTATTCGTGCGCCGAGCCGAGGCGATCATGGCCGAGGAGCGGGTGAGCTGGGTCAGTCAGGCCGCTGAGCGCGTTCAAGGTGCTGAACGGTCCTTCAAGGCCGAGGTCGATCCGCGCACGGAGTCTGCACAGGCGGAGGACTCCAGCCCGCAAGCGCAGCCCTAAATCGGCTCGTTCAGCGCCATGCAGAGATTGGGCTGCTCGACGCACTGCTCGATCAGATCGGCCAGCTGCAGGGCACGGGAGGCCTGCAGCCCATCGACGGCGGGAATCTCCTCGCCGCGCACGCACTGCAGAAAGTGCTCCAGCTCGGCGTAAAGCGGCTCAATCGAGGTGGTGCTCACCTCTTCAATGAAGCCGTCATTGCGGTACACCAGCTCCCCATGAGCGGCGCTCACCGACCCATGGGAACGGCGGTGGATGCGCAGGTTGTGATTGAGGAAATCGGTCTCCATCAGGCTGCTGCGGCAGTGGGTATAGAGCCGCCGCACCTTGCGATGGGCCATCTTGCTGGCCGTCAGGCTGGCCACGACACCATTGGCGAAGCCCAGGGTGGCGTTCACGTAGTCGATCGGGCCGTCGCTGCTGCGGCCGCCGGCGGCCGCCAGGCGCACCACCGGCGAGGCCGCCAGCTCCAGCACCAGGTCGATGTCGTGAATCATCAGATCGAGCACCACCGACACGTCGTTGGCCCGATCGGGGTTGGGGCTGTGGCGGCGAGCCTCCAGCACGACGATCTCCTCGCCGGCCACCACCTTGAGCAGTTCGCGGAAGGCGGGGTTGAAGCGCTCGATGTGGCCGACCTGCAGCAACTTGCCGGCCTGGTCGGCAGCCTGGATCAGCTCGGCGGCCTCCTCCTGATTGGCGGCGATCGGCTTCTCGATCAACACATGCAGCCCGGCCTCCAAACAGGCCATGCCGACCCGGTGGTGCAGCAGGGTGGGCACGGCGATGCAGACGGCTTCCACCTCGCTGAGCATGGCGCCGTAATCCGCGAACCAGGCGCAGTTGAACTGCTCAACGGCCAGGCGACCGCGGGTTTCGTCCGGATCGGCAACCCCCACCAATTCAGCGTCCCGCAGCAGGCTCAGCACTCGGGCGTGGTGCCAGCCCATGTTGCCGATGCCGATGACCCCCACACGCACAGGGTTCATGGCGGAGCCGACGCGATTGGAAAGATTATCGGTGATCGGCATCCCCGTTGGAGGCCGGTTCGCTGCCTTCGGGGCCGTTGGCCACGATTCGCACCCGCTCGATGCGGGGCCCATCCATGGTCAGCACTCCATATCGATAGCCCTTCCAGCGCAGTCCTTCCCCCGGCGCCGGAATGTGCTGGAAGCGCTCCAGCAGGAACCCCGCCAGGGTGTGATGGCCCTCGGCCTCGGGCAGCCGCAGGCCCAGCTGACGATTGAGCTCGACGATCTCGAGATCACCGGCGGCTGACCAGCCCCCCTCGACCAGGGGGTGGAGATCTTCGGCGGCTTCCAGTGGATTGTCGTCCTCGCCGACAATCTCGCCGGTGAGATCGGCCACCGTCACCAGCCCCTCGGTGCCTCCGTGCTCATCGACCACCACCAGCAGAGGCTGACCGCTGCGGATCAGGGGCAACAGATCAGCCAGCGAGGCGCTCTCCTGAACCTGGGTGACAGGCAACAGGTAGGGCGCCAGCGGGGTGTCCGGCAACAGCTGACCCCGGGCGATCGGTTCCGCCAGGCGACGCAGATCGAGCATGCCGCGCACGTCGTCGAGGGAGCTGCCGATCACCGGAAAGCGGGCGTGCTGACTGGCATGCACCGCATCCATCATTTCGCCGAAGCACACCTCCAGCGGCAGGGTGACCATGCCGGAGCGGGGCACCATCACCTCCCGCACCAGGGTGTCCCGCAGGGAGAAGACCCCCTCGAGGATGCTGCGTTCATCGGGCATCAGGCCGGTGACCCCGCCGCTTTCGATCAGGGTTTCGAGTTCACCGGCCGAAAGCACCGGCACCAGTTCGTCCCAGTTGCGCGGCAGGCCCAGCAGCCGCAGCAGCACCCCCGTCAGCCGCTCGATCAGCAGCAGCAGGGGGGCCAGAGTGGCGGTGAGCGATTCGAGCAGGGGGGCCAGCTGCAGGGCCGAGGCCTCCGGGCGATGCAGCACCCAGGCCTTGGGCAACAGGCCACCGATCAGGGTGGCCAGCAGCACCAGCACCAGGAAAACCAACGCATCGAGCCAGCTCTGGGGCAGAGGGGCGGTCCAGGGGGAGGCCAGATGGCCCGCCAGCCCGCGACCGGTCCAGCCGATCGCCAGCAGGGCCAGCACCGCCCCGAGCTGGGTGGCCACCAGCACCCGACGCAGCCGCTGCTGCAGCCGCGCCACCGAACGGGCCCCGGGCTCCTCGTCATCGAGCAGCTGCTGCACGCGCGAGGGCCGCAGCCGGATCACGGCGAACTCTGCGGCCGCAAAGAACGCCATCAGGGCCAGCAGGATGGCCAAGGCCAGGAAGCGCATGCAGGGCGAACATTCGGCCTAAAACCAGTGTAGGGAGGGGCGCCCGGGGCAGGCGCGCCGGGGCCTGGGAGCAGGCTGAGGCGGCGACCGGCCAGGGTCCGATGCGAGCTCTGGCAGAGCAGGGGTGAGTCTTGCGCTTGCAGCAAGCGACGCCTGGCACGCTCCAGAGACCGCGTCCACGGATCCCGTCATCCCAACGTCTGATCCCAGAGGCCTGGGAGCCTCAGACGACAGCGCTGCCCAGAACGGGGTGGTCCTGAGGTTGGGATGGGGGTCTAGGAGATCACACCCGCCGCGGGCAAATCACAAGGCAGCCCGGAAGCCTTGCCGGCCGTGGATACTCAGCAGTGCTGCGCCTGCAGAGTGCCTGCCGGCGGTTACACCTGGCCCCAGCACCGCCACCGGCAGGGACCAGGAGGGGAGACGCACCCTGCGCCGCCTGCGGGGATCTGAGCGGACTGGTTGTGCTGATCAGAAGGCCCGTTGTTCATCCGGTAGAGATCGGACAGGATCGGCAACACCACCTTCTGATCGCCTGGTCTTCCAGCGGTGAAAGGCACGGTGGGGCAGCGGCCCCTGCACTGACTGTCAATCCCGAGATCTGTCAGCTGGTCTGAGCGCTGCTGATTGCCCAGCTGATCGATGGGGCAGCCACACCAGCGGCAGGCTGACCACCAGGGTGACCAGCACGTAGAGCAGGATCGCCAGGCTCAGGCCCGGCAGAGCCTGGCCGTAGCGGCTTGCGAACAGCAGGGCCAGACCTGGATTGCGCATCGCCGTCACCAGGGCTGTGGTCAGCCCATGACCGGAGCGGCCACCCCCGAGAGCCCGGCCGATCCAGAGCGAGCCGACCGCCAGCAGGGCCATGGCGAACAGCGCCGGCAGATTGCCGGGCAGGTACGCCCACAACAAAGGGCCCACCTGCAGAATCACGATCAGCACCAGCAGGATCAGCAAGCCGTTGGCCAGTCGTTCCAGGGGGGTCTGGAGCCGGTCGGCGAGGCGAGGGCGCCGGCGGCGCAACAGCAGTCCCAGCAGCAGCGGCAGCACCTGGATCTGGCCCACCTGCAGCGCCACATCGATCGGTTGTGCCTCCCAGCCGTCCACACCGAAGCTCCAGCGGAACAGCAGCCCCAGCAACGGCACCGTGATGATCGCCAGCAGGGCGGCTCCCACCTGCAGCAGCGCGGCCAGCTGATGATCGCCACCGGCCGCGCGAGCCCGGCGCAGGGCCAGGGGCGCACTGGGACAGAGGACCATCAGGGCGATGGCGGTGCGTTCGGGCTGCGCCAGTGTCCAGCTCCAGGGGCTCTGCAGCAACAGCAGCCCCAGCAGCGGCACCAGGACGCACGATCCCAGCAGCACCCGCAGGGGCAGGGCGGGCCGGCTGCACCATTGCCGCAGACCCTCCGGTTCGAGTCCCAGGCCGAGCGCCAGCATCGTGGTGAACACCGTGACGCCGATGGACAGGCCCACGGCCGGGTTCATGGCAGCAGGGCTCCGAGCTGGAGAACCCGTGTCGTCCGTCCGTTCCGGCTGTTCAACGCGGCAATCGCGGCGGTCATGGCCACCACGCCGGTGGACGGGACGGCGAGGGAGATCAGCCCCAGGT
Organism: Cyanobium sp.; assembly: GCA_049282435.1. Lineage (GTDB taxonomy): Bacteria > Cyanobacteriota > Cyanobacteriia > PCC-6307 > Cyanobiaceae > Cyanobium. The sequence goes on along the minus strand of JBAPUA010000104.1, from coordinate 207 downwards.
TCAGCTGGACGTTGACGTCAGCGTCAGGGCCGCGGCCGTGGCTGAGCGCCGCGACATTGTGATCGCCGAAACCGAAGCTGTTCGGCAACACAGTGGTGAGGATCCAGAGCAGCTGGTCGGCCGTGCGCATGGCGGAGGGGGCAGGAGCGCTACTGCGGTGAAGTCTGCCCTAACTGAGGAAGCGCCATCGGCCCCGCATCCATGGGC
>JBAPUA010000103.1:0-75202 GCA_049282435.1 Cyanobium sp. | reverse complement strand
GCACAACGCCTCGGCGGGTCACGCTTGGGAGGCTCCCTGGCCGGCCATGCGCAGATTGAGGAAAGGGGCGAACAGGATCAGGCCGGGGAAGAAGAGGAACACCAGGCCATAGATCGCCGTGCGCTCGATCTTGCCCATGACGGTCCAGCGCTTGACCAGCCACCAGTACAGAGCCAGGGGGACCACCACCAGGTAAGCCCCGGCCAGGGCGATGTAGAGGGACAGCACCAGCAGGGTCTCGCCCGAAAGCTGGAACGGCAGCTCGAACGGAAGCGCCGCGGTGATCGAGCTGAACATCCCTGGCACGGGCACGGCTTGCAGAACCAACGGGGCGCAAATCTAGGATGGACAGGCGGGGGCATGGCGGAATCGGTAGACGCAGCGCACTTAAAATGCGCAGACGGCGACGTTGTGGGGGTTCAAGTCCCCCTGCCCCCATGGCTCAGGCGGCCTTCCGCTCCGGCTGCCGTCGACCCTGCTGCTGAGGCCAGCGGCTGCTGCCGGTTGGTTTCGCTGGGTGCCGGACGGCCTGGCGATGCCCATGGGGAAGCCGGAGATCCGACGCACCAAGACGGCACTTGTGCCGCTGTCCCACGGCCCGAGACTGGCTAACAAGGAGAAGACTGCGTGGGGGGTCATGTCGGCGACCACTCCAGGTCCAGGCAACGTGGCCCCAGGGGGCGGCAGCGGGGTACCGGCTGTCGTCGCTGCCGCTGCACCGGCATTTGCCGCGCCCGCCGGGGCGGGCGCGGGTCCGGACCCTGAACCGGGTCCGGCACAACCCACGCTTGCCCAGGAGCGCATCGCCGATCTGATCCGCCACCAGGGCGGCCGCAGCGATGGTCTGATCGAAGTGCTCCACCAGGTTCAGGAGATCCATGGCTATCTGCCCAGGTCGGCCCTGCTCCAGGTGGCGTGGGGCCTGCGACTGCCCCTGAGTCGGGTCTATGGCGTGGCCAGCTTCTACCACCTGTTTCGGCTCCAGCCCCCCGCTGACCATCGCTGCGCCGTCTGTCTGGGCACGGCCTGTTTCGTGCGCGGAGGGGGCCGGCTGGCGGCGGGCCTGCAGCGGCGGCTGGGTCTGGCGCTTGATCAGACCAGTGGCGATGGCCAGTGGGCGCTGGAGCAGGTGAGCTGCCTGGGGGCCTGCGGCCAGGCGCCGGTGATGGTGTTCGATGGGGCCCTGTTCACCGCCCCGCTCTCCGGCCCGCTCCCCGGCCCGTCCACCGAGGCGACCGAGGGACTGGACCGCTGGCTGAGCCAGCTGGGTCTGCCGGATCGCCGGCGGCCAGCCTGATGGTGGCCCTGCCCCCCTGTGCACGACCCCGGCTGCGCTGCTGTGGGGCCACGGGCTGTCGCAGTGCTGGTGCGGAAGCGCTGCTGGCGGCGCTGAGGGCGGCGGCCGGCGGTGCTGGGCCGGCTGACGCGCCTGGTGAGGCGGCCAGTGACAGGGCGCCGGAGCCGCTGGAGGTGCGTTCGGTCGGCTGTCTGCGGCTGTGCGGGGCGGGCCCCCTGGTGGCCCTGGACGGTCCCGGGGGCACCAGCCTCTATGGCGGCCTGCCGCCGGAGCGAGCCGGTGAGCTGGTGGCGCTGGCCCGCTCCGGCGCGGCCGCCCAGGCTCCGGAGGGAGTGGAGCTGGCCCGCCATCGCCTCGATCTGGAGCATCCCTTCTTCCGGCTGCAGCGGCCGCTGGTGCTGGAGGGCTGCGGCATCGTCGATCCCGAGCGGATCGAGGACGCCCTCGCCCATGGCGGTTACGCCCAGCTGCGGCGGGTGCTGCAGCAGCTGGGCCCCGCCGAGGTGCGGGAGCAGGTGCGCCGCAGCGGCCTGCGCGGCCGCGGCGGCGGCGGCTATCCCACCGGGCTCAAGTGGGACACGGTGGCCCTGCAGCCGCCGGGCCGGCGCTATGTGGTCTGCAATGCCGATGAAGGTGATCCCGGCGCCTTCATGGACCGCAGTGTGCTGGAGGGCGATCCCCATCGGCTGCTGGAGGGCATGGCGATCGCCGCCTACGCGGTGGGGGCCGATCACGGTTACGTCTATGTCCGGGCGGAGTACCCGCTGGCGATTGAGCGGTTACGGCTGGCCCTGCGGCAGGCGCATCAGCACGGACTGCTGGGCCGGGGCATGGCCGGCAGCGCCTTCAACCTCGAGCTGGAGGTGCGGATGGGGGCCGGGGCCTACGTCTGCGGCGAGGAGACGGCCCTGCTCCGGTCGATCGAGGGTCTGCGCGGTACTCCCCGCACCCGGCCGCCGTTTCCGGCCCAGGCGGGGCTGTGGGGTGCGCCGACCCTGATCAACAACGTCGAGACCTTTGCGGCTGTGCCCGTGATCCTGCGCCAGGGGGGCGACTGGTACGCCGCCATCGGCAGCGAGGGCAGCCGCGGCACCAAGGTGTTCAGCCTGTCGGGCGCGATTCGCCACACCGGCCTGGTGGAGGTGCCGATGGGCATCAGTCTGCGCACGGTGGTGGAGACGATGGGAGGCGGTGATCCCGATGGCGGCGCCGTCAAGGCGGTGCAGACCGGCGGCCCCTCCGGAGGCTGCATCCCCGCCGCGCTGCTCGACACGCCGGTGGATTTCGAGAGTCTGGTGGCCCTCGGTTCGATGATGGGCTCCGGCGGCATGGTGGTGATCGGCCAGGGCACGGCGATGCCCGAGCTGGCGCGCCAGTTCATGGCCTTCAGCGTCAATGAGAGCTGCGGCAAATGCGTGCCCTGCCGCGCCGGTACCGTGCAGCTGCTGGCCCTGCTCGATCGCCTGCTGCAGCAGCGGGCCACAACGGCGGATCTGGAGGCCCTGGAGTCCCTCTGCGCCATGGTCAAGGCCACCAGCCTCTGCGGGCTGGGGCAGGCGGCACCGAATCCGGTGCTCAGCACCCTGCGTCATTTCCGCCACGAGTACACCGCAGCGCTGGAGGCGAAGCGATGAGCGTCATCACCCTGCAGGTGGATGGCCGGGACGTGGCGGTGCCGGCGGGGGCGACGCTGCTGCAGGCGATCCGCGCCGCGGGCCTGTCGGTGCCCACCCTCTGCCATCTCGATGGCCTCGATCCGGTGGCCGCCTGCCGCCTCTGTCTGGTGGCCGTGGAGGGCAGCCATCGCCTGCTGCCGGCCTGTGCCACAGAGGCGGTGGAGGGCCAGCGGATCCGCACCGACTCGGCCCAGCTGCAGAGCTTCCGCCGCATGGCGGTGGAGCTGTTCTTCGCGGAAGGCAACCATGTGTGTGCCTTCTGCGTCGCCAACGGCGACTGCGAGCTGCAGGATGTGGCGGTGGAGGTGGGTATGGATCACTGCCGCTTCCCCTACCAGTACCCCCAGCGCCCGGTGGATGCCTCCCATCCGCTGTTCAGCCTCGATCACAATCGCTGCATTCTCTGCAGCCGCTGCGTGCGGGTCTGCGATCAGATCGAGGGGGCCCACGTCTGGGATGTGGCCGAGCGCGGCGGCCATTGCCGCATCGTCGCCGGCCTGGATCAGCCCTGGGGGGACGTGGACGCCTGCACCTCCTGCGGCAAGTGTGTCGATGTCTGCCCCACCGGCGCCCTGTACGCCAAGGAGGACAGCACCGCCGAAAAGCATCCCCATCCCGAGCGGGCCGATCAGCTGCGCCGGGCCCGCGAGCAGCAGCAATGGACGCGATGACTTCCCCTCCCGGCTCCGCTCAGGAGCAACCCAGGCTGCGGCTGGCCACCGTCTGGCTGGCTGGTTGCTCCGGCTGCCACATGTCGTTTCTGGATCTCGACGAGTTCCTGTTCGAACTCGCCGAGGTGGTGGAGATCGTCTACTCACCGGTGGCGAGTGACACCAAGATCTACCCCGAGCAGGTGGATGTCTGCCTGGTGGAGGGGGCGGTGGCCAATGTCGCCAACCTGGAGCTGGCCCTGGCGGTGCGGGCGCGCACCGCCCTGGTGATCGCCTTCGGCGACTGCGCCGTGACCGCCAATGTGCCGGGCCTGCGCAATCTCTGCACCGCGGCGGGCCGCGACAGCGCCCGCACCGTGCTGGAGCGCGGCTATCTGGAGCTGGCCGACGCCACGGGTCAGTTGCCCCACGCCCCCGGCATCGTGCCGGAGCTGCTGCCCAAGGTGCTGCCGCTGCACGAGGTGATCCCCGTGGATCTCTACCTGCCGGGCTGTCCGCCTTCGGCCGAGCGCATCCGCGCCGCGATTGCGCCGTTGCTGGTGGGTGAGATGCCCCGCATGGAAGGGACGTCGATGCTGAGGTTCGGCTGATGGGACGCACCGTCGTCATCGATCCGGTCACCCGGATTGAGGGTCACGCCAAAATCACCCTGCACCTCGATGATGACGGCCATCTCATCGACAGCCGCTTCCATGTCGTCGAGTACCGCGGCTTTGAGAGCTTCTGCGAGGGCCGGCCGTTCACCGAGATGGCGGGCATCACGGCCCGCATCTGCGGCATCTGTCCGGTCAGCCATCTGCTGGCGGCGGCCAAGACGGGCGACAAGCTGCTGGCGGTGCAGATCCCTGAGGCGGCGCTGAAGCTGCGGCGTCTGCTCAACCTGGCTCAGATCACCCAGAGCCATGCTCTGTCGTTCTTCCATCTCAGCAGTCCCGATTTCCTGCTGGGCTGGGAGAGCGATCCGGCTCGCCGCAACATCTTCGGTTTGATGGCCGCCGATCCTGAGCTGGCCCGCGCCGGCATCCGCCTGCGCCAGTTCGGTCAGCAGATCATCGAGCTGCTCGGCGGCCGCAAAATTCATGCGGCTTGGGCGGTGCCCGGTGGGGTGCGCTCCCCCATGAGCGAGGAAGCCCGGGACTGGATCCTGGCGCGCCTGCCGGAGGCGATGGTGACGATCCGCCTCGCCCTCGATCTGCACAAGCGCCAGCTCGATGGCCCGCTGCAGCAGGAGCAGCGCCTGTTCGGCAGCTTCCCCAGTCTGTTCATGGGCCTGGTGTCACCCGAGGGGCTCTGGGAGCACCTCGACGGCCAGCTGCGCTTCTGTGACAGCGACGGTCGAATCGTCGCCGATGGTCTGCGGGAGGACGACTACGCCAGTTTTCTGGGGGAGGCGGTGGAGCCCTGGAGCTATCTGAAGTTTCCCTATTACCGGCCACTCGGCTATCCCGATGGCCTGTACCGGGTGGGTCCCCTGGCGCGCCTCAATGTCTGTGAGCGCATCGGCACCGCCTGGGCCGACCGGGAACTGCAGGAGTTCCGCCAGCGCAGCGGCCGGGTGGCGATCTCGAGCTTCGCCTATCACCACGCCCGGCTGGTGGAGATCGTCGCCTGTCTGGAGGCGATGGCGCTGCTGGTGGAGGATCCGCAGCTGCTGGGGGGCCGCATCCGCAGCCGGGCCCGGCTCAATCGCAACGAGGCGGTGGGGGTGAGCGAGGCGCCCCGGGGCACCCTGTTCCATCACTACCGCGTCGACGACAATGGCCTGCTGACCCGGGTGAACCTGATCATCGCCACCGGCCAGAACAACCTGGCGATGAACCGCACCGTCCATCAGATCGCTCGGGCCTACATCCCCGATCCGCTGCCGGCGGCGGTGGAGATCCCCGAGGCCCTGCTCAACCGGGTGGAGGCGGGCATCCGCTGCTTCGACCCCTGCCTCTCCTGCAGCACTCATGCCGCCGGTCAGATGCCGCTGGCGATCAGCCTGGTGGCGGCCGACGGCCGGGTGCTGGCGGAGCGCTGCCGCGGATGAGGGGCCGCAGGCCTGGGGCGATCCCAGCGCTGCAGTCGTCAGCACGGGTGTGGACCACGATGGCGTGGACAACGATGGCGTGGACAACCAGGTCGTCGATGCCCATGCCATCGACGACCGTGCCATCGACAACTGTGCCATCGACAGCCGTGGCATCGACAGCCGTGCTATCGACAGCCGTGCCATCGACAGCTGTGGCGCCGGGTGAACCGATGCCGGCAGCGGCGAGGCCGCAGGTGGCGGAGCGGGAGCTCCGCTCACTGGTGATCGGCATCGGCAATCCGCTGCGCAGCGACGATGGTGTCGGTTGGCGCCTGGCCGAGGAGGTGGGTGGCCTGGCGGTGCACCAGCTCACTCCCGAGCTGGCGGCCGAGCTGGATCGGGTGGATCGGGTGTTGTTCGTGGACGCCTGGCAGGTGCCGCAGGCGGATGCCGACTCGGGCAGGGCCCTGCCCCGGCTGGGGCCCGTGCCCCCGGGGGCCGGCACTCCGGGCAGCAGCCATCGGCTGGAGCCGGCCCAGCTGCTGGGGCTGGCGGCGGCTCTCTATGGGGCCCGGCCCGTCGCCGCTGAGCTGCTGCTGCCGGCCTGGGGGTTTGCCCATGGCACCAGGTTTTCGCCGGCCTTGCGCCGGCAACTGCCCCAGGCCAGGCGCCTGCTCCGGCAGTGGCTGTTCGGGAAGGGGCTGCTCAGGCAGGGGCTGCGTGACGCCGATGCATGAGCTCAGCCTGATGGATCGGGTGCGGGAGCTGGTTCTGGCCCAGGCCCGGGAGCACGGGGCCAGCCACATCACGGCGATGACGCTGCGGATCGGCTCCCTGGCGGGGGTCGATCCCGAGGCCCTGCGCTTCGCCCATGGGGTGGTGATGGCCGACACGATCGCCGCCGGCAGCCGCCTGCAGCTGGAGGTGGTGGTGGCGTTGTGCCAGTGCGGGCCCTGCGGGACTCCGTTCGAGGCGGCGGACGGGGTCTGCGTCTGCCCGATCTGCGGCGCGATCAGCGGCGAGCTGCTGCAGGGGCGGGAGCTGGAGCTGGCCTCGCTGGAGCTGGACTGAAGCCGTGGAATGCGGCAGCGCGGAGGCGGCGCTCCGGGCCGGGTCCCGCCCGTTCGAAGGCTCAGGTGCGCCTGGGCTGGCGCCAGGGGCCTGCGGCGAACGCTCCTCAGGCCCGTGACGAGGAGGTGCCAGGACGCTCACCGGCTTCTGAGGAGCCATGAAGGGGTTCAGCCTGTTGGGGCAGCCCCGGAGCTCCCGCTCCAGCTCGGCCATGGCGCTTAGCTGAAGCGGTCGGTGCCATGGTGGACGGCGCGCCCCTGGCCGCCATGCTTGCGAAGGCTGGTGGTGGAGCGGATCTCGACGTTGATCGGCTCGCCGGCCAGGCCCATGCCGGGCCCGATCTCCAGGCAGGTCCCACAGCCCATGGCGCCGGCTTCAACGCGGGGCGGTCCGCGCCTCCATCCTGCCTTCGAAGAAGGCCTCCAGGCTGGCTTCGCAGGACTGGCCCATGCGGGCTGTGGATGGCGGCGACGTTGTGGAACATCGCTAGTTTGCTGATCCAGGGGGCTGGTTGCCACAAGCCGCCTTCAGGAGCGGATCCAACATGTGTGTTGACTGCAACTGCGGCCGCAGCAATCCGGGGGGTGTGGCGGTCTCCGGGGAGATCACCGGGTCAATGCCACCCGCTGCGGCGACAGCAACAGGGCCGACCCCCCTGTCGCACCGATCGATTGCTTCGGCTCATTCTGATTCCGTCTCCGCTTCTGCTTCCGGCCATGCCACTTCTGCCCACGCCCCTTCTTCCCACACCGCTGACATCCGAGGCGCTGAAGTCCACGACGCTGACATCCATGGCGATCACCCGCTCGCCGATCGCCACCACCATCACGGGGATCTGAACGCCCCCACCGACCGACCGTCGCAGGATTCGCAGTCGCAGCGACCGTCAACCCACGGGCACGCGTCACCTTGGCAGCCATCGCAATCACAGCTGGCGCAACCACTGCTCTCACCGCAGCAGCTGGGGCCGCAGCAGCTGGGGCCGCAACAGTCAAAGCCGCGGGAGTCGATGCCGCGACAGTCACGACAACGAGATCTGTCGCACCAACGGCTGTCACCTCCTGCCGCTCCATTGACCTCAGAGCTTCCGGCTGAACGGGGGCCAGAGTCGTCACCCGGTCTGCGATCGCAGTCGCCAGTTCAAGCCCCGTCCCCAGTGCGGTCAGAAGCTGAACCGTTGCAGCAATCCGGTTCGCCCTCATCACCACTCCGGTCGCTGACCCTGACGGATCGGCTCCTGGCCCACAACGAGGCCCAGGCCGCCCTCAATCGCCGGCGCTTCGCAGCGGCGGGGGTGACGGTGGTGAACCTGCTCTCCTCGCCCGGTTCCGGCAAGACAGCCCTGCTGGAGCGGCTGGCCAAGGCGGGGCGGGGGGCCATGGCGGTGATCGTCGGCGACCTGGCCACCGACAACGACGCCCGGCGCCTGCGGGCCGCCGGCCTGCCGGCGGTGCAGATCACCACCGGTCAGGCCTGCCATCTGGAGGCGGCGATGGTGCAGCGGGCCGTCGATGCCCTGGAAGCCCGGGGCCAGTCCCTGGCGCAGCTGCAGCTGCTGCTGATCGAAAACGTCGGCAATCTTGTCTGCCCTGCCGCCTACGACCTGGGCGAGAGCCTGCGGCTGGTGCTGCTGGCGGCCGGCGAGGGGGAGGACAAACCGCTGAAATACCCGGCCCTGTTCCACTCCGCCGATCTGGTCGTGATCAGCAAGATCGACCTGGCCGAAGCGGTGCGCTTCGATCGCTCCCAGGCCCTGCGGGCCATCGCCGCGGTGGCACCCCGGGCTCGGGTGTTCGAGTGCTCGGCCCGCAGCGGTGCCGGCATCGACGATCTGCTGGCGGCCCTGCTGCCTGGGCCCCTGCCGCCATGAACGGCGAGCCCGCCGGCCTGCGGCTGCTGTGCCGCGGTGTGGTGCAGGGGGTCGGCTTCCGTCCCTGGGTGCAGCGGCTGGCCACGGAGCTGGAGCTCGATGGGGTTCTGATCAATGGCGGCGAGGGGGTGTCGGTGCAGCTGTCCGGCTCCCGTGGCCAGCTGCAGTGCTTTCTGCGGCGCCTGGTTGCGGAGCTGCCGGCACCGGCCCGGCTGGAGCCCCTGCTGCCGCACTGGGGGCCGGCCACGGCGACCCGGGGTCAGGGGGTGCGGATCGATGCCGGCCCGCGCCAGAGCCTGGGGGAGGGTTGGCTGGCGCCGACGCTGGCGGCCGATCGCGCCCCCTGTGCCGATTGCCTGGCGGAACTCGACGATCCCGCCAGCCGCCGCTGCGGCGATCCCTTCATCAGCTGTGCCCGCTGCGGCCCCCGCTACAGCATCGCCCTGGCCCGTCCCTACCGGCGGGCCCACACCACCCTGGCGGGCTTTGAGCTGTGCGAGGCCTGTCGGCGGGAGTTTGAGGATCCCGACGATCGTCGTTTCCATGCCGAGACGATTGGCTGCCCCCGCTGCGGGCCGCGGCTGCACTTCTGGCCTGGCGTCGAGCGGGAGGGCGGCGAGCCCGGGTCCCGGGGGGATCCGCGAGCTCTGCATCAGGCCGATCAACAGGTCCACCACCAGGCGGATCGCGACGTCCTGCACCCAGTCGGTCGCCAGGCCGGGCAGGCGGCCGCTCCCCTGGCACTGGCGTGCGATCTGCTGGCTGCCGGGGGCATCCTGGCCCTGCAGGGGGTGGGCGGCTTCCAGCTGCTGGTGGATGCCACCAATCCGGATGCCGTGGCCCGGCTGCGGCGGCGCAAGCGGCGGCCGGCCCGGCCCTTTGCCCTGCTGGTGGCCGACGAGGCCGCTCTGGAGGCGGTGGTGTGGATCGATCCGGCCGAGCGGGCGGCGCTGCGGGATGGGGCGGCGCCGATCGTGCTGCTGCGCCGTCGCCCGGCCGCCTTGGAGGCCTGGCCCGGTGTGGCTCCGGGCAGCCCGGCCCTGGGGGTGATGCGGCCCGCTTCGCCTCTGCATCTTCTGCTGGCCCGCCGTCTGGGCCGGCCGCTGGTGGCCACCAGCGGCAATCGCAGCGGTGAATCCCTGTGCATCGATCCGATCGAGGCCCGGCAACGGCTGGCGGGGATCGCCGATGCCTTCCTGGTGCACGACCGGCCGATTGCCAGGCCCCTGGATGACTCCGTGTTGCAGGTGATTGAGGGGCGGCCGGTGCTGTTGCGCCGGGCCCGGGGCTATGCCCCCGAGTCCCTGCCCCTGCCAGCGGCTGACCCGACTCTGGCGGCGGCTGGCCCGGCGCTGCTGGCCCTCTCCGGCGATCTCAAGTGCGCTCCGGCGCTGGCGCTGGGAGATCGCCTCTGGCTGGCGCCCCATCTGGGTGATCTCGCCGATCGCCGCTGCCAGGAGCGCTTCGTGCGGGGGGTGGCGGAGCTCTCGGCCAGCCTCGGGGCCCCTGGCGGCTCCGAGCCACGGCCCGCTGCCGTGCCGTTGACCTTGATCTGCGACGCCCATCCGGGGTACATCAGCCACCAGCTGGCCCGCTCCAGTGGATTGCCGCTGCTGACGGTGCAGCACCATCTGGCCCATGGTCTGGCGGTGATGGCCGAGCACGGGCTGGAGCCACCGCTGCTGGTGGCGGCTCTCGATGGACTCGGCTACGGCGAGTCGCTGACGGCCGCCGCTGACGGCTCAGGAGCGGCAGCGGCGACGACTCCCCATCGCCTCTGGGGGGGCGAGCTGCTGCTGATCCACCGGGAGCGGGCCTCAGGACCCTGGCGGGCCCAGCACCTGGCCGGCCTGCGGCCGTTTCCGCTGCCCGGTGCGGAGCGGGCGATGGCGGAGCCGCGCCGGGCGGCCTTGGGGCTGTTGCTGGCGGTCGATGGCCTCGACCATCCCGGCGCCTGGAGGGTGCGCCGGGCCTTCGCTCCGGCGGATCTGGCCCTGCTGTGCCAGGCGGTCGCCGCCGGCTGCCAGGCGCCGCTGTGCTCCAGTGCCGGACGCCTGTTCGATGCTGTGGCGTCGCTGCTGGGGCTGGTGCAGGTGCTGGCTTACGAGGGGGAGGGAGGCCTGCGACTGCAGGGGGCGGCACTGCCGTCGGTCGGCGGTGGAGTGCAGGTTGACGGCGCGTGCACGGGCCCTGAGGGCAGGTTCGATCCACTGCCGCTGCTCGCCCCTGACGGCAGCGCCGAACCCTGGCGGCTGGATTGGGGGCCGATGCTGCTGCGGCTGTTGGATGGCATTGCCGCCGGGGTCCCCCGCGAGTTGCTGGCGGCCCGCTTTCAGCGGCAGCTGGCCGAGGGACTGGCGATCGCCCTGGCGACCTGGGCCGATCGCCTCGCTCTCGCCGCCGACCAGCGCCGGGTGGCCCTGGCGGGTGGCTGCTTCCAGAACCGTCTGCTGCTGGAGGCCGTCAGCGCCGGCCTGCGGCGCCGGCGCCTGGAGCCCTGGTGGTCGCAGCGGCTGCCCGGTAACGACGGTGGCCTGGCCCTGGGCCAGGCCTGGGCCGCTCGGCTGGGCCTGGCTATAAACCCCCTATAAATCGCCAGGAGCCGGCCCCCGCCATGTGTCTGGCCGTCTGCGGAGAGATTCTCACCATCACCGATCTGTCGCCCCCGGCCGTCCTTGAGACCGGCGCCGGCGCCGCTGTTCAGACCCCCGGTGCGATCCCGGTGGTGGATCCCCTCTGGCGCGTCGCTGAGGTGGATTTCGGCGGGGTGCGGCAGCAGGTGAGCCTGGCCTGTCTGCCCCAGGCCCGGGTGGGGGATCGGGTGTTGGTGCACGTGGGCCTGGCCCTGTCCGTTGTGGAGCCGGATGGGGAGGCCGCTCGCCTGTGCCCCGGCCCGTAACGACCTCCGGTCCGCGCCTTCCAGCCCTCCCTATAACCAGAAAAGCCATGTCGCTGAGCGGGGTTTCTGCCCATGACCGGCGCAACGCTGGTGACCATCGACGGCAATGAGGCCGTCGCCCGGGTCGCCTATCGCCTCAACGAGGTGATCGCCGTCTACCCGATCACCCCCGCCTCGCCGATGGGGGAATGGGCCGACGCCTGGAGTGCCCAGGGGCGCCCCAACCTCTGGGGCACGGTGCCGGCGGTGGTGGAACTGCAGAGTGAGGGCGGCGCCGCCGGCGCGGTGCACGGGGCGCTGCAGGTGGGGGCCCTGACCACCACCTTCACGGCCAGCCAGGGGCTGCTGCTGATGCTCCCCAACCTCTACAAGTGGGCGGGGGAACTGACGCCGGTGGTGCTGCATGTGGCGTCCAGGGCGCTGGCGGCCCAGGGCCTGTCGATCTTCGGGGATCAGGGCGATGTGATGGCGGTGCGCGGCAGCGGCTGCGCCGTGCTCTGTTCGGCCTCGGTGCAGGAGGCCGGTGATTTCGCCGCCATCGCCAGCCGGGCCAGCCTCAACGGGCGCCTGCCGACCGTGCACATGTTCGACGGCTTCCGCACCTCCCATGAGATCCAGAAGGTGGCGGCGATCCCCGATGCGGTGCTGCAGCAGCTGGTGCCGATGCAGAGGATCAGCGAGCATCGCCGCCGCGCCCTGAGCCCCGAGCACCCCGTGCTGCGCGGCACCTCCCAGAACCCCGACACCTACTTCCAGGGCCGGGAGTCGGTGAATCCCTTCATCGAGGCCTTCCCGGCCCAGCTGCAGGAGGCGATGGCGGCCTTCGCCACCCTCACCGGCCGCGCCTATCAGCCCTATGAGTACGTCGGGCCCGCTGACGCCGAGCGGGTGCTGGTGCTGATGGGCTCGGGCTGCGAGACCGCCGAGGAGACGCTCGCCTGGCTGCAGGCCAGGGGCGAACGGGTGGGCCTGCTCAAGGTGCGTCTGTTCCGGCCCTTCGCGGCAGGGCTGTTCACGGCTGCCCTGCCGGCGACGGTGCGGGCCCTGGCGGTGCTGGATCGCTGCAAGGAGGCAGGCGCGGTGGGCGAACCGCTGTATCTCGAGGTGGTGGCGGCCCTGGCGGAGACCTGGCCCGGACGCCATCCGGGGCGGCCTCTGCCCAGGGTGCTGGGGGGCCGCTACGGCCTGGCCTCCAGGGAGTTCACGCCGGCGATGGTCAGGGCCGTCTGGGATCACCTGCTCGGCTGCCTGGAGCCGGCCAGCCACCTCGATCCGGCCGCCGCCGAGCCCCTGAACCACTTCAGCGTCGGCATTGACGACGACGTCAGCCATCGCTCCCTGCCGCTGGATCGCAGCTTCGTGCTCGAGGGGGGCACGGGTGAGGACGAGGGCCAGGTGCGGGCGATCGTCTACGGCCTGGGCTCCGATGGCACCGTCGGCGGCAACAAGAGCACGATCAAGATCATCGGTGAAGGCACTGATCTGTACGTTCAGGCCTACTTCGTCTACGACTCGAAGAAGGCCGGCTCGATGACGGTCTCCCATCTGCGCTTCGGGCCGCGGCCGATCCACTCCACCTATCTGGTGCAGCGACCGACGCTGGTGGCCTGTCATCAGTGGGATTTCGTCGATCGGCTCGACCTGACGGCCGGCCTGGTGGAGGGCGGCTGCCTGCTGCTCAACAGTCCCTTCGATGGCGCCGGCAGCTGGCGGCGGCTGCCGGCGCCGCTGCGGGCCGCGATCCGCGACAAGCAGCTCGAGGTCTGGGTGATCAACGCCGATCGGGTGGCTCGCGAGGCCGGCATGGGCCCCCACATCAACACCGTGATGCAGGTGTGTTTCTTTGCCGTCAGCGGCGTGTTGCCGCGCCAGGAGGCGATCGAGCGGATCCGGGCCTCGATTCAGCACACCTATGGCGCCAAGGGGGAGGCGGTGGTGGCCATGAACCTGAGGGCCGTGGACGCCAGCCTCGAGCATCTGATCCGCCTGGACTGGCCCAGCCTGGCGGCGCTTTTGCCGGAGCCGGAACCGGCCCCCCTGGCGGTGGATCCCCTCGCCGGTGCCTCCGCCTTCGTGCGCGAGGTGATCGGCCCTCTGCTGCAGCGTCGCGGTGAGGACCTGCCCGTCAGTGCGATCCCCTGCGACGGCACCTGGCCCACCGGCACCGCCCGCTGGGAGAAGCGCAACATCGCCGAGAGCGTGCCGCTGTGGGAGAGCGATCTGTGCGTGCAGTGCGGCAAGTGCGTGCTGGTCTGCCCCCACGCCGTGATCCGCGCCAAGGTGGTGGCGCCCGAGGCCCTGGCCGCGGCACCGGAGGGCTTTGGCCAGGCACCGGCAAGGGACCCTGATTTCGCCGGTCAGGCCTTCACCCTGCAGGTGGCCGCTGAGGATTGCACCGGCTGCCGCCTCTGCGTCGAGGTGTGCCCGGCCCGGGATCGCAGCGAACCGCGACGCAAGGCGATCAACATGGTGCCGCAGCGGCCCCTGCGCGAGCGCTCGCGGCGGGACTGGGCCTTCTTCGAGGCCCTGCCGGAGGTGCCCCGCGCCGGCCTGAATCTGCACAAGATCGGCCAGCAGCAGCTGCAGCAGCCCCTGTTCGAGTTTTCGGGGGCCTGCGGCGGCTGCGGCGAGACCCCTTACCTCAAGTTGGCCAGCCAGCTGTTCGGCGATCGCATGCTGGTCGCCAACGCGACGGGGTGCTCGTCGATCTATGGCGGCAACCTGCCCACCACCCCCTGGAGCCGCAACGCCGAGGGGCGCGGTCCGGCCTGGAGCAACTCGCTGTTCGAGGACAACGCCGAGTTCGGCTTCGGCATGCGGGTCGGCCTCGACCAGCAGCGGCAGATGGCGCTGGAGTTGCTGGAGCATCTGGGCCAGCGGGGTGCCGATGACGCCGAGCCGCCCCTGCCCCCCGCCCTGGTGGCGGCGATCAGGGCCGCTGACCAGGGCGATGAGGCCGGGATCGTCGAGCAGCGTCAGCGGGTGGCGGAGCTGAAGCGGCTGCTGCGGCAGACGCTGGCGGCGGCGGAGACCACCGCTGAGCCGAGCGGAGTGGCTGATCCCAGCGGAGAGGCTGAGCCGAGCAGGGCGGCGGAGCGGGCCGGATCGGCCGCGGCGCGCTTGCTGGAGCTGGCCGATGCCCTGGTCAAGACCAGCGTCTGGCTGGTGGGCGGCGATGGCTGGGCCTATGACATCGGCTTCGGCGGCCTTGACCACGTGCTGGCCAGCGGCCGCGATGTCAACGCCCTGGTGCTCGACACCGAGGTGTACTCGAACACCGGTGGCCAGATGTCGAAGGCGACGCCGCGGGGGGCGGTGGCCAAGTTCGCCAGTGCCGGCAAGGCGGCGCCGAAGAAGGATCTGGGGCTGATGGCGATGACCTACGGCAGCGTCTATGTGGCCAGCGTCGCCATGGGTGCCCGCGATGAACACACGGTGCGGGCCTTCCTTGAGGCCGAGAGCTATCCGGGGCCGTCGCTGATCCTCGCCTACTCCCACTGCATCGCCCATGGCATCGACATGAGCCAGGGCATGGCTCAGCAGCGGGCGGCGGTGGATTCGGGGCGCTGGCTGCTCTACCGCTATGACCCACGCCGGCTGGAGCGGGGCGAGAACCCGCTGCAGCTCGATGTCCGGGCGCCGAAGCGGCCGCTGGCGGAGGCGATGGCCAGCGAGAACCGTTTTCGCATGCTGGGCTACAGCCAGCCGCAGCGGGCCCGGGAGCTGGCGGCCCAGGCCCAGCTGGAACTGGATCGCCGCTGGGCCACCTACCGGGCGCTGGCGGCACAACCTGGCTTTACGGGGCCTGGCGCGGCAACAGGGCCGGCCAAAGCGAGCGCGGCACAGGGAGAAACAGGGCTGGCTGGAGAGACCATGTCAACAGCAGCGACCATGCCAACGGCACAAACCATGCCAACGGCCGAGACCATGCCAACGGCCGAGACCGTGCCAGTGGAGCCGGCGCCCGGAGATCGATCGTGATGAACAGGCCTGATCTATCGACCACCTACCTGGGCCTGGAGCTGTCCAGTCCCCTCGTGGTCGGTGCGGCGGCGCCCCTCAGTGAGGCCCTCGACCAGCTGCTCAGCCTGGAGCGGGCCGGGGCGGCGGCGATTGTGCTGCATTCGCTGTTCGAGGAGCAGATCGAGCGGGAGCAGCTCGAGCACCATCGCCTCAGCCTGCAGGGCAGTGAGAGCTATGGCGAAGCGCTCAGCTACGTCAGCGAGCCGGCGCTGTTCCATGTCGGCCATGACCTCTACCTGCGCCACATCGAGCAGGCCCGCCGCCAGCTCTCGATCCCGGTGATCGCCAGTCTCAATGGCCACCATCCCGGCAGCTGGGTGCGCTTCGCCCGCCAGATGGAGGCGGCGGGTGCCGATGCGATCGAGCTCAACATCTACAGCCTGCCCACCGATCCGGATCTCTCCAGCGCCGCGATCGAGGCGCAGGTGGAGGAGATCGTGCGGCAGGTGCGCGCTGAGGTCAGCCTGCCGCTGGCGGTGAAGCTGGGGCCGTTCTTCACCAACTTCAGTGCCATGGCCAAGCGGCTCGCCGCCGCCGGGGTCGATGGTCTGGTGCTGTTCAACCGCTTCTACCAGCCCGACATCGACATCGAGAGCCTGGAATTGCGGCCCAACCTGCTGCTCTCCACCCCCCACGATCTGCGCCTACCCCTGCGCTGGATCGCCCTGCTGCACGGTCGCCAGCCCCTGGACCTGGCCGCCAGCGGCGGCGTGCATCGCGGCACCGATGTGGTGCGCCTGCTGATGGCGGGTGCCTGCTGCACCCAGGTGGTCGGGGCCCTGCTGCGCCACGGCCCACCGCGGTTGCTGGGGCTGGTCGATGAACTCGGCCAGTGGCTGCAGGAGCATGACCACGCCAGTGTGCGCGAACTGATCGGCTGCATGAGTCAGCGCCGCTGCCCCGATCCGGCCGAGTATGAGCGGTCCCAGTACATGAAGGCGCTGCAGACGTATCGCAGCGATGGGGCGATCCCGGCGCCGGGGCCATGGTGAGCAGTGGCGTGCAGGCTGCCACCGCCACCAGCTCGGCCACCGCCGCTGCCGTGGTCGAGCTGGCGGCGGAGCTGGAGCGGATCACCACCTGTCCCTGGACCCTGATGGAGGTCTGTGGCGGCCAGACCCATGCGATCGTGCGCTGGGGGCTGGACCAGTTGCTGCCGCAGGGGATGCGCCTGCTGCATGGCCCCGGCTGTCCGGTCTGTGTCACCCCCGCCGCCACCATCGACGCGGCCCTGGAGCTGGCCCGCCGGCCGGAGGTGATCCTCTGCTCCTACGGCGACATGCTGCGGGTGCCCGGCTCCGATCCAGTCGGTGGCGAGGATCTGCTCGGGGTGCGGGCCGGCGGCGGCGACGTGCGGCTGCTGACGTCTCCGCTGCAGGCTCTGGAGCTCGCCCGGAACCATCCTCGACGCCAGGTGGTGTTTCTGGCCGTGGGCTTCGAGACCACCGCGCCGGCCACGGCCCTGTTGGCCCGTCAGGCTCTGGCGCTGGGTCTGGCCAACCTCTCCCTGCTGATCGCCCATGTGCGGGTGGCACCGGCGATGGCGGCGATCCTCGAGGGTGGCCATCACCGGGTGCAGGGCTTTCTGGCGGCGGGGCATGTGGCGGCCGTGACCGGCACCGCCGAGCTGGAGCAGCTGGTGCAGCGCCGGCGCTTGCCGGTGGTGGTCAGCGGCTTTGAACCGCAGGATCTGATGCGGGGATTGCTGGCCTGTGTGCGCCAGCTGGAGGCGGGGGAGGCGCGCCTGCAGAACGCCTACGGCGCCGTCGTGCGGCCGCAGGGCAATCCGCCGGCCCGCTGGCTGCTGGCGGAGGTGTTCGAGCCCTGCGATCGCAACTGGCGCGGCCTGGGGCTGCTGGCTGGCGGCGGCCTGGCCCTGCGTCGCCCTTACCAGGATCTCGACGCCCTGAAACGCTTCGCTCTGCCAGTCAGGATCCAGGCGTCCGCCAGCCCCGGCGTCTGGTCCTCCGCCATGGCTGTCGATCGCGCCGATGGCCCAGCCGCCTCCGCCCCGCTGGCCGACTCAGGCCAGCAGCCGGATGGCGCCTGCATCGCCGGAGCGGTGCTGCGGGGCGTGGCCCGGCCCCGTGACTGCCCGGCCTTCGCAGCCAGCTGCACCCCCGACCATCCCCTCGGTGCGCCGATGGTGTCGAGCGAGGGAGCCTGCGCCGCCTATTACCGCTACCGCCGCTGAGCCGATGCTGGCACTACAGCGTGGGAAGCACTACAGCGTGGAAAGCACCACGGCGCAGGAAGCACCCTGGCGCGGAAGGAACCGTGACAAGCGAACAGTCAGGACGAGCGAGCAGCCATGACCAAGCGAGAACCATGACCAAGCAGCAGCCCTACACAGGCAACAGCCCTACACAGGCAACAGCCATGCCCAGGCAGCAGCCATGCTCAGGGGATGGACTTGATGAACAAGCAGCCTTGCTGAAGGAGCCGTCTTGATGAGGCAGCAGCCATGACCGAACGGATCCGGCTGGCCCACGGCGGCGGCGGCACGCTGATGCAGCAGCTGATCGATCGGGAGTTCCGCTGTCTCTACGCCGATGCGGCGGTGGTGCTGGCGGATGCGGCCTGCCTGCAGCTGCCCCACGGTCGTCTGGCCTTCACCACCGACAGCTATGTGGTGCAGCCCCTGGAGTTTGCCGGCGGCGACATCGGCCGGCTGGCGGTCTGTGGCACCGCCAACGACCTGGCGATGGTGGGCGCCCGCCCGCTGCATCTGAGCCTGGGGCTGATCCTGGAAGAGGGGCTGGAGCTGGCGCTGTTGCGCCGCATCGTCGCCTCCCTGGTCGCCAGTGCCGAGGAGTGCGGCGTCACGATCGTCACCGGCGACACCAAGGTGGTGGAGCGGGGCAAAGGCGACGGGATCTTCATCAACACCAGTGGCATCGGCCTGCTGCAAGCCCCGGAGCCGATCGGGCCGGCGGCGATCCGGGCGGGGGATCAGCTGCTGCTCAGCGGCGATCTCGGTCGCCATGGGGTGGCGATCCTGGCGGCCCGGCACGGACTGGACCTGCAGCCGCCCCTGGCCAGTGACTGCGCCCCCCTCTGGCCCCTGGTGCAGCGGCTGCTGGCCGCGGGGGTGCGGCTGCACGCCCTGCGGGATCTCACCCGCGGTGGTCTGGCCAGTGCCCTGCAGGAACTGAGCACGGCCGCCGGCCTGGAGCTGGTGGTGGAGGAGAGCGCGATCCCGGTGCTCCCGGCCGTGGCTCGCTGTTGTGAGCTGCTCGGCTTCGATCCGCTGCATCTGGCCAATGAGGGCCGCGCTCTGCTGGTGGTGCCCGAGGCGGCTGGCGCGGCGGCCCTGGAGCTGCTGCAGCCCCTGGGTGGCGCCTGGATCGGCAGCGTCGGCCAGCCGGGGGGGCGGGTGCTGTTGCGCACGGCCTTCGGCAGTGAGCGCCTGCTGCCGCCCCTGAGCGGGGAGTTGTTGCCGCGCATCTGCTGAGGCGCGGCAGCGTCTCAGTCACGGCTGGGCGCGAAGCTGTAGCCCTGCTCGCGGCACAGGCGCAGGGCAGGCCGCCACGGGCTGGGGATCGTCGTGCAGGCCCTGCGCCGCCGCCTCTGCCGCAGGCTCTGCGCCCCCGGGGCGGCGAGCGCCAGTTGCCGGGACCGCAGGCCCCGCACCGCCAGCTGCGGGGAGGACTCTGATGGCGATGCAGCCGCGCAAACCGGTGGCGGACTTCTTCACCTTCATCCTCGGGGCGGTGCTGCTGAGCACCGGCGTGTTTCTGTTCTTCAACCAGGTGTTGGTGGGGTGCCATGGCTTCGGCATGGCCGGCCGTTTCGGCTTGCGCCGCGGCTGGGGCGGCGGCATGTTCGGCCATGGCCGGGGGGGAGTGGCTGGGGTGGCGGCTGGGGCGGCGGTGGCCCGCTGGCCCCCGGCAGTGCTTTCGGTCTGCTGCTGATCCCTTTGACCGTGGGGGTCTGCCTGTTGTTTGCCCTGCGCAATCAGCGCTGGGGCTGGTTTCTGGTGTTGGCGTCCCTGGCGGCGATGGCCGCCGGCATCCTGCAGACTCTGTTCGTGCAGTTCCAGCCCACCACCCTCTGGAACCTGCTGATGATGCTGGCCCTGATCGGTAGTGGTGGGGGCCTGATGTTTCGATCTCTGATGGGCGACGACGATGGCCAGGACTGAACTCAGCCCAGGTGGCACCCCGGCCCAGGCGGCGCGCAAGGGCCGCGGTGCCGCAGGCCTGTTGCTGGCGGCTCTGCTGCTGGGGCTTGGCTTCTACGGCGGCTGGTCGGCCCGCAGCCTGCCCTGGTTCGCCGCCGCCGCGCCCGCCCCTGGCGGCGTTGCCGCCGAGCGCCAGCAGCTGCTGGCTGCGGGCTGGAAGGAGGTGGATTCGGGGGTGTTCGTGCGTCCCTGCGCCGGCAACTGCCGCCGGCCGAAACTGTTCGGCGGCGGCGCCGTCGAGGTGCTGGAGGTGGAGTGCCTCGATCGGCCCTGCGGCCAGATCCGCGCCAGCTTCAGCGTGCTGGGCGCCGATGGCGCGCCGCTCGACAGCCTGGTGGTCACGGCCGATGGCCGCCAGGGCGAACGGCTGCAGCTGGTGGCCGAAACCGCCAATCCCAAGGCCCGGCGCCTGCTGCTGCAGGACTTCAGCGCCCGGGCGAGGCTCGATTGATGGCGCCGGAGCCGGAGACTGCGCCGATCCCCCTGCGGCGTCTGCCGGAGCTGCCTCCCCTGCGGCTGGCGGTGCTGGGCCATGTGGAGCTGGTGAGCTTTGTCGGCGTGAGCCATCTGCCCCGGGCGGGCGAGATTCTGAGGGCTGACGATTTCCACGAGTGCGCTGCCGGCGGTGGCGCCGTGGTGGCCGTCCAGCTCGCCCGCCTGCTGGGCCGTCCGGTGCCGTTCTTCACCGCCCTGGGGCGCGATGCCATCGGCGAACGGGCGGCGGCGCAGCTGAGTGATCTGGGCCTGGAGCTGCACGTGGCCTGGCGCGATGCCCCCAGCCGCCGGGCCATCACCTTCGTCGACGGCGACGGGGAGCGCACGATCACCGTGATCGGCGAGCGGCTCCATCCCGGGGCGGCCGATCCCCTGCCCTGGGATCTGCTGGCGGACTGCGACGGCGTCTTCGTCACGGCGGCGGACGCCGCAGCGCTGCGGCAGGCCCGTCGGGCGCGGCTGCTGGCGGCGACGCCGCGGGTGCGGCTGCCCGTGCTGGAGCAGTCGGGGGTGGCGCTGGATGCCCTGATCGGCAGTGGTCTCGATCCCTCGGAGCGCTACCGGCCCGGGGATCTGAGCCTGGAGCCGGCCCTGGTGATCGCCACGGAGGGGGCGGCCGGCGGCCGCGTCCATCCGGGCGGACGGTTTGCGGCGCCGCGGCGCCAGCGGCCGGTGCAGGACACCTACGGCGCGGGGGATTCCTTCGCCGCCGGCGTCACCGCCGCTCTGGCTGCCGGCTGGGGTGTGGCCGAGGCGATCAGCCTTGGCTGTCATTGCGGCGCCGCCTGTCTGGATGGCCGCGGTCCCTACGGCGCCCAGCTGCGCCATCCCTGGTCCCGCGCCTGAGGTCGCCCCAGGTCCCTGGCGCCCGGACAGCGCCAGGGACCTGGGGATCCGCGGGGCGGCGCTGTCTGTTCAATGAACAGAATGGGGGTCATTCGACCCGGATCCAGGCCATGGCCCAGACCAGTGACTCGATCAGTGCCGGCGATCTCGACCTGCTGCGCCTGCTCTGCTGTGTGGCCTGGAGTGACGGCGAGGTGTCGCCGGAAGAGCGGCGGCTGCTGGAGGTGCTGGCTCGCCGCTATGTCATGGCCGATCGGGGCCAGCCGGAGGCCGCCGACACGGTGGCGGACCTGGTGGCCGGCGCGATGGGCCTCGAGATGATCGATGAGCTGGCGCCCCGTTTCAGCAGCCACGACGACAAGTTGCTGGCCGTCAAGCTGGCCTACATGGTGATCCGTGTCGGCCGCAAGATCGGTGACACGTCGTCGATCAATGCGCGCGAAAAGGTGGCCTACCGGCGCCTGGTTGAGGCGCTGGACCTGCCCCAGGGCGAAGTCGAGGAGGCCGAGTGGGCCGCCGATCAGGAGTTGAACCAACACTCCAGCCTGTTCACCGTTCTGACCAGTCGCTTTGCGGCCCTGGGGACCTGGCCCAGCGACAGCCTGCTCGACATGCCGGGTGGCATGCGCCTCTGAGGCGACTTCGGCCCTTCAGGGGCCGGGAGACCAGAGGATGCAGCTCACCGCTGACTGATTGCGCTGGCTGAGGTCGCTGCAGCCCAGGCTGGTGGCCCGGGGCCGGTCCAGCAGGATCGTGCGGTGCACCGGTGAGGTGAGCCATGCCGCCACCACCTGCTCGTCATTCAAGCCCCGGGCGCCGCGGCCGCAGGCGATCACCTGACTGCTGGGATGGAGGGGTGCCGCGCTCAGAGAGGCCTGAAAGGCCCGCCAGCCGATCTGGTCATGCTCGCAGCGGCCGCTGGCCAGGATCGACTGCAGCAGATGCTGGAGGTAGGTGCGGTTCTGGCCGGCCAGATCCGCCGACAGCTCCCGCAAGGGGGGGCGACCCTGCTGGAGCCGCATGCGGTTGATAGCCTCCTGCAGATGGTGGGCGGTGGCCTCGGCGTTGTCCGCCTGGGGGACCGCCTGGGCGCCGCTGTTGCCCGCTCGCAGCTGATCCGGCCCCTGCGCGTCGCCAGAAACGCTGGCTGGCTGCCCGATGGCGACCGGTTTGCCAGCAGAGGCGTCCGGCGGCGTGGCGGCAGGAGCGGGTGCGGCCCCTGCACCGGCGGGGGCGCTGGCCAGCAGCCCGGCACCGATGGTTGCCGCGAGAGTCGCCAATCCTGGCCGTAGTCGTCCATGCCCTCGCAGGGATCGCCGCAGGCGTAGCACCGGTTTGTTCAGCGAATTTTGACCCGAGCTGCGTAACTGTTGATACAAAGCCCTGCTACAAAGACGCAAAGTTAACTATATCTGATCACGATCTGGGACAGGGTCTGCAGCCAGGCTTCGCTGCCGCTCCTGGATTGCCCGATCCCCCGGGGGCCGCTGCGCAGTCCTGGGTTGGTGGGTAGGTTCAACATCGCGTGACCCCCGTCTGCTCCATGGGACAGGCCTCCACCAGCCTGGGATTGCTGCTCGGCCTGGGCTTCAGCGCCCTGGTGCTGGGCTCGGGTTGCGTGCTGCGGCCGGGTCTGGCGCCGAGGGCCGGGGCCCAGCCGGCGCCAGACCCGGCCTCGTCGCCGCCAGCGGCCTCCCTGCCAGCGGCCGCCACTGCAGCCACTGCCGTCCGTGCCTTGCCCGCGATTGCGGTGTTGCCGCGGGAGCAGCAAGCCCTCCCCGTCGCCGGCGGGCTGCGTTACCCGCAGGTGCCCGCCGATCCCGGCGCGATCGCGGTGCTGCTGGCCTTCCTGGAGCCGGCCCTGCGCTCCCCGGCCACGCCCGAGGAGCAGCTGGCGGCCCTGGGCCATCAGCAGCAGGTGATCTATCGGGTGCTGGCCCATCGCGAGGATCTGGCCCGGCAGGTCAGAGCCCAGCTGCCGCCCCGCTGGCAGGGGGTATTTGACCATCACGTGGCCGCCCGGCGCGAGTTCATCGCCATGCATCCCCGCCGCCAGCGGCCTGCGCAGCTGCCGGCCTGGCGGATCATCCAGCCGGAGCCGGCCGCCAACCTGCTCGGCTACTACCGCGAAGCCGCCGCCGCCACGGGCATTCCCTGGCAGGTGTTGGCGGCGGTGAATCTGGTCGAGACGGGCATGGGCCGCATTGATGGCATCTCCGTGGCCGACGCCCGCGGGCCGATGCAGTTCCTGCCCTCCACCTGGGCTGAGCCGGGCATCGGCAATGGCGCCGACATCCGCGATCCCCGCAGCGCCATTCAGGCGGCGGCCCGCTACCTGGTGCGTCGGGGCGGCCTGAAGGACATCAGCAAGGGCCTCTGGGGTTACAACAACAGCGACCACTACGGCCGGGCCGTGCTCCACTACGCCGCCCTGCTGCGGGACGATCCCGCCGCCTACACCGGTCTATATCACTGGCAGATCCACTTCGCCTCCGCGGCCGGTGATCTCTGGCTGCCGGTGGGCTACGACCAATCCAGGCCGATCGCGGTCAGCGACTGGCTGGCCCGGCAGCCCGCCAGTCGGCCGCCGGCCGGCTCTTCGGGCTACTGAGGGCTGGGGACGGCGCGCCTGCGACTTCGCTTGATCACTGGGTCAGCCAGATTCGAAATCAATGCAAAGAGGCCCCACTCTTAGCCCCTGGAGAGCACTCAACGCCCATCTGCACAATCGATCGATCCTGGTCGCACCATGGATTGTCGTGTTCGCTGCCTCTGGGAGGCAGCAAGTTTCCCGTCGCCCTTCGATTCTTGGCAGGGGTCAACCAGCCACTCGCAAGGCCCCGGTTGAACTCATGCCAATGGATCTCTCTGAAGCACGGTCTCATCCAAACCGCCTCCAGCGGGGCGGGCGGAGCTGGCCTGCCTGGAGAGACCCCAGCGCTTGTGGGCCGTGTCGGCGGCCAGCACCAGCAGCGTGGACAGGCCCAGCAGGGGCAGCCAGGCCCGCGGGAACGGCGCAGTGCCGAAGACGGCGGCCAGGGCCGGGATCAACACCAGGCAGCCGGCCACCAGCGGTTCGCTGAGCAGGCCCAGCCAGAGCAGGCGATTGGGAGTTTTCAGCTGTCTCCAGAAGGGCAGCCGGTCGCTGCGGCAGGCCAGCAGCGCGCCCATCTGCCCGGCCACGATCAGACAGAAGGTGACGGTGGCGGCCTGGTGCTGGATCGCCAGCACCGCCGGCGGCGCGCTGTGGTGCAGCAGCTGGGGAGCCAGCTGCTGCAGCTCGCCCAGACCGACGCCGTGATGCTGCCAGACCAGCAGGTAACCGGTCATCGCCGCGATCGCCTCGGCCAGCCCCAGCACCAGGTAGGCCCGCACCATCACGGCCCGATCCAGCAGGGCCTGGTTGCGGGGCCGGGGAGGACGGCGCATCACCCCGGCCTCCGGTGATTCGGCGCCCAGACCCAGCGCCGGCAGCAGATCGGTGCCCAGATCCACCGCCAGAATCTGCAGCACCGTCAGGGCCGCCGGGATGGCGGCGGTGACCATCGCCAGGAAGGGGGCCACCTCACTGACATTGGAGGCCAGCACATAGGTGATGAAGCGACCGATGTTGCTGACCACCGAGCGGCCGTAGCGGATCGCCTGGACGATGGTCGCGAAGTTGTCGTCGAGCAGCACGATGTCGGCGGCTTCCCGGGCCACATCGGTGCCGCTGATGCCCATGGCCAGGCCGACATCGGCGGCCCGCAGGGCCGGGGCGTCGTTGACGCCGTCGCCGGTGACGGCCACCACCTCCCCCAGGGCGCGGTAGGCCTGGACCAGCCGCAGCTTCTGCTCCGGCGCCATGCGGGCGAACACCAGCCGGTGGCGGTATTTGAGCAGCTGTCGCAGCTGTAGATCGCTGATCAGATCCAGGGTGCCGCCATCGATCACCCGCACCGGATCGGCGCGATCGCCCTGGTGACCGAAGGCTCCCTCCAGATGGTCCGGGGCCTCCAGCAGGCCGATCTGGCGGGCGATCGCCTGGGCGGTGAGCCCGTAGTCGCCGGTCACCATCGTCACCTTGATGCCCGCCTCCTGGCACTGGCGGATCGCGTCCGCCACCTCGGGTCGCGGCGGGTCGTAGAGCCCCAGCAACCCCAGAAACTGCAGCCCGCTCTCCAGCCGCTCCGGCTCGACCGTGCGCAGGCTGTCGTCGCCGGGCCGGATCGCCACCGCGATCACCCGGTAGCCCTTGCCGGCCATGGCGTCGTTGGCGTCCACCACCTGCTGGCGCATCGCCTCCTGGAGCGGGATCGCTCCGGTCGCCGTGATCCAGCTGCCGCAGCTCTCCAGCACCTCCAGCGGCGCCCCCTTGGTGATCGTCAGCAGCGGTTGGCCGGCTTTGTCCGGTGCCAGGGCGGTGGCGAGGGCCACCGGCAGGTCGTCGTCTCCCGGCGACCACTCCACCAGCACCGTCATGCGGCGGCGGTGGGAGTCGAAGGGAAGTTCCCGTTGGCGCCGGTGGCCCCGCTGCAGGTCGCTGGGGATCAGCTCGGCGGCGGCCGCCGCCAGCAGCATCGCCGTTTCGGTCGGATCGCCGATGGCGCGCCAGGGGCGTTCGGCCTCGCTGCCCGCCGTCGCCGGCTCGCGCTCCAGACGGGCATTGCTGCAGAGGGCGGCGCAGCGCAGCAGCAGCGGCTGGAGCCGATCCGCCTGGGGCGAGGCGCTGCCGGGCAGCCAGGTCTGCTCGACCGCCATGCGATTGCTGGTGAGGGTGCCGGTCTTGTCACTGCAGATCACGCTGACCGAGCCCAGGGTCTCCACCGCCGAAAGGCGGCGCACCAGGGCCTGGTGGCGTGCCATGCGCTGCACATTCAGAGCCAGGGCCAGGGTGACGGTGGGCAGCAGGCCCTCGGGCACGTTGGCGACGATGATCCCCACGGCGAACACCAGGCTTTCGAGGGGGCCCATCCCCACGAACAGCAGGCTGAGACCGAAGGCGATCAGTCCCATGGTCACGGCGATCGTGCTGATCGTGTGCACGATGCGGGCCACCTGCTGCTCCAGGGTGCTGATCGCCCGGCGGGTGCCGGCGGCCAGATGGGCCACCTGGCCGAATTCGGTCTCCGCACCCGTGGCGTAGACGATCGCTTCGCCCCGGCCCGAGGCGATGGCACTGCCCGCCAGCACCAGGTTCGGCCGTTCGGCGCTGACGATCCGCATCCGGGCCGGATCGCTGGCCATCGCCTCGGCATGGCGGGCCACCGGCAGGGATTCGCCGGTGAGCACCGAGAGATCGAGGCCGAGGTCGTGGGCCACCACCAGCCGGCAGTCGGCCGGCACCCGGTCGCCCTCCTCCAGCAGCACGCGATCGCCACTCACCAACTCTTCGGCATTGAGGAAGGCCAGCTGGCCGTCGCGCCAGACCTGCACCTGCCGGGGCAGGGAGCGGGTCAGGGCCGCCAGAGTGCGCTCCGCCTGGAACTCCTGCCAGAAGGAGAAGAGGCCGTTGATCAGCACCACCGACCAGATCGCCCAGCCCAGCTCCGGCGTGCCGGCGGCGAAGGCCATGGCCCCGGCGACCCAGAGCAGCAGGGCCATGAAGTGCACCATCTGATCGAGGAAGCGCAGCAGCAGCGGGCGGCGTTTCTGGGGGGGCAGCCGGTTAGCGCCATAGCGGGCCAGCCGCTCGCAGGCCTCCGCCTGGGTCAGCCCCTCGGGGCGGCTCTGCAGCGCCGCATACACCTGCTCGAGCGGCAGGGACCAGATCGGTTGGCTGGCGGAGAGCTGCATCGGCTCAGGTCTGCACGGCTGGGGCGCGGAGGGTGCCGGGGAGCGGCGCGGTCTGCCGCCCACCGCCATCGACAGCTCGCCCGGGGCGGCGATGGCAGGCGACAGCCGCCTCGATCGCCTGCTCGCGGCCGCGGCCGCTGCTGCTGCCGGCGTCGGTGATCGGCTGCGTCATGGGCCAGGACGGGAGGCGTCGGCTCGGGATTTCCGCAGGTTAGGGAGGGCGATCAGCGCCGATCAGTGAGGGCCTGCTGGTTCCCATGGGTGCTGGTTGCCCCTGGGCGGGCAGGCCAGTCCAGAGAGGTCGGCAAGTCCAGAGAGGCAGACATGCCTGATCGCCTGGGAGCGTGCGGTCGTGGCGCCGGGCCCACGGGTCCTCGGGTCCGCGGCAATCCCGTCCAACAGCAGCTCCGGCCAGGGATGGCGTGGTGCATCAGCGCAGCGATGATCGTGCGCATCAGGAGCCTGGAGGCTGCTGTTCGGGCCGAGACTTGGGCGACCCCAGGTTCGGGAGCGGGAGCTGGCTGGTGTGGCCGTTGGAACCGGCTCTGGGCAGGATCGCCGCGACCGCGACCGGCTGCGGGGCTGGCTGCGGGGCTGGCTGCGGGGTCGGGGCCTGGCGGCGCTGGCTGGGGGCGCCCAGCCTGGAGCGATTCAATACCGGAATCCGGGCGAAAAAGGACCAGGAAGCTAAGCGCAAAGAGCATTGATGCGCTTAAGCGTGCTGGCGTACCCGCTCCGATTCTCCGTTCTGTAGCCTATTGGGAAAGGTGTCAGGCGGATCGACCTGAATGGTTACTGAAGAGCAACTAGAGGCCCTGGATCTACTGCTCTGGCTGGGTAGTGGCAAGTTGGTGGGAGCCCGTCAGCGCTGTAATCAAAGTTCCGTTTCGCGTCGCATCGCCAACTGTCTGGAGATTCTGGGGTTGTCCCTGAAACGCCAGGACGGCCAGTACTTGCTCTCGGAAACCAAGGACTATTTGCTGCTGGAGCGCCAGGTCCACCAGCTGCTGAGGCTGCGGGACGGCGAGCGGCTGCGGCTGGAGGCCACCCACTGCATCAGCCATCTACTGCAGCCGTCGCCACCGGGCTGGCTGCTGGGCAGTTTTGATCACCGCAGTGTCGGGCGCATGTTCGAGCTGCTGCGCCAGCGGGTGATCGACGCCTGGGTCACCAGTGACAGCTTTGATCTACCGGCCGCCGATGATCCGGATCTGGCGGTGATCCAGCTCAGCCGCTGGCCGGCCAGGGTGCTGGCGGACGCCCACCATCCCCTCGGTCAGGAGTCGGGATTGAGCAATGGCGATCTGGATCGCTTCCCGGTCCTGGCTTTTCCAGAGACGATCTACCCGGTGATGGCGGCAGCGCTGGATGCCATCGGCTTCGGTGCCAGCCATACCCGCCTGGCCTGCTACGACAGCGGCAGCTGGAACAGCCGCACCGCCGATGAGGTCACCCTCTCCTTCGGCGGATCGGTCAGCGCCCATGGCTCCCCCGGCCAGGTGATGCTCCAGTGGAATCTGGGTCTGGTCAGCGGCGAGACCCTGGTGCTGCGGCGGGATCTGGTCGGCCATCCGCAGCTGGAGAAGCTGGTGGAGCAGCTGCGGCAGCGCTTTCTGCGGCTTCAGCCCCATTGCCCGGACGTGACCCTGCTGGTCTGAGATCAGCGCCAGCGTTGCTTGTCACCCTGTCAGAGCCTGCCGTTCACCGACGTCGCCACCATGTCCGAATCCTGGGCCTTCGAAACCAAGCAGATCCACGCCGGTCAGGTGCCTGACCCGGCCACGAAGGCCCGCGCCCTGCCGATCTTCCAGACCACCTCCTACACCTTCGACAGCAGCGACCACGCCGCCAACCTGTTCGCCCTGCGGGAGCTGGGCAACGTCTACACGCGGCTGATGAATCCCACCCAGGCGGTCGTCGAAGAGCGCATCGCCGCCCTGGAGGGGGGGGTGGGCGCCCTGATGCTGGCCAGTGGCCAAGCGGCCGAAAGTCTGGCGATCCTCAATCTGGCGGAGGCCGGCGACCACATCGTCGCCAGCCCCTCGCTCTACGGCGGCACCCTCAACCTGCTGCGCCACACCCTGCCCCGCTTCGGCATCGCCGTCTCCTTCGTCGATGACGCGGCCGATGGCGAGGCCTGGAAGCGGGCGGTGCGGCCCAACACCAAGGCGTTCTTCGGCGAGACGATCGCCAACCCCAGCACCGAGGTGCTCGATCTGGAGATGGTGGCGGCGATCGCCCATGGGGTCGGGGTGCCGCTGATCGTCGACAACACCGTGGCCACGCCCTACCTGTTGCGGCCGATCGAATGGGGGGCCGACATCGTCGTGCATTCGGCCACCAAGTATCTGGGGGGGCATGGCACCGCCATCGCCGGCGTGATCGTCGACAGCGGTCGCTTCGATTTCAGTGCCCACCCCGAGCGCTTCCCCCGGTTCAACCAGCCGGATCCGAGTTATCACGGCCTGGTGTTCGGCCGCGATTTCGGCGCCGAGGGCGCCTTCGGCGTCAACCTGGCCTACATCCTCAAGGCCCGGGTCGATCTGCTGCGCGATCTTGGACCGGCGGTGGCGCCGTTCAATGCCTGGCTGATCGCCCAGGGGCTGGAGACCCTGTCCCTGCGCATGGAGCGCCACAGCCACAACGCTCTGGCGGTGGCCCACTGGCTGGCGGCGCGACCTGAGGTCATGGCGGTGCGGTACGCCGGCCTGCCCACCAGCCCCTGGCACGGCCTGGCCAGCAAGTACGCCCCCAGCGGCTGTTCCGGCCTGCTCACCTTTGAGCTGGCGGCGGGGCTGGAGGCGGGTCGCCGTTTTGTCGAGGCCCTGGAACTCCACAGCCATGTCGCCAACATCGGCGACGTGCGCAGCCTGGTGCTGCAGCCGGCCACCACCACCCACTCCCAGCTGAGTGAGGCGGAGTTGCGGGCCTCCGGCATCAGCCCCGGTCAGATCCGGCTGTGTGTGGGCATCGAGGCGCTAGTCGACATCCTGGCGGATCTGCAGAAGGGCTTCGCCGCCCTGGCCTGAGTCGCCGCCTCCCTCCGGGCCGCCGCCGCATCGCCTGGGGGCTGGTGCGCTGCGGGCATCATGGAAGCCAGTCGGGCGATGGCCTGTGCCGGAATCCGATCGTCAGCCCGCAGGCGCTGCCACCCCGGCCAGCCCCGCCCCGTCCGCCCCGGCAGCCGCTGCTGGCGGCGGTGCTGCTGGGCTTTGTCTGGTCGCCGTTCCTGGCGATGCTGGTGCGCCTCTCCCCCATCAGCCCCGATCTGGTCCCCGACGCCCAACCGGCCGGCGTCCCCGATCTGGCACCAAGCCTCACTCCGGGCGGGGCTCCACCGGCAGGTGGCCGACGCTCCCCAGTTCCCAGCCCTTGATGATCCGGTAGATCGCCGGCACCACGAACAGGCTGAGGACGGTGGCCACCAGCAGGCCGCTGAACACCACGGTGCCGATGCTGATGCGGCTGGCGGCGCCGGAGCCGCTGGCGAACACCAGGGGCAGGAAGCCCGCCAGGGAGGTGAAGGCGGTCAGCAGGATCGGCCGCAGGCGGGCGACGGCGGCGCCATGGATCGCCGCCTCGAGCCCCTGGCCCTCCCGCAGCCGCTGGTTGGCGAACTCGACGATCAGGATGCCGTTCTTGGCCGCCAGGCTGGCCAGCACCAGCAGACCCATCTGGCCATAGACATCGAGGGCCAGGCCGCGCAGGGCCAGGCCGGCCACGGCCCCCAGCAGCGCCAGGGGCACGGTCACCAGGATGATCAGCGGATCGAGGAAGTTTTCGTAGAGGGCGGCCAGCACCAGGGCCATCACCAGGACGCCGAGGGCGAAGACACGCACGTTGCTGCCCCCGGCCCGGGCTTCCTCGCGGGCCAGGCCGGCCCACTCCAGATCGACGACATCGCTGTCGCGGCTGCGCTGCACCGCCTCCAGCAGGGCCATGGCCTGGCCGCTGCTCACCCCGGGCCGGGGCAGGGCGCGGATGCTGATCGAGCGCACCAGCCGGGTGTGGTTGATGCTGCTCGGACCGCCCGTCGACTCGATCCGCACCAGCTGGCCGAGGGGCACCAGGACGCCATCACGGTTGCGCACCGGCAGGGAGAGCACGTCGCCGGCAGCGCGGCGGGAGCCGCCGTCGAGCTGCACGATCACGCGGCGCACCTGGTCCGATTCGAAGGTGTCATTGACGTAGTCGCTGCCGAAGCTGGCGCCCAGGGTGTCCACCAGGGTCGACAGATCCACCCCCAGGGAGGCCAGGCGCAGGCGATCGGGCACCAGGCGCAGCTGGGGAGCGCCGGCGCTGAAGCGGGTGGAGACCCGCTCAAAGGCCGGTTCTCCCTGCAGGCGTGTGGCCTGGGCGGCAGTGATGAAGGAGCGGGCCTCCTGCTCGAAGGCCGCCAGGCTGAGCTGGCCGTTGCTGGTGTCGAGCAGTTCCAGTTCCAGGCCACCCTCACTGCTGAAACCGCGCACGCTGGGGGCTTCGCTCAGCTGCACCACGGCATTGCGGATGCGGCGCCGCAGTTGCCTGTTGATCCGATCCGCCACCATGGCGCTGCTCTGCTCGCGGCCCTGGCGCTCGTCCACCGGCCTCAGCCTGAGGAAGAACTGACCCTTGTTGGGACTGCTGTCACCGAAGGAGCGGCCGGCGTAGAAGTTGGCGCTGGCGATCAGGGGTTCCTGCCGAGCCACGGCCCGCACCTGATCCAGCACCTGCTGGGTCTGGCCGATGGCCATGCCGTCGGCCAGGATCACGACACCGCGCAGCTGGCCCGTGTCCTCCTGGGGAATGAAGGCGGTGGGGCGGGCCCGGATCGCCAGGGCCGTGACCAGCAGGCCCACCAGCAACAGCGCCACGATCAGCCGGCGCCGGGCCATCACCGCGTTCAGCCAGCGGCCGTAGGGCGCCTCCAGCCGTTCGAGGCCGCGGCGGGTCGGCTCGATCCAGCGCCGCAGCCAGGCCGGCTCGCGCTGGTCGTTGCGCAGCAGCCGGCTGGCGGCCACCGGCGTGAAGCTGATCGCATTGATCGTCGAGAAGACGATGGCGCTGGTGATCGCGATCGCGATCGGCGCATAGAGCCGGCCCAGGCTGCCGCCCAGTCCCAGCACCGGGATGAACACCACCACCAGCACCAGGGAGGTGGCGATCACGGCTCCCCCCAGTTCCCGCATCGCCTCGCCGGCGGCCTGCAGCGGCGGCGTGCCCTGCTCCAGGCGGCGGCCGATGTCCTCACTGACGACGATCGCGTCGTCGACCAGCAGCCCCGAGGCCAGCACCATGCCGAACAGGGAGAGGGTGTTGATCGAGCCGCCGCTGAGGCGCAGCACGGTCAGCGAGCCGATCAGGGACACCGGCACCGCCACGGCGGTGATCAGGGCCAGGCGGCTGTTGCCCAGGCCCAGCAGCAGCACCAGCAGCACCAGCAGCACCGAATCGCGCAGGGCCTCGATCGCCCGATCGATGCTGGTGCGCACCGTCTGGGCTTCGTCCACGATCACCTCCATCGCCACCCCGGGCGGGAAGCGGGGCGCCAGCTCGGCCAGGGCGGCGTCGATGCCCTGACGCACGTCGAGGGCATTGCTGCCGTCGCGCTGATAGACGCCGAGGGCGACGGCGAGATCGCCCCGCAGGTTGGTGGCCACCGTGTCGTAGTTCTCGTTGCCGAGCACCACCCGGCCCACCTCCCGGAGCAGGGTGACGCCGCCGCCGGCGCCGCGGGCCACCACCAGCTGCTCGAACTCCTCGACGCTGCGCAGGCGCCCCTCCAGGCGCAGCGGCAGGGTGGTGACCTGATCGGTGGGGCTCGGCGATTCGCCGGCCTGGCCCAGGGCCGCCAGCACGTTCTGCTGCTGCAGGGCCTGGCGCACCTCCAGGATCGTCAGGTTGCGTTCCTGCAGCCGGGCCGGATCGAGCCAGAGCCGGTAGGCCAGGCTGCTGCCGCCGAACAGGCTGACATCGCTGACACCGCTGACGCGCCGCAGCCGCTCCTTGACCACCTGGTCCACCCAGCCGGTGAGGAAGGTGTCGCTGTAGGTGTTCTGCTCGGCGCTGAAGCTCAGCACCAGCAGCAGATCATCGGAGCTGCGCCGCACCTGCACGCCGAAGCGGGCCACCTGGGCCGGCAGTTGCCGCCCGACCACGGTGGTCTCGTTCTGGGTGTTGATCTGGTTGAGTTCGGGATCGCCGCCCTCAAAGCCGAGGCTGATCAGGCTGCCGTTGGCGGAGCTGCTGGAGCGGATCGTGTCCAGGCGCTCCAGCCCGTTGAGCTGTTTCTCCAGCAGGGCCGTGACCCCCTGCTCCACCACCTCCGGGCCGGCGCCGGGATAGCTGGCGCGCACCGTCACCCGGCCGGGGGCGATCGGCGGCAGGTTCTCCACCTGCAGCAGCGGCAGGCTGATCAGGCCGGCCAGCAGGATCAGCAGGCTGATGACCAGGGTCAGCACCGGCCGGCGCAGAAAGGGTTCGGAGATCGATTTCATCGGGCTCCGGCCGTGGCTGGCGCGCACGCTGCCGGGAGGATGGCCGGGCGATCATGGCCCGGCGCCGCCGGCGGAGGCGTGTTTCAGGCCAGATCGCGCCGCAGCACCACGAACAGGTAGTCCGGTGACTTGTAGCGGCTCGGCAGGCAGGTGTGCAGTTGCTGCAGCCGGCTCCAGCAGACGGTGCGACTCACCTGCTCCAGGCTGCGTCCCTCCTTGATCAACAGACGCATCGCTTTGCAATACAGCGAATATTTGGCCTCCAGCTCCCCGATCGTGGGGGTGGAAGGGCTGTCGGTACGGCTGCCCTGGGACATGGCAAGGGGGGCGTCCGGGGTGGGAGGGGACGCGCGGGCCAATCTACGAGCTGGCCAGCACCCGCTCCGGATGGCCCTGGAGGTCCTGTCTGTCCCCAGCCCCCAGGCGCTGGGCCGGGGCGCCGAGCACCGCCGCCTGCCCATCGCTGAGCCGGCCGTGGTGGTGCAGCACCCGGGTGATGCGATGGATGTCGAGCACGGCCCGGCAGCGGTAGCCCCGCTGCTCCAGCCGCCGCAGGGCGGCGCTGCCGCGCCCGGCGCCGGCGGCCTCCCCCTGGCTGAGCTGGTCGTCGCCGTGGTCGATGAACACCACCACATCGCGCACCACCAGGCCGGAGCTCTCGAGTTTGGCGATGCCCTCCAGCAGGCTGCCGCCGGTGATCAGGATGTCGTCGACCAGGGCCACCACATCGCCCTCCTCGAAGTCGCCTTCGATCAGTCGCCGGGCGCCGTGGGCCTTGACCTCCTTGCGCGGGTAGATCAGCGGTTTGTGCAGCTGTAGCGACAGGCCGGTGGCGGTGGGCAGGGAGCCGTAGGGGATGCCGGCGATGCGATCGAAGGCCAGCCCCTGCAGCTGCCCGGCGTAGGCATGCAGCACCCGGTGGAACAGGTTGGGATCGGAGATGATCTGGCGCAGGTCGATGTAGTAGTTGAACAGGGCCCCGGAGGCCTGCACGTACTCGCCGAACAGCAGGCAGCCGATGTCGAACAGATCGACGATCAGGCTCGCCAGCGGATCGTTGGCCAGCGGATCACTGGTCAGCGGATCACTGGTCAGCGGATCGCTGGCCGGCAGGTCGCCCGGCCCAGCCTCCCCGGCCGCAGTCCCGGCGCCCGCCCCGCCGTTGGGGACGGCCGCGGCGAGCGCGATCCCAGCGGCGGCAGGGTCCGGCGCCGCTGGCCCAGCCGGGCCGCCGGCGCCGACCGGATCGGGCAGCCAGAGGCTGCAACTGGCGGCGGCGGAGCGCTGGCGGTTCTCCAGCCAGTGATCGCGCCGCTCGCTGATGCGCTGTTTCAACTGGGCCGCCCGCTCGGCCATGTCGTCCTCCACCAGCAGGTTCTGGGGCAGGGGCAGCAGCAGGCCGTCGGCGGCCTGGCTGAGGCCGGCCTCCAGCAGGGCGTCGAGGCGGTCCTCCTCGGCCCAGAGGCTGCGCAGGATCAGGAAGCGCTCCGGCGCCTCCCGCCGCACCCGGGCCAGGATCGCCGGATCGCTGGTGCCCACCTCCAGCAACAGCTGCTCGGGGGTGGCCCACAGCTGGGTTTCGCGCACGATGCGCAGGTAGAGCGGGTCCTCCTCACTGGGATGGTGCTGCAGCACCCGGGCGGCCGGATTGGAGCTGTGGCAGGTGACCACCACCGCCTTGTCGGGATAGAGCAGGAAGGG
Source organism: Cyanobium sp. (assembly GCA_049282435.1). Lineage (GTDB taxonomy): Bacteria > Cyanobacteriota > Cyanobacteriia > PCC-6307 > Cyanobiaceae > Cyanobium. The sequence continues at coordinate 40,205 of JBAPUA010000103.1, read as the reverse complement.
GGCGGCGATGTCCTGGCCGGGCAGGGGCGAGAGGGTGACCGCGTCGGCCCCCAGGGACCGGAACAGGTAATGGGCCAGGGCCGAGGAACTGTTGAGATCGCCGTGCTTGGCGTCGATGATCAGCGGGATCTCCAGGGGCACCAGCTCGCGCACCTCCCGCAGCAGATCCAGCCCCACCGGCCCCAGGGCCTGGTAAAAACCGAGGCTGGGCTTGTAGGCGCAGACGTGGGGCGCGGTGGCCTCGATCACCGCCTTGATCCAGTGGCGGGCCTGGGAGAGGAAGGAGCGGCCGGCCATGCCGCGGCGCTGGGACCAGCTCTGCAGCATCTCCGGGTTGGGGTCGAGCCCCGTCACCAGCAGCGACTGGTGGTCGGCGATGGCGTCAGTGAGCTGGACGAAGAATCCCAAGCGAGAAGAGACCGGTGGCCTGGTGCTAGTCCGGCGGCGGCGGCGGGTGCGAGGCGGCGACACAGCTCTTATTGAAGGGAGCGCTTCGGGCGGCGGCCAGATGCGGGCGGTCGGCTGCGCTCAGGCCAGTCGCGGCGCTCAGGCCGCCCGCAGCTCGGCGTAGTCGGGCCGCCAGGAGCAGGCCTGCAGCCGGGCCCGGGCCTCGGCCGGGGTGCGGGCGTGACGGGCCAGCCCCTCGGCGACGGCGGCCAGGGCCACCGCCTCGGCCACGGCCGCCGACACCTGCTGCACGTCCTGCAGGGGCGGCATCAGCGGCGCCTCGGGATCGGCGGCGGCGGGGATCACCGCCGCCAGGGCCTCGATGCAGGCGTCGATCATGCCCTCGCTGACCGTGCGGGCTCCCACCGCCACGGCGGCGAAGCCCAGGCCGGGGAAGACAAAGCAGTTGTTGCACTGGCCGATCCGCCGCAGGCGGCCGTCGATCGTCACCGGCGCGAACGGGCTGCCGCTGGCCACCAGCGCCCGCCCCTGGCTCCAGCTCAGCAGGTTCGCCGGCGTGATCTCCGCCAGGGGGGTGGGATTGGAGAGGGGCAGCACGATCGGCCGCTCGCTGCCGCGGCAGAGGGCCTCGATCACGGTCTGATCAAAGGCGCCGGCCACGGTGGAGGTGCCGATCAGCACCGACGGTCGCACCGCTTCGATCACCGCCAGCAGTCCCAGGCGCCCCCGCTCGTCGCGGGCCATCCCCGCCAGCAGCGCGCTGCGCTTGGCGTAGGGCGCCGCCGCCGCGGAGGGCGGCGTCAGCCCTGCGGCCTCCATGCCCTCGTGCACCAGGCCGTCCCGGTCGAGCAGCCAGAGGCGATCGGCGGCCTCCTGGGCCGAAAGCCCCTGGCGCTGCAGCAGCCGCAGCAGCCGCTCGGCGATGCCGCAGCCGGCGCTGCCGGCACCGAAGATCACGATCCGCTGGTCCGCCAGGCGCTGGTCCAACCCCTGCAGGCCCGCCAGGATCGCCGCCGCCGCCACGCCGCTGGTGCCCTGGATGTCGTCGTTGAAACTGGGTAGGCGCTGGCGGTAGCGATCGAGCACCCGCCGGGCATTGGCGGCGCCGAAGTCCTCCCACTGCACCAGGGCGCCGGGGCAGACCGTCTCGACGGCGCTGACGAAGTGCTCGAGTACGGCGTCGTAGGCCTCGCCCTCCCATCGGTGTTCGCGCAGCCCGGGATAGCTGGGGTCTGAGAGCAGGGCGGGCCGGTCGGTGCCCACATCCAGCATCACCGGCAGGCAGCGGCTGGGATCAAGGCCGGCGCAGAGGGTGTAGACCGCCAGCTTGCCCTGGCAGATGTGGATGCCGCCGATGCCCTGGTCACCGATGCCGAGGATGCCCTGGGCATCGGTGACCAGCAGCAGTTCGGGGGGGGCATCGCCCCAGGCGTGGCAGGCCTGCTGCAGGATCTCGCTGAAGCGCTCCTGCTGGGGAGCCGCCAGGAACAAGCCCAGGGAGGGGCTGCGGTAGGTCTGGCTGAAGTGTTGGATCGCCGAGCCCACGGTGGGGGTGTAGACGATCGGCATCACCGCCTCGATGTGATCGGCCAGGACGCGGTGGAACAGGGTGAGATTGCGTTCGCGCAGGATCTGCAGGTAGGCGTAGCGGTCCAGGTCGCGCTCCAGTTCGCCGAAGGCGCGCCAGCAGCGTTCCACCTGCTGCTCGATCGTCTCCACCTGCCAGGGCAGCAGGGCCTCCAGTCCCAGCTGCCGGCGCTCGGCGCGGCTGAAGGCCGTGCCCTTGTTCAGCCGCGGATTGTTGAGCAGGTCGGCGCCCCGCAGCGCGGTGAGCAGGGGCTGGGCGCTGGGGCCGGCCATGGAACGGGGTCTGGGGTGCCCGCATTCTGTCGGTCACCGGCCCGCCGGCAGGGCCATGGTGAACAGCCCCCAGGCCCGCGTTCAGGGCAGCATTCAGGCCAGGCGCCAGGGCAGGACGTCGCCGGCGTGGAAGGGCACCAGCGCCACGGCTTCGCCGGCGGCATCGTTGAGATGCAGCCGGGCCGGCACCGACTGTGCCTCACGCACCAGGGAGATGCGCTCCTCGTTGAGTGGCAGGCCGTAGAAGCGGGGGCCGAACTCCGAAGCGAAGGCTTCGAGCCGCTCCAGGGCCCCCTCCTGCTCGAAGGCCAGGGCGTAGCTCTCGATCGCATACGGGGCATTGAAGATGCCGGCGCAGCCGCAGGCCGCCTCCTTGGCGTGGCGGGGGTGGGGGGCCGAATCGGTGCCGAGGAAGAAGCTGGGGTCGCCGCTGATGGCGGCGGCGCGCAGGGCGAGGCGATGGTGTTCGCGCTTGGCCACCGGCAGACAGAAGAAGTCGGGCCGCAGGCCGCCGCGGAACATGGCGTTGCGGTTGATGTGCAGATGGTGGGGGGTGATCGTGGCCGCCAGGTTGGGACCCGATCCGGCGACGAAGGCGGCCGCTTCGGCGGTGGTGATGTGTTCGAACACCACCCTCAGGCCGGGGTGGCGCCGCAGCAGCGGTTGCAGATGCTGTTCGATGAACACCGCCTCGCGATCGAAGACGTCGATCTCGGCCTCGGTGACCTCGCCGTGGATCAGCAAGGGCATGCCGAGGCGCTCCAGGGTCTCGAACACGGCGGTCAGCTTCGCCAGGTCGCTGACGCCGGCGGCCGAATTGGTGGTGGCGTTGGCGGGATAAAGCTTGCAGGCCGTGAACACCCCCTCGGCAAAACCCCGTTCCAGCTCGGCCGGATCGATGGTGTCGGTGAGATAGGCGGTGAGCAGCGGGGTGAAGCCGCTGGCATCGGGGATGGCCGCCAGGATCCGCTGCCGGTAGGCCCGGGCCGCGGCCACGGTGGTGATCGGCGGGCTGAGGTTGGGCATCACGATCGCCCGGCCGAACTGGGCCGCGGTCAGCGGCGCCACGGCCTGGAGCAGGGCGCCATCGCGCAGATGCACGTGCCAGTCATCGGGGCGACGCAGGCTGAGCCGGGCCGGAGGGGCGCTCATGGGATCGGGGCGATGGGGGGAATTTAGGGGCGCATTGGTGAGGACTGGCTGGTGGGTTGGTGGTATCGCAGGGGGTGAAGGCTTGGGCCTGTAGGCGATGGCGGCGGCACCGCATGCGGGCGTGGCAGTGGTGTGGTTCTGCCGAGCTCCGCTGATGCTGGAAGACGACCCGTGGGCCGTTATGCATCAATTGCATCAATCCTGAGAAGAATTGGCATGGCTGGGCTTGGCAAGATTCATCAGCATTGCTCATCACAAAGTCCCCAGGTAAGCCCGCCATTTCCTACCCGGAAGCCCGTTGCCTGGACTTAGAGTTGAAGCAAATGTAAAGGTATAGCTCGGGTGTCACTACCTGGAGCGTGTTTTTTATTCCTTCTCAGGAGCAGGTCCGTGGCCATCACCAGCAGCAGCAACCACACCCTCACGGCACTGCTTCCAGATTGGCATCTGCTGCTTCAGGGCTGGTCGGCCAGTGGTCGCCTCACGGCTGCCGCCCAGGAGGCTTTGGTGCTGAAGGCTGAGCCAGAGCCTCTGAAGCGGTTGGTCAGCCAGTGGAGCCAAGGGGATTTTTCCGGCCTGCCGCCGATCGTGCTGCTGCCAGCGAGCTCGATGCCGGGAGCTGCTGGCGCCTATGGCAGCAGCACGGGCAGCATCTATCTGAACCAGGACTGGCTGGCTGAGGCCAGTGCGGCCCAGGCGATTGCGGTGCTTACGGAGGAGCTGGGGCATTACCTGGATCATTTATTGAATGCGGTGGATACGCAGGGGGATGAGGGGGAATATTTTTCAACTCTTCTAAGCCAAGCCCAAAGTATTAAACTCTCAAATCATCATGAGCCAGACAACGACTCAATGCTAATAGGCGTCAACGGTATCCAGGTAAATGCTGAAGCTGCAATAATAATAGTTGGCCCATCGTCTTACGGAACGAAAACAATATTCACGAATGCAGAGCGTCTCAAGATTTTGTCATCAGGAACATGGAGTAGAGATAGTCAGATGGAGTGGAATGTCAACGGAAGATACTGGTTCTCTGCTAATACTAATCTCCTCAGAACGGATGATTATTTTTCCCCGGAACATGTAGCTAGTGGCCTAATTCATTACCTGAACACTTACTATTCTGACATTTATGCATTTTCCGGGTCGGGGGCGGATGTTTATGGGGATTTGAGGGGCTCACAGCAGGCAACTGGCTCTGTGAAAATATCTTCGAATGGTTCTTCCGAAGCGCGGCTTGCTGTATACAGTGATACTGGTACTTCTTCATACTCACTCCCTATCACGTATGCGGCGAGTGCGCTTGCTCAAGCCCAAGCCACTGGTCAAGATCCCGACGGGATTTCATCGGGTTCAATTACGCATTTATGGCAAGTTTCCCAAGATCAAGTTTCATGGGTAGATGCTGGCTGCACCTTGTCAGCATTCCAGCTAGACAACTCTTTGCAGGGAAAATATATTAGGGCGTTGATCCGGTATGTTGATAACTCGGGTTTCCAGGAAGCCGTTTATAGCTCATCAAGCTATGTGATTTACAATGTTAATACTGGCAATGGTGTCCCGAGCCCTATCACCTCGTCTATCCCTGGTGTGTTTCAGGAAGGCGTGATCCTGGCAGCATCAACAGTTACTGGCGATCCCGATGGCACTGCCGCCAACCCTGATTACAAGTACCAATGGCTTCTGAATGGTGCAGCCATCAGTGGTGCTACCAACTCCACCTACTCCACGAGTACTACGGGATTTGGCAGCTATACGGTGCAGGTAACCTACACCGATGCCCAGGGCTTTACTGCAACAGTCTCCCCCGTCACCGCCACGGTGAATGTGGTCTGCTTCCTGGCCGGCACCCTGATCGCCACCCCCAGCGGTGAGCAGCCGATCGAAACCCTCAAGCCCGGCGATCTGATCAGCACTGCCGAGGGGCCCCAGCCGGTGCGCTTCCTGGCCCGCAGCACCCGCAGCATCGCCCAGCTGCAGGCCCTGGGCAAAATGCCGATTCGCATCAACCAAGGCGCCTTGGGATCGCTCGGCCCAGCGCAAGACACCTTCCTCTCCCCCAGCCATGCGATCCACTACGCCGGCAGCCTGGTGGAGGCTGGAGCCCTGATCAATGGCACATCGATTCAGCAGCTCGACGACTGGCCGGAGGCTGCGCTCACCTACTACAACATCGAGCTGGAGCGCCATGGCCTGATCACGGCCAACGACCTGCTGGTGGAAAGCTACTTTGCCAACTACCGCAGCAATGGCTTCAGCCGCGATTGCTGGGACAACTACCACGACTACGTCGCCCGTTATGGCGCCGGTGAGTTGATGGCGGAATTGCCCCTGCCCCGCATTCCCTTTGCCCGCCAGATCCCCATGCAACTGCGCCTGACGCTGCAGTTGCATGAAGACAACTTCAAATTGGCCAATCCGGCTATCGCCGCCTCAGCGGTGGATCCGTTCGCTGGTCTCTGCCTGTAGGGGCGGCTGGTGCCGATTCGCTGCAGATTGATCAGCGCAGAAGGCTCGCCGTGGTGTCACTGCTGTCAGTCATTGCCGGCAGTGACACGCCACCAGACCGCCGCGCCATCCTTGCGGCGCTCCAGCTCAAAGCCAGGCCTGGGGCGGTGGCCCCGTACGCCATCTGCGAACCGTGCCGGTGGCCACCCCCAGCAACCGGGCCAGCTCTGTGGGGCTCAGCCAGGACCTGGGCCACCGCCAGAGGATCGGCGGGGGGCCGTGGTGGTGCCATCGCGGCGGCCAGCTGTAGCAGCGCGGCCAGGGTGTCACTGCTGTTAGTTACGGAGCAGACATCCACAGATGCGGGGGAAGCACAGCTCACGGTCATGGCCGACGGCAGCGGCATCACTCAGGAATCCACGCTGTTCGCGACGCTGAATCCTGGCCTGGCCATCACGAACACTCAGTTCAGCGTGACTTGACGTTTGCTGATTGGCTGTCAAGGCCGGTGGCCGGCCTGGCCGTCCATGGCTGGTCTCAGCGATGTTTGCCCTTTCCCAGATCCCCCGTCACCAGGAAGCCGCTGATCGCCAGCAGCAACACGCTCAGGCAGAAGTAAGCCAGGGAAGGGCCATCGACGATCGGCAGCGACAGCATCGCCTTGAACGCCGAGACGATCAGGGCCACCACCAGCACCTTGACCAGCTTTTCCTTGAGCTGGTCGAGATCGCGGATGTCGAGCAGTCCTTCGCCGACCTTGTTGTCTCCCCGGGCAGCATCAATCGGTGAAATCAGCAGTTCATAGACGCCGTAACCGAAGATCAGCAGGGCAATGCCAATCAGGTAGAGATCGATACCCGTCACCACACCGCCCAGCAGTTTGGCCATGTAGGCCATGTCCTGATTGTCGACCCTGCTGAGGCCCAGGATCGATTTGCCGATCTCCAGAGTTCCCAGTACAAACGTGACCCCGGTGCTGGCCAGACTCATGATCACCGGCAGGATCGCGATCAGGCGCAGTCGCCACAGCACTTTCTCGAAGCGATGTTCGTAGCGCTTGAGGCGCGGTTTCCAGGACGTACTGTCAAAGGACATCGATTTCAATCACAATCGAGCGCACCCTAGGTTCGTGTGACCGGCCTCAGTTGTCTTCGTGGACCTCGTTCTGAGCTGAGCCCATGGCTGACTCCGCCGCCCCGGCAACGGTGGCCCTCTGGATTCAACCCCGCGCCAGCCGCGATGCGGTGCTGGGCGAGCGGGACGGGGCCATCGCCATGCGCCTGCAGGCTGCGCCGGTGGCTGGCGCCGCCAACGCCGCCCTGGTGCGCTTCGTCGCCGCCCGTCTGGGGGTGCCCAGCCGGGCGGTACAGGTGGTGCGGGGCCTGAGCAGCCGGCGCAAATGGATCACGGTGGCGGGGCTGGAGCCCTCGCTGGTGCGGGATCGGTTGCTGGCCGGCAGCGAGCTCAGCGGTCCTTGATCCGCTCCAGCGCCCCGACCGTCAGATCGTCAGGATCGGTCTGCAGATAGAGATAGCCGCTGCCATCGGCCAGCACCACGGCCCGGTAGTTGTAGACCCTGCCGAGCGAATCCACTTCCCTGAGGCTGGCCAGGCAGTCGGGGCTGACGCTGATGCTGCCCTTGTAGGTGCTCTCCTCGATCGAGGGGCCGTAACTGGAGACGGCGATGCCCTTCACCTGACCCTGCTGCCAGCGCTCGTGCTGCACCACCGCATTCGGCTGCCAGACCTGGCCTTTGCGGCTGTTGCCCGTCTGCATGCTGACGACGCTGCCATCCAGCAGGGCGCTGCTGCAGCGGCGATTCGGCTGGCGGTACCAGCGGGAGATCAGCAGCACATCCGGCAGGGTACCCAGGGAAAAGCGGGGATGGCCCTGCAGATCCAGCACCGCCTGACTGGGGCTGGTGGCTGTGTCATCGGTGCGGCTGATCGCCACCCGGCAGCCGGAGATGGCGCGATAGCGGCCGCTGTAGTTGGTTTCGGCGTAGCGGCTGCCGCGCCGCTCCAGCCGCACGCCCCGCAGCGAGCCATCGGCGTTCCAGGTTTCCTGCAGCAGGCGTGCCACTGGTTCACCGTTGGCGACGCCCTGGCCCATCACGGCATAGCGGCCCGGCTGGGGATGGGCGCAGTGCAGGCCAGCGGCAGCGGGCGGGGTGGCGGCGCTCGCTCCGCCCAGTGAATTGGCGCCGATCAGGCCGACCAGCAGGGTGCTGTGCACAAGGACACCGCGCAGAAGCAAACCGGTCAGCTGGAAACCGTTCAGCTGGAAATCTTTCAGCTGGAAACCGCGCAGAAGCAAACCGTGCAGCTGGAAACCGTGCAGCGAAGAACGCTCGAACATCGTTCAGGGGGCAGTCCTTGGCTGGTTATAGCCAGTGCCCCTGATCAGCACGGAAGCCAGCGGCCGAGCGGGAATGGCGCTCGCTGAGGCTGGATCAGAGTTTCCTCAGCCGGCTGCCCAGCAGGAACACCACCGCCATCGCCAGATAGCCCAGGGCCCAGGAGCCGCCGCTGCCCCAGCCAGGATTCAGCACCGTGTCGGCGCTGGTGAAGCGCCAGGCATGCAGCAGGCCCACCCAGGACAGGGCCGAGGCCACCAAGGCGCAGAGGGCGGCGGCGCGGAAGCGCTGCTCGATCACATAGACGAGCATGCCCGACAGCAGCATCGCCGCCACGATCTGCCCCTGTTCCAGGGCAAAGGCCCCCGCCGCCCAGACATCGGCCTGTTGCAGGGGCAGCAGCAGGGCCGGCGTGAACGGATGGACGGCGGTGCCGGCGCCTCCGGCCCGCAGGCCCGCCTTCAGCAGCAGGGAGCCCCAGCCGGCCAGGCCGGGCAGCAGCCCCAGGGCCACGGCCGCCGCATGGCGGGGCGGCGTGGCCTGAAATGCCTGGGCCGCCATGATCAGGGCGATGTAGAGCACGATCGCCATGCCGGCCTCGATCGGCACCAGCTGGCCGATCAGTCCGAACAGCCCCAGCAGGCAGCCCAGGCCCATCACCAGGCCGTTGAGCCACGAATAGCCGATGCGGGCGCCCATGCCCTTCCAGCCGGGATGGCCGATGTAGAGGCTGGTGGGGAAGCAGGAGCCGAGCAGGGCGGCCACCACGGTGCCGATGCCATTGATCAGCAGCGAGCCGCGCACCGGATAGTCATCGCCGGCGGCGGCGGCGCTCTCGATGTTCTGCAGGGAGCCGAGCACGTTGAACAGACCCATCGGGATCGTCACCCCGAGCCAGGGCAGCAGCTGCTCCCGGCCGGCCCAGAGTTCGCCGATCTGCAGGCTGGGCAGCCGCAGCCCCACCTGGCTGGCGTTGGCCTGCCAGGTGGCCGGATCCACCTGCAGCAGGCCGGTGGCCCAGGCCAGCAGTACCCCCACCAGCACCGCCAGCAGACCGCCGGGCAGGGGCAACCGGACCGAGCCGAAATAGGCCAGCAGGATCACCGCCAGCACCGCCAGGCCCACCACCGGCACCGCATAGGTGCGCAGCAGGAAGCCCAGGCCGATGTAGCCCAGGGCGATGCCGGCCAGGGTGGAGAGCAGGGCGGCCCGCGGCAGCCAGCGGCGCAGCGCCGCCGTGCAGAAGCCACCGGCCGCCTCGATCAGGCCCGAGCCCAGGCAGGCCAGCAATCCCGCCCGCCAGGACAGGCTCACCGCCGCCTCGGCGCTGAGGCCCTGGCCCAGGGCCGAGAGCTTCACCGGCAGCATCACCAGAAACACGTAGGCGAACAGGCTGACGGTGTTGATGCCGTAGGGCAGGGCGGTGCGGTCGTCCCGGCCTTCGGCGCTCCCCAGCCGCTGGGCCTGGATGGCGTAGGCGATGTTGCCCACCACCAGGCTCAGGCCCGTGGCGGGCAGGATCACGCCGAAGATCAGCCGGTCGGGGTAGCCGAGCACGCCGCGGCAGAGCGAGACGATCAGCAGGATCTGGATCAGGTTGTCGAGCCCCAGGCCGAGGAAACCGTCGAGATCGCCCCGCACCCACCAGCGCGGACCGCTGCCGCCGGCCAGGGGGCTGCTGGGGCCGCCGCCGCTGGCAGCCCCGAAGGACGGATCGCTGCGCATCGGTGTGCCTGGCTGCGGTGCAGGCTAAGAGCCCGCCCCCCGCCGCCCCTGGGGCAGGGTGCAGGGATGGCCTCTGCGGCTGGCGGTCCGGGTCTCTCGCTCAGGCCTGGCTCCGGCTGTCAGGCCGAGCTCCGGCTGTCAGGCTGAGCCTGCGACTGATGCGCCGATGTCCGCCACGTCCCTCGTCAGTTCAGCGACCCCGATTCGTCCGGCGACCCCCAGCCTCAACCGCTGCCTGGGCCCGGTCGCTGTCACCGCCCAGGCGGTGGCCACCGTCGGCCTCACCCTGACGGCGGTGATCAACATCCCCGCCGCCGCCAGCAGCGCCGGCCACGCCACCTGGATCTGCTACGCCATCGCCCTGGTGGCAATCCTGCTGGTGGCCGAAACTCTGGTGCTGTTCCGGCGTCAGCCCGGCAGCGCCAGTGGCATCGCCGCCTATGTGGAGGCCGGCCTGGGTCCGGCGGCCGGTGCCGTCGCCGCCTGGGCCCTGTTGCTGGGCTACGGCGGCACGATGCTGGCCTGCCTGGTCTTCTTCGGCTTCTACATCAACCATCTGATCGCCCTGCTCGGCGGCCAGCCGCTGCCCCTGATCGGCTACGGGATCGGCGGCCTGGGCTGCCTGCTGCTGGCCCGGCGCGATGTGCGCTTTTCCACCCACACCATGCTCGGCACCGAGTCGATCTCGGTGCTGATCGTGCTGGCCCTGTGCGTGGTGGTGCTGCGGCACGGCGGCGCCCCCGCCGATCTGGCCGCCCTCAATCCGGTCGGGGACACCGCCCTGCAGATCCGCTCCGGTCTGATGGTGGCCGTGCTCAGTTTCATCGGCTTCGAGAGCGCCGCCACCCTCGGCGCGGAATCGTTGCGGCCGGAGCTGGCGGTGCCGCGGGCGATCCGGCTCAGCGTGCTGATCTCCGGCGCGCTGTTCCTGTTCTGGGCGGTGGTGCTGACCGAGGGGCTGGCCTGGTTGCCCCTGGCCCAGCGAGGCGGCCTCGATCCGATTGCCCTGCTGGCGGATCGCCTCGGGCAGCCCGGGGCGGGCGAATGGATTCGCGCCGGCGCCTTTCTCTGCCTGTTCGGCAGCACCCTCGGCAGTCTCAATGCCCTGGGCCGCATGGCCTTTGATCTGGCCGAAGGCGGCGTGCTGCCCCCGAGCCTGGCCCGGGTCCATCCCCGTTTTCGCACCCCGGCCAATGCCCTGGCGGCCACCACCCTGCCGCTGATCGTGATCGGCGGCGGGCTGGAGCTGGCGGGGCTGAGCGTCAGCCAGTTGTTTGACCAGCTGGGGGGCTTCGCCGTGCTGGCTTTTCTGCTCGTCTACGGCATGGTGGCCGTGGCGGCCCTGGCCGCGGGCCTGCCCGGTGTCTCGCGCCGGCGGCGCCAGCTGGTGGGGGGCGCCAGCCTGGCGGCGGTGGCCGCCGTGGCCCTCGGTTTTCTGTGGACTGCGGTCGGCCGTCAGACCACGATGCTGCTGACCTTTGTCCTGTTGATGCTGGTGGGGCTGGCGTTGGTGGTGCGGGCTCGCCCGTCGCTGGCGGCCTGAAGCGGCCCGGGCTCTGCCGCCGGCCTGGAGCTGGGGGGCCGGTGGCAGGGGGCTAAGGGCCGGTAGCGGTCAGCCTGGCGGGCCGGTTGGGGCGGCGCCATCGGCGGCCGCGATCAGGATGGCGGCGGTGGCCGGCGCCAGTCGGTCGGGGAACAGCACGCCATCGAGGTGATCGCACTCGTGCTGCACCACCCGGGCGTGGAAGCCCTCCACCTCCCGTTCGATCCCCTGTCCCCCAGGGGTTAGGGCGCGGTAGCGGATCCGCCGGGCCCTCGGCACCTCGGCCCGCAGCCCCGGCACGCTCAGGCAGCCCTCCCAGCCAGATTCGCGCTCCTCGCCCAGGGGCGTGAGCTCGGGGTTGATCAGGATCGTTTCCGGGATCGGCGGCGCCTGCGGATAGCGGGGATTGGCGCTGATGCCGAAGATCACCAGGCGCAGCGGCACGCCGATCTGGGGAGCGGCCAGGCCGGCACCGTCGCGGGCGGCCATGGTGTCCCGCAGATCTTGGATCAGCCCCCCCAGGGCCTGGCTGCCGATCATGGCCAGGGGCACGGCCCGGCTGACCTGCCGCAGCCGCGGATCACCGATTTCGAGCACGGGGCGGACGGCCATGGACAGGGAGACCGGTGGGGAGAACCGGCTGGTGGGGATCAGCTGAGTCTCGGATCAGCCGGGTCTCGGGCCAACGGCGTGTCGGACCCGCTGCGTGTCGGTCTGGCTGCGATTCGGCCTGGCTGCGATTCGGGTCAGCCGCTGGCGTGAGGCCACCAGGCCTTGGGGTCACGGTGCAGGGTGCATGGTGCTGGGCCTGGGCTGTTTGTGAGGGCCGAGGCCCCAGGATTGCGCCGATCTCGACAGAATCCCGCCACTGAGAGCTGGCGATGACGTTCTTCACCGATTTCCTGTTGATGGCGGCGGGAATCCTGCTGCTGTTCGGCGGCGGTGAGCTGTTCGTGGCCGGCTCGGTGGCCCTGGCCCTGCTGCTCGGCATCCCCCAGATCGTGATCGGTCTCACGGTGGTGTCGCTCGGCACCAGCGCCCCCGAGCTGTTCGTCAGCCTGCTGTCCACGTTCCAGGGGAACGATGCCATCGCCGTCAGCAACGTGGTCGGCAGCAACATCTTCAATGTGCTGATCGTGCTCGGCATGAGTGCGCTGGTGGTGCCGCTGCGGGTCAGGAGCCGGCTGGTGCGCCGCGACGTGCCGCTGCTGCTGGGGGTCTCGATGGCGGTGTGGGGCATGGCCTCGGGCGGACGCCTCACCTGGCAGGCGGGCGTGGCGCTGCTGGTGGCCACGGTGATGAACCTCGTCTGGGAGATGCGCACCGCCGGCGAGCATCCCGATGAGGGCGATCCGATTGATGAGAGCGAGCGACTCACCCGGCCCGTGGCGGCCGCCAAGCTGGCCGCCGGCCTGGTGTTGCTGGTGGTGGGCTCCCAGCTGCTGGTCAAGGGGGCGACCGGCGCCGCCCTCCAGCTCGGGGTCAGCGAGACCGTGATCGGCCTGACGATCGTGGCGGCCGGCACTTCGATGCCGGAGCTGGTCACCTCCCTGGTGGCGGCCTACAAGGGCAAGGCCGACCTGGCGATCGGCAACGTGGTCGGTAGCAACCTGCTCAATCAGCTGGTGATCCTCGGTCTCTGCGCCGCCTTCTCCGGCGGCGAGGGCCTGCTGGTCGATCCCGTGATGATCGCCCGCGATCTGCCGATCATGGTGCTCACCACCCTCGCCTGTCTGCCGATCTTCTGGACCGGCGGGGTGATCACCCGCCTGGAGGGTGGCATTTTGGTGGGTCTGTACGGCCTCTACCTGCTGGAGCAGCTGCTGCTCTACCAGGCTCCCACCGTGCTGGCTGAATACCGGCTGGTGGTGCTGGTGGCGGTGCTGCCCCTGCTGCTGGCCTTCCTGGCCTGGCAGGTGCTGCGCTGGCGTCAGCGGCGCCCCGCCCTGCCGCAGCCAGGTGCCGGGGAATAGGGTCGGGACTGCTGAATGCTCCCTGTGCTGGCCACTGTCGGCGGCGACTGGATCGACCCCGAAGCCCTGCAGCAGCTGCTCCGGACCTGGGGGTATGGCGTCGTCTTCCTGGCGATGCTGCTCGAGAACGCCGGCCTGCCCCTGCCCGGCGAGACCGTCACCCTGCTGGGGGGCTATGCCGCCGGCAGTGGCCAGCTCCATGGGCTGGGGGTGATGGCGGCGGCGGCCGGCGGCGCCATCCTCGGTGACAACATCGGCTACTGGGTGGGGCGCCGCGCCGGCTGGGGCCTGATCCTGCGGGTGGGTGGTCTGCTGCGTCAATCCCCCGAGCAGCTGGAGCGGCTGCGGGAGCAGTTCCTGCGCCATTCGGGCAAGTCGGTGCTGCTGGGGCGCTTCGTGGCGGTGCTGCGGGTGGTGGCCGGGCCGATGGCCGGGGCCGTCGGCATGCCCTATCCCCGCTTCCTGCTCTGCAATGCCATCGGCGCGGTGCTCTGGGCCAGCTCGATGGTGGGTCTGGCCTGGCTGGGCGGCCGCTGGATTCCCTTCGAGACCATGATGCGGGGGGTGGTGCAGTTCGGCCTCGGTGCCCTGGCCCTGATCGCCGTGATCGTGGTTCTGCCCCGGCTGTTTTCTCTGCTGGAACAGCGGCAGCTGGAGCGCGATCGCGACGAGCCCTGAGCGGCTTGCGGCTGGGGCCGTTGCCCGTTCGCGGCCGTGCGTTGGGTGATCATGGGGTCAATCGAAGCGGTCCGGTCGCTCGTCCCGATGCGTTACTTCCGCTATCTCATCTTCCCCCTGGCGGCCTGCAGCGCCGGTCTGCTGATCGTGCTGGGCCTGCTGGGCCCGCTGGCGGCCTGGATCACGCTGGTGCTGCTGGCTCTGGAGGTGTCGCTGTCGTTCGACAACGCCGTGGTCAACGCCCGGGTGCTCGACAAGCTCACCCCCGGCCAGCAGCGCTTTTTTCTGACCTGGGGTCTGGTGATTCCCGTGTTCGGGGTGCGCTTTCTCGGCCCGCTGCTGATGGTGGCCCTGGCCGGTGGGGTCGGCCTGGGTCAGGCCCTCGACGCCGCCCTGCATCACCCCGATCTCTATCGCGAGCTGCTGGACAAGGCCGAGCCCCGGATCCTGGCGTTCGGCGGCATGTTCCTGCTGCTGGTGTTCCTGCGCTACTTCTTCGATGAGGCCAAGACCCTGCACTGGTTCAAGCCCCTGGAGCGCAAGCTGAGCCAGGCCGGTCGCATCGAGGCCCTGGAGATCGCCCTCGCCCTGATTCTGCTGCTGCTGCTCGATCTGCTGCTGCCGGGAGCGATGCGCGGCGATGTGATGATTGCCGGCGTGATCGGCCTGGTGTTGCAGCTGCTGAGCACTTCCCTGGCGGAGGCCTTCGGCGATGAGGAGCAGGCCGGCGCCCGGCTGGCGGCGGGAGGGGGACTGGCCAGCATTCTCTACCTGGAGCTGCTGGACGCCTCCTTCAGCCTCGATGGCACGATCGGCGCCTTCGCGATCACCTCCAACCTTGGCCTGATCCTCACCGGTCTGGGCCTGGGGGCCCTGTTCATCCGCTCCCTGACCCTTATGCTCAGCCGGGAGCGGGCCCTGGACCATCTCGTCTACCTGGAACATGGAGCCCACTACGCGATCGGGGCCCTGGGGCTGGTGATGCTCGGCAGCATCTACCTGCATCAGCACCAGGTCGATGTGCCGGAGTGGATGACCGGCACGATCGGCATCGTGCTGCTGCTGCTGTCGTTCTGGGATTCGCTGCGCCATCGGCGCCGCTTCGGCAGCCAGACCTGAGGCAGCCAGCAGCGTCGCCTGCGCCGTTCAGAGATAGAACCCGACCGTGGTCACCACCCGGGTGCCCTGGGCCCGCAGGGCATTGCGCAGCACGATCGTCGACTGGTTGTGCAGCAGGTTCTCCCAGCGGCGCCGGGTCACGAACACCGGCAGCACGATCACGCAGAAGTGATTGCGATCCTTGCGATGCTCCACTTCGAACTGCTTGACGTACTGCACCACCGGATCAACCAGGGAGCGGTAGGGGGAGTCGAGCACCACCAGCTTCACCTCCGGCACCTGGCGTTGCCACTGCTCCATGAACCGCTCGGTGCGCCCGCCGCCGAGGTCCACATGCACCGCCACCAGATCACTGGCGATGCTGCGGGCGAAGCGGATCGCCTCGAAGGTGCCCCGGTGCAGCTGGCCCACCAGCACCACCGTCGGACTGCCGGAGCCGGCCGGGGGTGGTTCCGGCAGTTTCAGCAGCTTGTCCGAGGCCATGCGCAGGCGCCGGGCCACGGCGTTGTAGTGGGTGCGGATGCGCAGGAACAGGCTGACCAGCAGGGGGATGGCGAGCATCACCACCCAGGCCCCGTGGGTGAACTTGCTGACCAGCAGCACCAGGCCCACCAGGGCCGTGATCAGGGCCCCGAGGCCGTTGACCAGGGCCTTGCTCAGCCAGCCCCGCCCCTTCTCCTTCCACCAGTGCACCACCATCCCCGACTGGGACATGGTGAAGCTGATGAACACCCCTACGGCGTAGAGCGGGATCAGCCTGCTGACACTGCCCTGGAACACGATCAGCAGCAGGCCGGCGAAGCTGCTGAGGGCGAAGATGCCGTTGCTGAACACCAGGCGATCGCCGAGGGAGGCCAGCTGGCGGGGCAGATAGCCGTCTTGGGCGAGAAAGGCCGCCAACCGTGGGAAGTCGGCATAGGCGGTGTTGGCCGCCAGCAGCAGGATCAACAAGGTGGCCAGCTGCAGCGCCGCCAGCAGCGGTCCGTTGCCGAAGATCCGTTCACCCAGCTGGTACAGCAGGGTGGGGCCGTTCTCGACGGAGACGACACCGCTCTGATGGGCCAGGGCGCTGATGCCGCTGAACATCACCGCCAGCATCAGCACCATCACCGCCAGCACCCTGCGGGCGTTGCGCCATTCCACCGGCCGGAAGGCGGTGACGCTGTCACTGATCGCCTCGATGCCGGTCAGGGCGGCGCAGCCGGAGCTGAAGGCCCGCATCAGCAGCAGCGGGCCGAACGTGGTCAGGCCCCCTTCATGGGCCTGCTCCAGCAGCCGCTGCTGCACGTCCAGGGGGGTGGTGGGCAGCTGGCCCAGGCTCACCTTGATCGCCCCGGCCACCAGCAGGGTGAAGATCAGCGCCATGAACAGGTAGGTGGGCACGCTCAGCAGGCGGGCGCTGGAGCTCACCCCGCGCAGGTTGGCCACCATCACCAGCACCACCGCCAGCAGGCAGAGGGGCACCCGCTCCGCTTCCAGCCCCGGGAAATAGGAGGTGAGGGCGGCGATTCCCGCCGCCACGCTCACCGCCACCGTCAGCACGTAGTCGATCGAGAGTGAGGCCCCCGCCACCAGGCCCGCCATCGCCCCCAGGTTCTCCTGGGACACCCGGTAGGAGCCGCCGCCCTGGGGATAGGCCTTGATCGTCTGCCGGTAGCTGGTGGCCACGATCAGCATCAGCCCGACGATCAGGGCGGTGATCGGCAGGGTCTGGTTGAGGGCCGCGGCGCCGGCCATGCCCAGCATCAGCACGATCTCCTGGGTGGCATAGGCCACCGAGGAGAGGGCGTCCGAGCTGAGGATCGCCAGGGCCTCAGCGTTGCTGTAGCGCTCTTCGTGGTGAGCGCTGGTCGGCAGGGGCCGTCCGATCACCGTGCGGCGGAAACTCTCGAGGCCGTTCAGCGGCGGCATGCGGGAGGGGATCGGACAGTAGGGAGGAACGCTAGGCCGCCGGGATCCCTTCGCTAACCTCCGCTCCTGCGGTGAGCTGGTTGGGGCTCTCCGGCCTGCCTGCCTGCCCTGGCCCGAGTTGCTCGATGGCTGCTCCTTCCCTGCTCAGCACGCTGCTGATTCTGCTGATCGGGGTGCTGCTGGCCAGGTTGAGCGCCGGCGGCCTGGCGCGCTGGGCGGTACCGGCGATCGTGCTGGAGCTGGGGATGGGCTTTGTGCTCGGCAACACGGTGCTGCCCTTCCAGGCCGTGGCCCCCCTCAGTGGCCTGACGGAACTGGGGGTGCTCACCCTGTTCTTCCAGGTGGGTCTGGAGGTGCGCGGCGATCTGCTGATCTCCCAGCGGGCGCCGCTGTTGCGCCTGGTGTCGATCAGTTTTCTGGCGCCGCTGCTGGCCTTCTGGCCGCTCCGCAGCTGGTTCGCCCTGTCGATCCCGACCACCTTGCTCTGCCTGGCGGTGCTCTGCGCCACCGGCACCGGCGTCACCCTGCGGCTGCTGTCCCAGCGCCAGGCCCTGCAGACCCCATCGGGGCGGCTGCTGGTGGGGGTGTCGGTGCTGGACGACCTGCCCGCCATCGCCCTGCTGGCGATCGCCACTGCCATGGCGGGCCGCTCGATGGGCGGCCCGGGCCTGGGCCTGTTGGGCCCGATGCTCGGTCTGGCCCTGGCGGCCCTGAGCCTGGGGCTGGTGGATCGCTGGCGGCGCCAGGGGCGGCCGGCGCCCCGCGGTCCGCTGGCCATCCTGATGCTGCTGATCGCGTCCGCCTGGCTGGGGGAGGTGATGGGGCTCACCAGCCTGCTGGGGGCCCTGTGGGGCGGGGTGCTGCTGACCCGGCTCACGCCCCAGCCCCAGGAGGCGCGGCCGGTGCTGACCGTGCTGGCCGACGTGTTTCTGCCGCTCTACTTCATCAGTGTCGGCATGCGCATCGACGCCGACACCCTGCTGCAGCCCGCCTCCTGGGGGTTCGCCCTGGTGCTGATCGTGCTGGCCCTGCTCAGCAAGCTGGTCTGCGGTTTCGGCATCACGGAGCGGGAGCGCCGCGGCGGCGTCGATCGCTGGCTGGTGGTGTTTGGCCTGTTGCCCCGCGGCCTGCCGGGGCTGGTGTTCGCCACCACCGCCCTGTCGGCGGGTCTGATCGATGCGCTGCAGTTCTCGTCCCTGGTGTTGATGGTCACGGTCACGACCGTGCTGGGATTGCTGCTGCTGGAACGGCGCTTGGGCCGGGCCGATCCGGCTCAGATCAGCACCTCCTCGCGCGGGTAGCCGACCCGGGAGGGGGGGCGGCGCCCGTAGAGGGCCGAGAGCAGCAGGATCACCCCGAGTCGGCCCACGAACATGCCCACCATCAGCACCAGCTGCCCCCAGCGGTTGAGGTTGGCGGTCACGCCCACATCCAGGCCCACGGTGGCGAAGGCCGACATGCAGGTGAACAGCTTCTCGACGAAGGTGAACGCCCGGGCCGTGCTGATCCCGCCGGTGGTGGGCCCCAGCCCCAGCAACAGGGTCAGCAGCAGCACGAACAGGCCCGAGGCCAGGGTCACCCCCACCGCCTTGAGCACCAGCTCGCCGGGAATCTGACGCCGCCGGATCACCACATCGGCGCGTCCCTCCAGCGTCGAGCGGGTGGCGCCCATCAGGATCGCGAAGGTGGTGGTCTTGATGCCGCCGCCGGTGCCGCCGGGGCTGGCGCCGATGAACATCAGCGTGATCATCAGCAGCAGCCCCGCATCCGAGAGGGTGCTGATCGACAGGGGCACGGTGTTGAAGCCGGCGGTGCGGGTGGTGATCGACTGAAACAGGGTCACCTGCAGCTTCTCCCAGAGGTTCAGGGAGGCCACCACGCCATCGGGGGCGAACTGTTCGGTGAACAGCAGCCCCAGGGCGCCGAGGCTGATCAGGATCGCGGTGCTGCGCAGCACCAGCCGGCTGTGCAGGCTCAGCTGGCGCAGGCTGCCCAGCTGGCCCCGGCGGCTCCACAGCTCGTTGGTCACCCGCCAGCCGATGCCACCGATCACGATCAGGCTGCCGATCACGCCGTTGACGACGGCGTTGCCCTTGTACTGGACCAGGTTGTCGCTCCAGAGACCGAAGCCGGCGTTGTTGTAGGCGCTGATGCAGTGGAACAGGGAGGCCCACAGCCGCTGGCCCGGATCGCGGATGTCGTTGAAGCCGAAGCAGAACAGGATCACGGTGCCCGTGGCCATGACGCAACTGGCGGTCCGCAGGATCGAGTCAAAGGTGGGCCCGATGCCCCCCACGCCGAACTCATCGAGGGAGCGACCCCTGTCGAGCCGATGGCGCAGGCCGGAGCGGCCCTGCACGAAACCCTGCAGAAAGGTGGTGATCGCCATCAGGCCGAGGCCGCCGGTGAGGATCAGGCCGGCCAGCACCCCCTGGCCCAGGGGCGTCAGCTCGGCGCCCACATCGATGATCGACAAGCCCGTCACCGTGATCGCCGAGGTGACGGTGAACAGGGCTTCCCACAGCCCCACCGAGTCGAGCGAGCAGGCCGGGGTGGCCAACAGCAGGGTGCCGGAGGCAATCACCAGCAGGCCGGTGACCACCGTGAACTGGGGCACGGTGAGCTGCTTGCGCCAGTGCAGCAGTCGATCCCAGAGCCCCAGGCGCTTCCAGGGTCTGGTCGCTGCCGCCGGAACCCGGTGAATGGCCATCGATTGCCCATTTTCAGCCGATAGACCATAGGGTTGCGGCCACTCCGACGTGGAAGCCGTTGAGCCCCTCCCAGACCTCCTCCCCCTGGCACACCCTGCCCCCGGAGGAGTGTCTCCAAGGGCTGGCCAGCAGCGCCGCCGGCCTGAGCACCGCCATCGCGGCGGAGCGGCTCGCCAGCGTGGGCCTCAACCGCCTCGAGCTCAAGGCCGGGCGCAGCAAGCTGCGGATCCTCTGGGATCAGTTCAGCAACGTGATGCTGATCATGTTGCTGACCGTGGCCGCCGTCTCGGCCGGGGTGGCCTGGGTGGAGCAGAAGTTCCCCAAGGACGCGATCGCGATTGTGCTGATCGTCGGGCTCAACGCCCTGCTGGGGTACCTGCAGGAAAGCCGCGCCCAGGACGCCCTGCTGGCCCTGCGCCAGATGGCCCAGCCGATGGTGCTGGTGCGCCGCGATGACGAGTGGCAGCGCCTTTCCAGTGAGCAGCTGGTGCCCGGTGACCTGATCCGGCTGGAGGCGGGCGATCGGGTGCCGGCCGATGCGCGCCTGCTGGAGGTGGCCGAACTGGGCCTGCGGGAGGCGGCCCTCACCGGCGAGGCCGAGGCCGTGTTCAAGCAGGCCACGCTGGTGCTCGAGGCCGGCACGCCGGTGCTGGAGCGTCAGAACAGTGTCTTCCAGGGCACCGAAGTGGTGCGGGGCCGCGGCACGGCCGTGGTCACCGCCACCGGCATGGCCACCGAACTGGGCCAGATCGCCGAACTGATCAACACCGCCGGCGGCGAGGAAACGCCCCTGCAGCAGCGCCTCGATGGCCTGGCCAAGGTGCTGGTGGGCTCCTCCCTGGTTCTGGTGGCGCTGGTGGTGGCCATCGGCGCCCTGATGGGCCAGGAGCTGCTCAATCTGCTGGAGGTGGCCCTGTCGATGGCCGTGGCGATCGTGCCCGAGGGCCTGCCGGCCGTGATCACCGTCACCCTGGCGATCGGCACCCAGCGGATGGTGCAGCGGGCCGCCCTGATCCGCCGCTTGCCCGCCGTCGAAGCCCTGGGCTCGGTCACCGTGATCTGCTCCGACAAGACCGGCACCCTCACCCAGAACCGCCAGGTGGTGCAGGAGCTGCGCAGCGGCAGCGGCGCCATCGCCGTCACTGGCCATGGCTATCAGCCCACGGGGCAGTTCACGCAGCGGGCGCTGGCGGCTCCGGCAGGATCCCGGCCCGGCGTGGCCCCCGGCGCCCAGCAGCTGTTGCTGCAGGCTGGGGTGCTCTGCAGCGACGCCGAACTCAAGCGCGAGGCCGATGGCCGCTGGGATGTGCTCGGCGATCCCACGGAGGGAGCCCTGGTGGTGGCCGCCGCCAAGGCCGGGATCGATGCCTTTGCCCTGCGCAGCCACAACGACCGTGTGGCGGAGATTCCGTTCAGCTCCGAACGTCAGCTGATGGCGGTCTGGGTGGCGGATCCGACCGGCAGCCTGCAGGCGCCGCTCGGCGCCGCCGCCGAAGGCTCCCAGACCCTGATGATCAGCAAAGGGGCGCCGGAGGTGATCCTGTCCCTCTGCAATCGCTGGCTCGATGGCGCCGGTCTGGCCCCTCTCGACGACAGCGGCCGCTCCTGGTGGCTGGAGCAGGCCCGGGAGCTGGCGGCTTCGGGGCTGCGGGTGCTGGCCTTCGCCTGTGCCCCCCACCATCCCAGTCCCGACCACCGGCTCGAGGGTCTGGTGCTGCTGGGCCTGATGGCCCAGCTCGATCCGGCCCGGCCGGAGGTGCCCGAGGCCGTCGCCCGCTGCCGCCGCGCCGGCATCCGGCCGGTGATGATCACCGGCGACCATCCCCTGACAGCCCGCGCCATCGGCGCCGGCATCGGCCTGGTGGATCCGGGCGGTGAGGTGGTGCTGGGCCGGGAGCTCGAACAGCTCGACGATGCGGCCCTGCAGGAGCTGGTGGGCCATTGCAGCGTCTATGCCCGGGTCCCGCCCGAGCAGAAGCTGCGCATCGTCAAGGCCCTGCAGGCGCGCCGCGAGATCGTGGCGATGACCGGCGACGGGGTCAACGATGCCCCGGCCCTCAAGCAGGCCCACATCGGTGTGGCCATGGGCATCACCGGCACGGAGGTGAGCAAGGAGGCGTCCGAGATGGTGCTGCTCGACGACAACTTCGCGACGATCGTCAACGCCGTCGAGCAGGGGCGGTTGGTGTATGCCAACATCCGCCGCTTCGTCAAGTACATCCTCGGCAGCAACGTCGGGGAGCTGGTGACGATCGCCGCGGCTCCGTTGGTGGGACTGGTCGGGGTGCCGTTGTCACCCCTGCAGATCCTGTGGATGAACCTGGTCACCGACGGCGTCCCGGCCCTGGCCCTGGCCCTGGAGCCCGGTGAGTCGGGCCTGATGGACCGGCCACCGGCCGAGCCGGGCGAGTCGATCTTTGCCCGCGGCATTGGCAGCTACATCCTGCGGGTCGGCGTTGTCTTCGGTCTGATCACCATCGGCCTGATGGTCTGGTCCTATCGCACCTACGGCAATGCCGGCCCCTGGAAAACCATGGTGTTCACCACCCTCTGCCTGGCCCAGATGGGCCACGCGCTCTCGGCCCGCAGTGACCTGCCGCTGCTGCAGGTCAAGCCCTTCTCCAATCCCTGGCTGCTCTGGGCGGTGGTCGTCACCAGCGGCCTGCAGCTGGCCCTGCTGTACGTGCCGATCCTGGGGCGGTTCTTCGGCACCGTGCCCCTAGCGGGCCACGACCTGCTGATCTGCGTGGGGGTGAGCCTGCTGTTCTTTGTGTATTTGGAGCTGGAAAAACTGGTGCGGATCTGGCGTCGCCGCCGCCATGCCGACGCCTGATCCAGGCTCATTCGGCCGCGCCGGCCGCGGTCTCACCCTGCTGTTCGGTCGCTGGGGATCCCTCGATCGAGGGGTCGCGCAGGTGGGTGAGCAAGAGGGTCATCGAGGCGACGGCCGCCAGCCCCACCATGAACAGCGAGCCGCTGAGCAGCCGCTGGCGCCGCTCACCGGCCTCCTCCTCGCTGACCGGCTGGCCACAATCGCAGCAGATCAGCATCGGTTGTCGGCGGCCCACCTTGGTGAGCATCCGGCAGCCGCACTTGGCACACTCCATCCTTATCCGGCAGCTGGCTCCACTGTTGCAGTCATGGGTGCTCCGATTTCGGCAGCCATAGGCACAGAACCGGGGTTCGATCCCCGGATCCGGAGCCATAAGCGGTACTTGGCTCACCGATAGGCGTTCCCTGCCCTGCGGCACACCCACTGGGACGATGGGTTTTGTAGTTTGCCGGGCCAAGGCGTTCAACAGCGCCATCCCTGCCGCCATGACCCTGCTTTTTGCCCAGTCGGCCTGGCTGGTGCCCCTCTATCCGCTGCTGGCATCCCTGCTCTCGTTCCTGTGGTCGCCTGGAGTGGTCAGCCGCACGGGGCCTCGCCCCTGCGGCTACCTCAACCTGCTGATGGTGACCCTGGCGTTCCTGCACAGCACCCTGGCGCTGCTGGCGCTCCACTCCAACTCCCAGGCCGGTTCCGCCGCCCTCTACCGGCCGCTCACCTTCGGCTGGACCTGGCTGCAGACCGCCGGGCTGCGCATCGGTTTCGATGGCCTGATCACCGAGCCCGCCCTGATCGCGATGACCGTGATCACCGGCCTGCACGTGCTGGTGCAGATCTATTCGATCGCCTACCTGGAGATGGACTGGGGCTGGCCGCGCTTCTTCGGCTCGCTCAGCTTCTTTGAGGCGGGGCTGTGCGCCCTGGTGCTGACCGATTCGATCTTCTTCAGCTACGTGATTCTGGAGTTGCTCACCTTCGGCACCTATCTGATCGTCGGCACCTGGTACAACCAGCCCCTGGTGGTCAAGGGAGCCCGCGACGCCTTCCTGACCAAGCGGATCGGTGACCTGATCCTGCTGGTCGGGGTCATTGCCCTGCTGCCGATTACGGGCACCTGGAACTTCCATGGCCTGCAGGCCTGGGCCGCCGACCAGACCAACAACCAGATGGCCCTGCCGGCGGGCTTCACCCTGATCCTGCTGGCCCTGATCGCCGGTCCGATGGGCAAATGCGCCCAGATCCCGCTGCACCTCTGGCTGGATGAGGCGATGGAGAGCCCCCTGCCGTCGACGGTGCTGCGCAACTCGGTGGTGGTGGTCGGTGGTGCCTGGGTGCTGCTGCGGCTGCAGCCCCTGATCGAGCTGAGCCCCCTGGTGGGCAGTGTGCTGGTGGTGGTGGGCGGTACCAGTGCCCTGGTCGGCGCCCTGATCGCCCTGGCCCAGATCGATGTCAAGCGGGCCCTGTCGTTTCTGGTCAGCAGCTGGCTGGGTCTGCTGTTCGTGGCCGTGGGCCTGGGCGGCACCGCCGTCGCCGACCATCTGATGCTGGTCTACCCGCTGCCGATGGCCCTGATGCTGATGGCGATCGGCGCCATCGTCCTGACCAATGTCACCCAGGATCTGACCCAGCTGGGTGGGCTCTGGAGCAAGCGCCCCCTGATGGGGCTGGCCTTCCTGGCGGGGGCGGCGGGCCTGATCGGTCTGCCTCCCTTCGGGGGCTTCGCCGCCCTGCGCGAACTGCTGCTGCTGACCAGCGCCAGCAGCCATCCCTGGCTGCTCGGTGGCGTGGTGCTGCTCACCAATGCCCTGATCAGCGCCGGCCTGATCCGCATCTTCGGCCAGATCTGGGCCGGCCGGCCCACCCCCTTCACCGTGCGCTCACCGGAGGTGCTGTGGCTGATGGTGCTGCCCATCCTGCTGCTCACCGGGCTGGTGCTGCACCTGCCCCAGCTGCTGGTCACCAATGGCGTCTTCGCCGCCGTGCTGCCCCAGCTGCCGCTGCCGGGCTGGGGCCCCCAGGCCCTGCCGCTGCTGATCTCCACCCTGGTGGGAGGGAGCCTCTCCGGGCTGTTCTATCTGCGGCCCCATCCCCTGGCCCACCTGCCTTCGGCCCTCGGCGGTCTGCAGGACTGGCTGGCCCAGGACATGCAGACCGAGCGCTTCTACCACCGCACGGTGGTGGCCCTGGTGGTGGCCCTCGCCCAGATCAGCGCCTGGTCGGATCAACGCCTGGTCGATGGCTTCAGCGGCGCCGCCGGCGGCGCTGCCCTGGCGGGCGCCCGCCGGCTGAGTTTCACCACCTCAGGTCGTACCCAGGCCTATGCCCTCACCCTCGTGCTGGGGGTGCTGTTGATGGCGGCCTGGCTGCTGGCCGGCCCTTCGCCTCTGCCCACCGAGCTCCTTCGCCCCCTGCGCTGATGGCCCCTTTCACCCTGCTGTTGCTGCTGGCCCTGCCCCTGCTGGCGGCGCTGGTCCTGCCGGTCCTGCCCGAGGGCCCCTCGTCGCGGGTGCGCAGCCTGGCCGCCCTGGCGACGGCGAGTCAACTGGTCGTCGCCCTGCTGTGCTGGCGACTGCCGCCGGCGGATCTGCAGCTGGCCTGGCTGCCCAAGCTCGGCCTCGGCCTGGAACTGGGCCTGGACGGCCTGTCCCTGCCCCTGGTGCTGCTGACGGCCCTGCTGAGCACCATGGCGATTCTTTCGGCCCCTGCCGATCAGAGCCGCCCACGTCTCTTCTATTCGCTGATGCTGGCCACCAATGTCGGGGTGGTCGGCTCGTTTCTGGCCCGCAACGCCCTGCTGTTCGTGCTCGCCTTTGAGCTGGTGCTGATCCCGACGACGCTGCTGGTGGCGATCTGGGGCCGGGAGCGCCGGGCCGGGGCGGCGATCCGCTTTCTGCTCTACGGCGCCGTCTCGGGCCTGAGCCTGCTGGCCGCCGTGCTGGCGTTCGGCTGGCTGAATGCCAACGGTCTCGATTTCAGCTTCACCGGCCTGGCCCAGGCCGAGCTTGCCCCCCGCGCCCAGGCCTGGATCCTGGCCCTGCTGCTGCTGGCCTTCGGCCTCAAATTGCCGATCGTGCCGCTGCATGGCTGGCAGCCCCTGACCTACGGCCAGGCGCCCACACCGGTGGTGATGCTGCTGGGCGGCGCGGTCTCCAAGCTCGGTGCCTACGGCCTGCTGCGCTTCGGCGTCGGCTTCCTGCCTGAAACCTGGGCGGCCTGGTCCCCCTGGATCGCCGCCGCCGGCGCTGTCAGTGCCGTCTATGGCGCCCTCAACGCCATCGCCCAGAGCGACATGCGCCGCCTGATGGCCTACAGCTCCCTGGGGCACATGGGCCTGCTGGTGCTGGCCCTGGCCGCCGCCACGCCCCTGGCCCTGCAGGGAGCGGTGGCCCAGATCCTGGCCCATGGCCTGATCGTCGCCCTGCTGTTCGCCTGTGTGGGTCTGATCGAGCGCCGCACCGGCACCACGGCGATCGCCGACCTCTCCGGCCTGCTCAATCCGCTGCGGGGCCTGCCGGTGACGACGGCGATGCTGCTGCTGGCCCTGATGGCGGCCGCCGGCATTCCCGGCCTGGCGGGTTTCCCCGCCGAGCTGCTGGTGTTCGAAGGCAGCTGGACCACCTTCCCGCGGGCCACCCTCGTCTGCCTGGTGGCCTCCGGTCTGACGGCCGTCTACGCGGTGCGCCTGTTCAACCGGGTGGGCTTCGGGCGGCTTGACAACGCCCGGGCCGACTGGCAGCCCACCCGCTGGGCTGAACGCCTGCCGGCCCTGGCCCTGACGCTGCTGGTGATCGGCTTCGGCATCTGGCCCAATGCCCTGGTCGGCTGGAGCGAAGCCGACACCGGCACCCTGGCCCTGCGCTCCCAGCCCTTCCTGGCGGCCACCCCGCCGTTGACCGTGGCCACCGCCGCAACGCGCCCCCTGAACGCCCGGCCCAGGACGATCGCCCTGATCCCCACCAGCCCTGCTGGCCCGCCCCTCTGAGCCATCGGGGCCTGGCCTCGCCCTGGTTGGGCTCTGATCCGCCAGGGCCCTGACGTTCCGAGATCGCCGCTCCCCTTCCACCGCTGCATCCGCCCCCATGAGCCCTGCCATCGCCTCCCCCGCAGCGCCGGTCCAGGCCCCGTTGATCCCCCCTTCCGACCATCCCTGGGCGGAGGTGATCCACCGGCTGGAGGCCGGCGGCTCGATGCTGCCGGATACGCCGGAAAACCTGATGCAGATCATTGGCATCTACAAGGCCTATGCCGTGCCGATGGACTTCTACTGGCGCGATCTGCTCTACATCGCCGAACGGGTTTTTCTCAATCCGCTGCCGGCGTTCAAGTATTTCCCGACCCAGGAGTATCTGGATCGCCCCAATGCCTATGCCGGTGACGAGTCCGGGCTGCGCATCTGGCGGGGTGGCGAAAAGGCCCATCCGGAGTTGCTGGAGTTCATGGCCAAGGGCGAGCTCGGCTCGATGCCGAAGCTGTTGCATCATCTCTGGCACGATCGCATCAACATGGAGTTCGCCGAGGCCTGCATGCAGGCCATGCTCTGGCATCAGGGCATGGGCGGGCGCTTTTATGACTATCTGGCCAGTGATGCCTACCGGGCCAATGCGGACCGGGCGATTCGCGCCTATTTCAAGGGCAATCCCCTGATGCTCGGTCTGTACAAGCTGTTCCCTGAGATGTTCATGGAACAGGTCAAACAGATGAGCTACTACGCCAATCTCGGTCTGTTCTGGGAGGTGATGGCGCCGGTTTTCTTCGAGATGAGCGATCTTTATGACGAAGGCGGCTTTCAAGGGGTTCCCGATGCCATGAACTTTCTGGTGAACGGTATCTTCGCTGTCGCCGGCCGCCCGATCTATCACCACGTCTATGTGGGCGATGAGTGCATCGAGGTCATTCCCAAGTCAGAAGGATTCACCTGGCTGTATGAAGCGGCTCTCCCCTATGTCGAGGCCGTGTTCTATCGCACCGCCCCTTTCCGCGGCACCAAGAGCTACAACGCTCAGGCGGGCCAGGTCCCCAGCGATCAGGCGGATTTCCACTACGGCATCCTCTATGCCGACGTCTTTCCGGTCGGCTCGGCCGGCATCCCGCCGACCCTGCTGATGCAGGACATGCTCCATTTCCTGCCCCCCTATCTGGAGGAGCTCTATGCAAAGCATCGCCGCGGCGAGGAAGACCAGTTGATTCAGCTGGGCATCACCTTCCAGCGTTCGATGTACAACGTCACCTCGGCGGTGATTCAGGCCCTGCGCTGCGCCCTGCTCTATCCCCTCGACGACACCGATCCGGAGCATCTGCTGGCCAATCGCCGCTTCTTCGAGGCCCAGATGGACCGCTTCCTAAGGCCTGAGGCCCGGCTCGGCGCGATCCAGAGCCAGGACTACCGCTGAAGCGGGCGCCAGGACCCCGTCCCTGGCGCTCTGTTGTCCTGTGGCTCTGTTGTCCGGGGGCCGTCGCCGCCCCGTTCTCTCTTCCCCTGTCCCGCTGATCTCGCCATGGCCACCATCGTTGAAACCGCCAGGGCCGCCGGTTGCTTCGCCACCCTGCTCACCGCCGTCGAGGTGGCCGGTCTGACGGCAGCCCTCGAAAGTCCCGGTCCCTTCACCGTGTTCGCCCCGGTGGATGACGCCTTCGCCGCCCTGCCCGCCGGCACGGTGCAGACCCTGGTCGACAACCCGCCGCAACTGGCGCGCATTCTCAAGTTTCACGTGCTCTCCGGTGCCCACAGCCGAGCCGATCTGATTGCCAGGGCCGAATGGCCTTCGCTGGAGGGCGCTCCGGTTCCGATTCGCCGCAGCGAGCCCTTTGAAGTCAAGAACGCGACGGTGGTCAGCGCCGATGTGGTCTGTGACAACGGCATCGTGCACGTCATCGATCGCGTGATCCTGCCGGGCTGATCGGAACCGGGCTGATCGGGGCCGGATGCGCCTCAGCCGAGCTCCGGCTCGTTGCCGGAGCTCGCCATGGCCGGATCTTCCCGCCCGAAGCCGGCTTGCTGGGAGTCCTGCTCATTGGCGATCTGGATCGAGGTCTGGGCTGACGGCTTGGCCCGGTACATGGCGGAGTCAGCGGCGCCGAGCAGTTGACCGGCGGTGACCCCGTGCTCAGGCGAGCGGGCGATGCCGATGCTGACGCTCAGATCGATCGGCCGGGCCGCCTCGTCACGGCTGTCGGCCACCATCTTCTGCAACTTGCCGGCGAAGGTCTGCAGATCCTCAAGACTGGAGGCATCGGGCACCAGCACCACGAACTCATCGCCCCCCAGTCGGCAGAGCAGTTCATCGGTCCGGATCGCCCCCCGCAATCGCCGGGCCACCAGTTTGAGCACCTGATCGCCGACGGCATGACCATATCGGTCGTTGACCGGTTTGAAGCCGTTGAGGTCGAGGAACAGGATGGCCACATGGCGATCGGGATGCTGTTCCGCCCTGGCCAGGGCCCGGTCGGCCATCTCCATCAACAGTCCCCGGTTCGGCAGCCCGGTCAGCTGATCATGCAGGGCCTTGTGGCGGATTTTCTCCTGGGTGTGATGGCGCTCGCTGACGTCCTGGAGCATGCACACGTAGTTGCTGGGCTGCAGGTTCTGGTTGTTGACGGTGGTGATGCTGACCTCGTGGCGGCGGATTTCGCCGTCGCGCAGGCGGTTCCAGATTTCACCCTGCCAGAAGCCCCGCTCCTTCACCTGCCGCCACAGATCGGCGTAAAACTGCGGTTCATGGCGGCCCGACTTGAGCAGGTTGAGGGGGCGGCCCAGGACTTCGGCCGCCGAATAGCCGGTGATCCGGGCGAAGCTCTGGTTGGCCGACAGCACCTCGCCCCGGTCATTGGTGACGACGATCCCCTGGGGCGAAGATTCGAACACGACGGCGGCCAGGGCCCGCTCGTTCATGGCCTGTTCCGCCAGCTGCAGGGCTGCCTGGGTGGCCAGGTGGTTGTCGACCAGCATGCGGGTGCTCATCGCCGCAACCGAGGAGGCCAGACATCCAGTCACGGCCAGCAGCAGCAGATTCGCGGTCACTCCTGTCGGTGCCATCAGTTGGCGACCCAGCTGGATGCCGATCAGCCAGGTGCGGCCTGCCACCTCAATGCTGTGGTACTTCGGATCGCTCAATCGACCCGTGCCGTGCAGCTGCTGGTTGTCGAAGAGCAGGGGCCCCTGGCCAGCCCTGGTTCCGTCGTAGACGAGCACCGCCGTACCCCTGAGGTCCGGGTTGTGGACACTGCGCAGGGAGGCTTCGACCAGATCACCCACCCGGATCGCGGCAAAGGCCCAGCCCAGCAGCTTGCCCGCATAGTGCCCGGGCCCGTCGGGCAGAGCGATCGGGGCGTGGCGGTAGATCGGGTCGAAGATCAGCACCCCGGCCTGGACCCCGGTGTGGAGCTCCTGCACCAGGTGCACCTGGTCCGACATGGCGGGGACGCCGCTGCTGGCGGCCATGTCCATGGCGGCGCGCCGCGTCGCTTCGCTGTACATGTCGAAGCCGAAGGCCCGTCGGTTGCGGAGGTTGAAGGGCTCCAGGAAGACGATGGCGCTGGTGTAGAGCCGGCTGCCAGCGGGGTGAATCGTGAAGTCCTGGAAGCCTTCGGCGCGGATGCGGATGCTGAGCGCCTGGCCCGCGCCGGCGGGGACAAAGGCGCTGAAGCCGATGCCCTGGATGCCCTCAAGGCCGCCCCCCTCGTGGTCAAGGGTGTCGTAGTAGCGGCGGAACTGCTGCCGGCTCACCGGGTTGGAGGCGCTGAACAGGCCGGCCACACCACGGATCGTGTCAACGGCTTGGCGCAACTTCATCTCAATCGCATCGGAGACGTCCCCGATCAGGGCGGCTTCGATGCGTTCGTGGGCCTGCCGGTTGAGGCTGCGGTTCTGCTCGGTCACCCCTGCGGTGATGGCCAGGCCGATCAGCAGCACGATCAGCGGCAACTGCCGTTCGCTGGCCACCAGTTGGCGCTGGACAGCACGGGACCATGCCGGGTCGCTGGTCCGTCCCCGGCCGTCTGCCCCCCCCTGCTTGCGCCCGGGACTGGCCTTGGCCTGAGGGGCGGCTGAGCCCGGCTGCGGCATGGAGGATTGTGGGGGCAACGGGCTGCGCGCGTCTTGAAGGGGGCCTCGGGTGGCTTTGGGCGAGGGAGTCGGCCCAGGCCATCCAGCTCTGACTTCAACGTAAGGCCGTTGTCTGCAACGCGGCCCAACCGCTCGATCGGGGGGCTGGGGTGCAACGCCCGGGATCGCCGCGACGGATCGGGGCCAATGATCACTGGGGCTGATCGCCGGCATTGGCAAGTCTTGGCGCTCGGCACACCCAGGTCCGCCTGCTCACTCTTAGGGTTCGCGTCATCGGCAGGGGAGGCAAGATGCCCCTCCCCGTTGGGTGGCTACTCCACCCAAGTCACTGTTAATTCCGCTAGTACCTCAGCCCATGTCCTCCACCATTCAGGCTGCGCAGCGTCAACGCTGTGGATTCCGCCGCTGCCGCCGTGGTCAGCGCCGCATTCATAGCCGTGGCTGCGGCGATGAGTTGCCTCAGAGTTGACGCGGAGGCCCCGGTTAGGCAGGACAACCGCGGGACTTCCTTACCAATCACGCCAGTCAGGATCCAGGGCCGCATCTGTCCTAGAGCGCGCATGGATTGAGGGCAGCCTGTCAACGGTCAGCCCACCCGATCCGGGCGGCTTGTTCAGCATCTTCTCCTGGATGCTTCGCTCCGTTTGATTGACCTCTGTTGCAGCGGAGGACGAAGGATCGATCGCCAGCTCGCTGGTTTCAGGCAGGCTGTCCGGCTCAGAAGTCTGAGTCTTCAGCCATTGGCTGTGAGAGTCGGAAGCTGCAACGGGTTTGACTGGTGGTGGAACTCAAAAATGTTTTTATTCATTATGAGTTAGCGGTAGACATCATGCCGCTTGCCATGTGATCAGCCCCGGATTCCGGCCATCCTCGGGCTGGAATGATCTGTTGCTGGTCCTAGGTTTTTTGATCGATCGGCCATGGGTGTAAATCCAGTGAATCATCGGTATCGATGACGGTTCTGGATTGATCCATTGGCCGTGCATAGCGGCTCGATAGTGATGGCTTTGAATTGTTGATCGAATTCATTGCCGTTGTTTGTGTCGCTTGGCGGCTGGATGATCTGGGCTGATCGTGATGACTTGATTGTGATCATTCGATCGCTTTGCCTAGATCAGATGGCGGCTGTTTCTCTGACTGATTTCACGGCTTGGTCTGGGCCTTGGTGCTGATCAAGCTCTGTTCTCAAAATCTGTTCTGGTTGCTCTGATCTGCCCAGCAGCGGGCCTGCGTTCCATTTCTCCCTGTTGTCCTTTTCTTTTCGTTGTCACCATGGCCAAGCGTCGTCGTTTTCTTGCCCTGATCAGTGCCACGGTCTGCTCCACCGCTCTGCTGGCCGGATGTCTGGGCAATCCGCCCAGCAGTACCGGCGGCTCTGGCTCAACCCCTACCCCGGTGGCGAGCAATGCCAATCTCGAAACCAAGACCATCAGCCTGGGCTTCATTCCGATTCTGGAAGCGGCGCCGCTGGTGATCGGAGTTGAAAAGGGCTTCTTCGCCAAGCATGGCCTCGATGTGAAACTCTCCAAGCAGGCCAGCTGGGGCGCCGCCCGCGACAACCTGGTCCTGGGCTCGGCCGGCGGCGGCATTGATGGCGGCCAATGGCAGCTGCCGATGCCGCAGATGATCACTGAGGGAGCGATCACCAACGGCAAGAAGGTGCCGATGGTCGTGCTGGCGATGTTGATGAGCCAGGGCAATGGCATCGCCGCCGCCAACTCCGTCAAGGATGGCAACCTCAGCGTTGACCTCAAGACGTCCTCGCCTGGCTTCTTTGAAAAGTTCAACCAGAAAGAGGGCCGTAAGTTCCGCGCGGCCTACACCTTCCCCAAGGCCAACCAGGAAATCTGGATCCGCTACTGGCTCGCCGCTGGTGGGGTCAATCCCGACAAGGCGGTGGAACTGCTGAAGGTGCCCGCGCCGGAAACGCTGCAGGGGATGAAGAACGGCACGATGGAGGCCTTCTCCACGGGGGATCCCTGGCCGTCCCGCATCGCCAGGGACAAGATCGGCTATCTCGCCGCCACCACCGCCCAGATCTGGAAAGCTCACCCGGAAGAGTATCTGGCCGTTCGCTCGGACTGGGTGGATCAGCACCCGAAGGCGGCCGTGGCCCTGCTCAAGGGTCTGATCGAAGCCCAGATGTGGCTGGATAAGCCGGAGAACAAGGATGAGGCCGCCAAGATTCTCAGCTCGCGCAAGTGGTACAACGTGCCCCTGCCGGTGCTGCAGGAATCCCTCAAGGGCCAGTACAAGATCGGCCCCAGCGGCACGCCCGAGACCGATCCCAAGATGGGCCCTCTGTATTGGAACAGCGATCGCGGGGTGATCTCCTATCCCTATAAGAGCCTCACCCTCTGGTTCCTGCTGGAGTCGATGCGCTGGAAGTTCTTCCCCGGCACGGTCGACACCATTGAGCAGGCCAAAGCCATCAATGACAAGGTGACGCGGGAGGATCTCTGGAAGCAGGCCGCCCAGGAGCTTGGGGTGCCTGCCAAGGATATTCCCACCGGATCCAGCCGCGGCACTGAGACCTTCTTTGACGGCATTGTCTATGACCCGGAGAAGCCCCAGGCCTATCTGGATTCCCTGAAGATCAAGAAGTGATCTTCCCGGGCCCGCCGTCCCACCAGGCAGGTGGCGGGCCCTTTTCGACTCACGGCTCTGCGCCTGGCTCAGCTCTTTCTACGACGAGCCGTTTCTTCCTCTCCAACTCCAGGAACTGTCCCCATGACAACCAGCAGCAACCCCACCTCCAGTCGCGGGGATCGCACCCCCAGCGGAGCGGCCCTGTGGTGGAAAAAGCAGCGCAAAGCCATCTTGCCGCCCCTGTTCGGCATCGGTGGTTTCCTGCTCTTCTGGCAGCTCAGCGCCACCCTTGGCCTCACCAAACTCGCAGGTCCCCTCAGCCTGTTCACCGAAGAGCGCACCCGTGAGCTGCTGTTCTATCCCTTCTTCGATCGCGGTGGTCTCGACAAAGGTCTGTTTCTGCATGCGATGAGCAGCCTCAGCCGCGTCGCCCTCGGTTACAGCCTGGCAGCTGTTGTCGGCATCGCCGTCGGCATCGCCGTCGGTCTGAACAAGGGGCTGGACCGGGCCCTGGATCCCCTGTTTCAGTTCCTGCGCATGGTGGCGCCGCTGGCCTGGGTGCCGATCGCCCTGGTGCTGTTCCAGAACAACCAGCCGGCCGCAATCTTCGTGATCTTCGTCACCTCGATCTGGCCGATCCTGATCAACACGGCCGAAGGCGTTCGTCAGATCCCCCAGGACTACCGCAATGTGGCTCTGGTGCTGCAGATGTCCAGCCGTAACTTCTTCACCAAGGTTCTCATCCCCTCAGCGCTTCCTTATATCTTCACCGGCCTGCGCATCTCGATCGGTCTGGCCTGGTTGGCGATCATCGCCGCTGAAATCGTGATGCCCGGCACGCCTGGCATCGGCTTCTTCATCTGGGATGCCTATCAGAACAGTTATGTCTCCGACATCGTGCTGGGCGTGATCTGGATCGGTGCCATCGGTTTGATTCTTGACCGCTTGATGGTCTGGTTGCAGAGCCGCATCGCCGCAGGGCAGTGAGGCCGATGTTGAACTCCCTGTTGTCGCAGCTGCAGCGTTTCGGTCTCCGCCTGCAATCGTTTGAGCAGTCCCTGTTCCGCAAGGAGGTGGTGCTCCCCTTCCTGCTGGGCCGTCTCATCTTGATCGTGGCGATGCTGTGCTGTTTTTTCCTGGCTTTTGCCGCTGCGGCCTGATCGCCTGCGCCCCCATCAGCTCGAACCGGTGTTCCCCCTTTTGCCGATCGAAGCTCCACAGATTGATCGCTCACTGCTTGATCGCTCACTGATTGATCTCCCACTGGTCCACCGCCCACTGGTTCCCAGCTCACTGATCCACCGCTCACTGATCCACCGCCTGCCGATGTCATGACAACCCTCGTACAAGTCCAGGAGATTGAAAAGAGCTTCCCGCTCAGTGGCGGCAGCACCTACCTTGCCCTCAAGGGCATTGATCTGCAGATCCGCAAGGGGGAGTTCATCTCCCTGATCGGCCACTCCGGCTGCGGCAAGAGCACCCTGCTCAACATGATCGCCGGCCTCGATCTGCCCACGGGCGGCACGGTGCTGGTGGATGGCGAGACGGTGCGTCGCCCCGGGCCGGACAAGATGGTGGTGTTCCAGAACTATTCGCTGCTGCCCTGGCTGACGGTGCGCGAGAACATCGCCCTGGCCGTCGAAGAGGTGATGCCCGACCTGGCGAAGGCCGAGCGCGATGCCGTGATCGACGAGCACATCGCCATGGTCGGTCTGGGAGCTGCCACCGACAAGCGTCCCGGCGAACTCTCCGGCGGCATGCGTCAACGGGTGGCGATCGCCCGCGCCCTGGCGATCAAGCCCAAGCTGCTGCTGCTCGATGAACCCTTCGGCGCCCTCGATGCGCTGACACGGGGCAACCTGCAGGAGAAGCTGATGCAGATCTGTAATGAGCACGAACTCACCGCCGTCATGGTCACCCATGACGTCGATGAGGCCGTGCTGCTCTCCGACCGGATCGTGATGCTGACCAACGGGCCCGGTTCCGTGATCGGCGGCATTCTTGAGGTCGACATTCCGCGGCCGCGCCAGCGGCTGACGGTGGTCCACCATCCCAGCTATTACAGCCTGCGCTCGGAGATCATCTATTTCCTCAACCGCCAGAAGCGGGTCAAGCAGTGGCAGGCCAAGCCCCACAAGGTGCTGGCCCGCCACGGCCTCGAAAAGGTGAATCTGGACCTGGGCTTCGTACCCCTGGCCGCCTGCGCGCCCCTGGCGGTGGCGGAGGCCAAGGGGTTCTTCAGCAAGCACGGCCTCGACGAGGTGCAGCTGGTGCGCGAAACCAGCTGGCGCGGCGTCACCGACGGCCTGGTGGACGGCACCCTCGATGCGGCTCTGATGCCCTCCGGCATGCCGACCTGGATGACGGCCGGCGGCCATGGCGGCACGCCGCTGCCGGTGGTCAGCTCCCTGACTCTGAGCCGCAATGGCAACGGCATCACCCTGGCGAAGCGGCTGGCGGATGAAGGCGTTCACAACGTCGACGACTATCGCCGCTACCTGCTCAGCCATCAGCGGGAGCCCCACCGGCTCGGCATCGTCCATCCGGCCTCGATGCACAACCTGCTGCTGCGCTATTGGCTGGCCTCCCACGCGATCGATCCCGATCACGATGTGCACCTGCAGACGATTCCGCCGGCCCAGATGCTGGCCGATCTCAAGGACGGCAGCATCGATGGCTTCTGCATCGGCGCCCCCTGGCTGGATCGGGCCCTGGCCGATGGCCACGGCTTCACGGTGGCCGGGGATCTGGCGATCTGGCCCGGCCATCCCGGCAAGGTGCTGGGGGTGCGCGAGGACTGGGCCCTGGCCTATCCCAACACCCACATCGCCCTGGTCAAGGCCCTGCTGGAGGCCTGCCAGTACTGCGCCGAACCGAGCCACTGGGGCGAGATGAGCGAACTGCTCAGCGATCGCCGCTACCTCGGCATGAAGAAGGAGGTGATCTGGTTCAGTGAGACCGGCGCCGATGGCAGCTCCACCGTTCCCCACCATCTGTTCTTCGGCAAGGGGGTCAATCGACCCAGCCGCAGCGAGCACCTCTGGATCCTCACCCAGCTGGCCCGCTGGGGTGAGATTCCCTTCCCCCGCAACTACGTCGAGATTCTCGAGCGCATCTGCGCCGTGGGGGTGTTCAGCACCGCCGCCCGTGAACTGGGGCTCGACGCGGTCAGCTATCAGCGCGGCCCGATCGAACTGTTCGACGGTCGCCCCTTCAACGTCGACAACCCGATCGACTACCTCAACGCCGTGTCCGTGCATCGCGACTTCAGCGTCGCAGAGATCCCGATCGGCGCGCCCCGAGCCCTGGCCGGCTGAGGACTGCGGCCGCGCCCATCCCCGGATCCTCCCCCCTTTTCCATCCCATCGTCCCCCCATCGATGCCAACCCCTGACACCCTGGCGCGCTCCGCTGCCGCCACCCCTGCAGCGACTCAGCCGCCCCTGCTGCGCTTTGAGCAGCTCTCCAAGGTCTATGCCACCCCTCGCGGCCCCTATCCGGTGCTGGAGAACATCAACCTCGAGGTGAATCGCGGTGAGTTCGTCTGCGTGATCGGCCACTCCGGCTGTGGCAAGTCCACCCTGCTCAACATGGTCTCGGGCTTCGCCACCCCCAGCTCCGGCCAGGTGCTGCTCGATGGACAGCCGATCCGCAAGCCGGGCCCCGACCGCATGGTCGTGTTCCAGGGCTATGCCCTGCTGCCTTGGATGACGGCCTACGACAATGTGCATCTGGCGATCGATTCGGTGCAGCCCAGGATCAGCGAGCACCAGAAGCGCGAGATCGCCATGGAGCATCTGGCGATGGTGGGCCTGACGGCGGCGGCCGACAAGCGCATCACCCAGCTCTCTGGCGGCATGAAGCAGCGGGTGGCGATCGCCCGGGCCCTGTCGATCCGCCCGGAGGTGCTGATTCTCGATGAACCCTTCGGCGCCCTTGATGCCATCACCAAGGAGGAGCTGCAGGAGGAACTGCTGAACATCTGGAACACCCAGAAGTGCACGGTGCTGATGATCACCCATGACATCGACGAGGCCCTGTTCCTGGCCGATCGGCTGGTGATGATGACCAACGGCCCCTCGGCCGGCATCGGCGAGGTGCTGTCGATTGACTTCCCGCGGCCCCGCAGCCGCGAGGACATCATGGAGGACCCCCGCTATTACGAGCTGCGCAACAGCGCCCTCGACTTCCTCTACAACCGCTTCGCCCACGACGAAGACGAGGCAGGCTGAGGCTCAGGCATCAGCATGGGGGAGCGCTCGATTCGCCTCCCCATGCCCTCGTATCTCAGCGGTTGGCAGCTCTGGGCCGCCCTGGCTGCCCTGTTCGCCGCCATCACAGCCCTGCTGGCCAAGGTGGGGGTGGAGGGGATTCCCAGCAATCTGGCCACCTTCGTGCGCACGGTGGTGGTGCTGGGACTGCTGGCGGCGGTGGTGAGCGTCAGCGGCGAATGGCGCTCCCTGCCGGATCTCTCGCGCCGCAGCCTCAACTTTCTGGTGCTCTCCGGTCTGGCCACCGGCATCTCCTGGCTCTGCTACTTCCGGGCCCTACAACTCGGTCCGGTGTCGGGCGTGGCGCCGATCGACAAGCTGAGCGTGGTGCTGGTGGCCCTGCTCGGGGTCTTCTGGCTGGGCGAACATCTGGGCCCGCTGCAGTGGTGGGGGGTGGCTCTGATGGGGATCGGAGCGGTGCTGGTGGCGTTGCCATGAGCTTTGCCAGCAATGGCAGCGGCAATGAGGCCTCAGTCCGCACCGCCAGGAGCCCGATGGAGCTGGCATCCCCGCGAGTGGTGTAAGTCCCCCGGCACCCCCACCTTGGCGACTGGCCCCGGCTGGCGTTGCAAGGGGCGGGAACCCGGGGTGGGCAGGCCCGTTTCCCTGGTTCGAATACCACTTCAACTAGACGAACCATGCCCCAGTATCATGTCCCGGAAATAACAGCTAAAATAAGGAGTGTCTTCTGAGAGTAGTCGTTCCATGGCAGTTGTTCGCCCGATGCCGCTGCTGGCTCTCAGCGACGACGAGGTTCAGCAACTCCAGGGCATCGCCAACTCAAGGTCGTTGCCCCATTCGATCGTGCAGCGGGCGCCGATCGTGTTGGCTTGCGGAGCCGGTGAAACCAACACAGCCATTTCCAGGCGGATGGGCTTGACGGGCATGACCGTGGGCAAGTGGCGCAAGCGTTACCGGGATCTCGGTCTGGAGGGCTTGCACGACGAGCTCAGGCCAGGGCGGCCCCGCATCGATGAGGATGACAAGGTGGCCGAGGTCATCAACCGGGTCCTGCAGAGCAAGCCCACTGATGGCACCACACAGTGGACGGCTCGCTCCTTGGCGGCTGCTACCGGCATCTCCAAAAGTACGGCGCACCGCTGGCTGCAGACCTTCTCCCTGCAGCCCCACCGCCAGAAATCCCACCGCTGCGCCGAAGCCTGACGGCTACAAGCTCTCCAACGATCTTTTTTTTGTCGAGAAGGTCCGCGACATCGTCGGTCTCTACCTCAATCCGCCCGATAAGGCAGTTGTGCTCTGCATTGACGAGAAAACGCTGATCCAGGCCCTCGATCGCACCCAGCCGCTGCTGCCGATGGGTCTGGGCTACGTCGAGGGTGTCACCCATGA
Organism: Cyanobium sp.; assembly: GCA_049282435.1. GTDB lineage: Bacteria > Cyanobacteriota > Cyanobacteriia > PCC-6307 > Cyanobiaceae > Cyanobium. The sequence continues at coordinate 1,220 of JBAPUA010000103.1, read as the reverse complement.
CTACATCCACCACGGCACCACCACACTGTTTGCCGCCTTGGACGTGGCCACCGGTGCGGTGATCGCCGAGTGCAAACCCAGGCACCGGCACCAGGAGTTTCTGAGTTTCCTAAGGCGGATCGACAAGGAAGTCCCGCCCGAGCTCGACGTGCACTTGATCGTCGACAACTACTGCACTCACAAGCACGCCGTAGACCGCAGGTCTTCCACGCAGCGATAAGTCCGCTCCTGGCTGACGCAGCGACCACGGTTCCACGTCCACTTCACGCCGACCTACGCCTCCTGGCTTAACCAGGTGGAGCGTTGGTTTGGGATCATCACCCAGCGGCCAAGGGGGTTGACGCAGGACAGGCGTGGCAGAAGCTTCTCGAGCGTCATAGCCGGAGGCTTCCGCGTAGCGATAGGAGCTGATCGCCAAAATCGAGCACTTCATCGCCAACTACAACAAGGGCTCAGCTCCTTTCAGCTGGATTGCAACTGCAGATTCGATCCTGGAGAAGCTCCAGCGCCTTTGCTCGCAAATTTCTGGGACGTGATCCTAACTCCACGCTCCGATCATCGCCACCCAGAGCTCACCGAAGTCAGTCTGCAAATGCTGTCCAGGCCGGCTCTCGTAGCGCACCGTCGCCGGAGCGCACTGCCGCAACGGCTCCCGCCAGGGTTGCATCGCACGCTCACTCACCGACCCGGATCCTTTCTGCTGCATCGGCGCTGTATTAATGCTGCATGTGTGCTGCCCACCTTGGCCCGCCCAAGGCCCATACCTGCTGTCGATGGCATCACCACCGATGCTGACCGATGCATGGAAGAGTCATTACCCGCCGCTGACTCGGCCGGCAACGTCTGCTAAAACTTCCAGTTGACTCACTTTGGGAGTCGGCGCTGGCTCGGCTTTCGCTGTCGGCTGACAGGGGCAGTGGACCCGCGAGACCGAGACCAGGCCAGTGCTCCCCAAGACCGTGGCTGAACTAGCGTGCAGATACACAAGGAGCAGAGAAACATAAAGGCAGCTAGAAAATCCTGTATCCCAATGGTCTTGCCATGCGAGATCCGTTGAAGTGTCTGGGTTGCCCTGGTCAAGCCTGAGAGCAATGAGCAATTTTGTCGAGGTGATCATAAAACACAGATCACAATATTTTAGATTTTATTTATTTCCAAAGCAGTTTCTAAACCATGGCGTTTAAAGTTACTAGAACGGAGATTCAAATTAGACCCGACCC
>JBAPUA010000102.1:0-5531 GCA_049282435.1 Cyanobium sp. | reverse complement strand
GCCCCGCACGCTGCGCCAGAAGGGGTTCATCGAGGCGATGGAGCGCCATGACCTGACTCTGGCCATCGGCCCGGCCGGCACAGGCAAGACTTTTCTGGCCACGGTCCAGGCGGTCCGCATGCTCCAGGAACGCCGAGTCGAGCGCCTGGTGCTGACCCGGCCGGCGGTGGAGGCCGGCGAGCGGCTCGGTTTTCTGCCTGGCGATTTGCAGCAGAAGGTGGATCCCTACCTGCGCCCCCTGTATGACGCGCTACACACTCTTCTGGGCCGAGAGCGCACCGAAGCCCTGCTGGAGAAGGGGGTGATCGAGGTCGCCCCTCTGGCCTACATGCGCGGACGCACGCTATCGGCAGCCTTTGTGATCCTCGATGAGGCCCAGAACACCACCCCAGCCCAGATGCGCATGGTTCTCACCCGTCTGGGTGAAAATTCCCGCATGGTGGTTACCGGCGATGTCACCCAGATCGATCTGCCCGGCAGTCAGCTGAGCGGACTGGTTGAAGCGGAGCAGGTGCTGGCGGGGGTGGAGGGGGTGGCGATCTGCCGCTTCGGAGATGCTGATGTGGTGCGCCATCCGCTGGTACAGCGACTGGTTCAGGCCTACGATCGCCTCGATTCCAGATCGGGAGATCCGAACCGGGGCAGCCGCCACAGCCAGGCTGGGCCTGGCAGGATGTAATCAGTTTCATCAAGATCTGAGCCATGCCGGCCAGCAGCAACTTCCAGCAAGCCATCCAGGAGGCCCAGCGGGGTCCCTTGGTGGGTCCCAATGTCGTCAACAAGGCTCTGCCCTATGTCGGTGGCGGCATGGTGCTCACCGCCGCCGGGGTGCTGGGAGGCATTTCCCTAATGGCGTCCAGCCCAGGACTGTTCATGCCACTGTTCTGGGTGGCTTTGATCGGTAACTTCATCCTCTTCTTCGTTGCCCAGAACGCGGCCAGCAAGGGCAACAACTCCACCGCCCTGCCGATCCTCGCGGCTTACAGCCTGATCACAGGCTTCACTCTCAGCGGCATCGTCAGCTATGCAGTGGCCGCCGCTGGTATCGGTGCGGTTGGTACGGCAGCTCTGGCGACGGGTCTGACCTTTGTGTTGGCCTCGTTCTTTGGTCGCCGCATGAGCGATAACGTCGGTCAGGCTTTAGCCGGCGTTGTCGGTCTGGGCATCATCGGACTGGTGATCGCCATGGTGGTTCAAATCATCGGCAGCATCTTTGCTCCGGGCGTCTTCAGTGCTGGGGGTTTTGAGTTGATGATCGCGGGTTTCGGAACAGTGCTGTTCGTCGGAGCCGCTTTTGTAGACTTCTATACCATGCCCCGCACCTATCGGGACGATCAGTATCTGGCCGGTGCTCTCGGCATGTATCTGACATACATCAATCTTTTCATTTTTGTTCTCCGGTTGATCATCGCTCTGCAAGGCGGTGGTGGTCGTCGCGACTGATTTTTCAACGGTTAGCCCCAGCTCAGTTAAATTTTTGCGCTTTGCGAGCAGCCTGTTTAGGGGCTGCTTTTTTTTGGGGCAAGCTGCAAACGGTTTGCCTTGAGAGCATGATGGCCTGTCTTCCCATGATGCATTCCGTGCTTGAATAGTGGCGAAGGGCTCGTCCGACGCTGGCGGCTGTTTTCTTGTCTGATCTTGAAAGCACCTTGTGTGTTCTCCCGTCAGGTCAAATGCAGTCATCTCCGGGCAACCTTCAAAACAGGATTCCATTTCGGAGCCTGTTTGCTTCTGCCCCTCCGTGTGACCTTCGTAGATCAGAGGAGATTCCGGCCCTATGTCAGCTGAGTCGAGCCACCAAGAGCAACAACAGGCTGCCCTGACAGATCCTCTCAGAAAGCGTTCACGCAAGCGGTCCAAGCGCCGACAGGTTCTTTGTCCGCGCCATCCCGAACATAAGATCTTCAGCGTTTCTGCTAAGTATCATCTTTATCTCACTGAGGTTGGCCAGTTAATGCTGCGTGGTCTCAGCAAGCGCAAATCCGATGAACTGTTGTCAGCCTATAATCACATATTGCCGCTCACCGATGAATGGCTGGAATGCTTTTGGTGTGACTGCTGCCAGAATTCCTCTTGGTGGCATGTCAAGCGCCATGATGCCACTGGGTACAGCCTCAGTCCAGTCCCCCGAGAACTGTGGGAACAGGCCAGTGGTGTGATCCGGGCTGAGGGTAATCCAACAGTCAGTGATTTCAGCCGCCGTCAGGCTCGTGCGACTGGGGTAAATGGACTGCGCCAGTACAGATTTCTGTAAAATCTGCAGGATATGATTTATTTATACTTCTCGGTGAGATTACACGTTGGAGCTCGCTTAGCCAATCCCATGGGATCCAGTTATTATAGTGAAAATCCCCTTCAAGGTGAAAACAATCGTGGAGGCTGATCTGTGAGGGTTCTGGTCACGGGTGGGGCGGGCTACATCGGCAGCCATGCGGTGCGAGCCCTGAGTCGGTCTGGTCATCAGCCTGTTGTGCTCGATAACTTGGTCTATGGCCACGCCGAGATTGTGCGTCGGGTCCTGCAGGTGCCGCTGGTGGTGGGCCAGGTCGGAGACAGACAGCTGCTGACGGACCTTCTGCAGGGACACCATCCTGAGCTGACCGGCAGTGGTCTTGAGAGCAAGCCGATTGAAGCGGTGCTTCATTTTGCCGCCTACGCCTATGTGGGCGAATCAGTCAGTGATCCGGCCAAGTATTATCGAAATAATTTAGGAGATACCCTGACGCTGCTGGAGACGCTGATCGGCTCTGCGCATCAGGTGGAAGAAACCAAGCCAGCCCCCATTCCCATCGTTTTTTCGTCGACCTGCGCCACTTACGGGGTGCCCCAGCAGGTGCCGATGACCGAGGACCATCCGCAGGCACCCATCAATCCCTACGGACGTAGCAAGTGGATGGTGGAACAGTTACTGAAGGATTTTGCCAGTGCTTATGGGCTTCCCAGCGTGATCTTCCGCTACTTCAATGCCGCCGGTGCAGATCCTGCCGGTGATCTGGGGGAAAACCATGATCCAGAGACCCATCTGATTCCCCTGGTGCTGGATGTGATGGGGGGCCAACGTCCCTATCTGCAGATCTATGGAGACGATTACCCGACACCGGATGGCACCTGCATCCGCGACTACATTCACGTCAGCGATCTGGCCGATGCCCATGTGCTTGGCTTAGAGCGGCTGATGAGGCTGAGGGAGCGAGACGAGCCGGTGAGGGCACCGCTGATCTACAACCTTGGTAATGGCACCGGCTATTCGGTTCAGCAAGTGATCGAGACCGCCAAAGCCGTCACGGGTCGGGGCTTGCTGGCCCACGTGGCTCCGCGCCGCTCTGGCGATCCGGCCCAGCTGGTGGCGGGGGCCCATAAGGCCCACAGCGAACTGGGCTGGCGCCCCCGTTATCCCGAACTGGCGACGATCATCGACCATGCCTGGGCTTGGCATCAGCGTTCCGGAGTGGCCGGTGCGAGTTAGTCATGCTTCCGCACGCGCAGCGCCTTGGACGACCCCCATCTCCCCTTTCCAGCTTCCGGGGATGACCGAAAAGTTCTGTTTAAGACAAGATCCGACCAAGCCCGATGAATCCGGATCGGGAACCGCTAAGGGTGGACTCCGGGGTTGGTGGATCAGGTTTTAGATCAGCTGTTTTTTGAGCCAGAATAAAGCGATTCTGCAGGCTTGCTGCCGTTGCCAGAAATGGAAACAGGGTCTGCGAAAGCCAGCTGCTTTCGATGTTTGCAGCTAAAGATGAGCTGCTGCTGTGTTCTCCTCCCATCTCAGCCGGGCCTAACAAATCGGCCTGGCTTCGGCCCCCACGGACGCGCTAAGGGCTCGCCGATGAAGATGCCCTGATCTGGCATCGCCACACTCCGCCAGTAGCTCTCGATCAGGGTGTCGCCACGGCGGTAGTAGGAGAGCAACAGACCTGGATCGGGGAACTTGGTCGTTGCATTACAGGGTTCCACGACGGTGCCGTAGCTACCAGTCGCGCCAGCCTCCAGCCAGCGCAGTGAACTCATCTGGCCATTGCCACCATCACTGGACTGGCCGGATGCCCCGGTGAGCATGCCGCCGGTGGAAGTGAGGTGGTCAGCCACAGCACCGGGACGGTAGTGATTGCTGGCAATGTCGGGCACGATCGTCAAACCCGTGAAGTAGGCGATCACATCGGGAGCGCCTTTGAGGACATCACCCCAGAGATGGCGCACCCGCAACTGCCGCCCGAGCTCAGCGGCCACAACGTCGAAACGGCCGGATCTGACATTGCGCAGCGGATCCGAGGTACTGAGCAGATAAGCAGTCCCCGGGGGCTTGGTGCCATCGGCTGCAACGCCCCGATCAATCAGGGCATGCGCAGCCGCGAGGTTGGTGGCCGCCAGCAGCATCGAAGGCCGTAGCCGCAGCTGAGCCCAAGGGCGCCGCACATCGCCGCGGGCGTAGTAAGGGCTGAGGCGAGCCGTGCCGCAGCGACCGAAGCACACTTCTGGCCTGTAACCGAGGCTGAAGGCACTGGTGATTGACTGGCAGCCTACGCTCCAGGGACTGGACCATGCCAGGGCATAGATCTGGACGTGCTCCGGAGTCTGCTGCTCCACCTGACGGCGGATACGGCGGAACTCCGCCACCGGCAAACTGGATCGCCCCGGGGCAAAGCGCACCCGAATTACTTGATTTGACGGGATATGACGAGCGTTTTGGTAATATGAGCCAATTGCTTCGCTGAGAGGATCAGCGCTGTTAATCACTAGGGCAAGATCGCGGCCTTCGAGCGGCCCCACTGTTGTCAGGGAGTGATCTGCCAAACCTGGTCTAGTGACGTCGTTGTGAGCAATTCGCCAGATCACGGCGCTGCAAACTGTTATGAGTATCCCTGTGGTGAAAGCCGCATACAGGTATCGCCGTTGCAAAGCTGCATTCCATCTCATATCTTTTATGCTGACGTTCCGACCAGATACAGCGTCTCATCAGTCACGATCCGATGGTAGCTACCTGGGTTGAGCAGCTTCAACGGTTGCCTAAGGTATTTGCCTTGCGAAGATGCTGATAGAAGTTGCTTATCCACTGTGGAAAAGCCTCAAGGTGCCCCCAGACTGCGCGAACTCGAAACCTGATTTCCCTTGGCAGATGGCCGTGATCAGGTGGACCAAGTCGAGCATAATCAACGTCTTCAGGAATAAGTTTTGGCCCGGGCTCATCAGGTCAAGGCTTACTACGTTAATCATCCGGTCGACGACTGTACTGGTTTCGATCACTCTAATACCTAGCATGATGAGAACGAGAGCTCAGCAGCTGAATGACCTGGGCAATCAGATTTTAGACTCTATTTATGGGCACCTCGAAAAATCAGAACCTCGCTTGACTCTGTCGATTTTTAGCTTATAATCTGATTAGTAGATTTCATGCCACCCGTGAGGCAGAGAGGCTTCTGGGATGAACAGCAGAGAATAGCAAGGCTCCAAGAGAAGAAGCCTGCTCTAAGGCTTTTGGCCGATTCGATTCCCTGGGAATCGTTCCGCCCACTGCTTGATAAAGGGTATGA
>JBAPUA010000101.1:0-15196 GCA_049282435.1 Cyanobium sp. | reverse complement strand
GTCTCGTTGCTGTCCGCTCCCTTCTCCTGGCTGATCTGTCTGGTTGCGCCTTCCCACAACTGCTGGGCACGGGGCTGGGGATCCTGTTGCCAGTCCGCATAGACCGATTCCACCAGCTCCTGAACCCTGGTCTCCAGGTGATGTCGCTCCAGAAAGGGTCCCAGTTCGCGTGCCGCATAGGGAAACAGTGTGTCGCTGACGAAGCTCACAGGGCAGGTGGTCCCCTCGATATCAAGCAGAACGTGGCTGATCGACCTCTTCATGACAGGGCCCCGTTTCCGATGGCCGCCACCAGCAGCAACTGGCGCCAGTGCTGTTCCAACAGGAACTCCAGGATCTCCAGATGGCGTTGCGCCGCCCCCAGATCCCTTCCCCATGCATAGAGGCCATGGCCACCGATTAGCAGGCCGTAGGGAGCTTCTTGCAGATGGGGGCGGGCTTGTTCACTGAGTCGTTGCAGATCCTGATCGTTGGCCAGGACTGGAATGGCGATCTGCTGATGGTGGCTCGTGATGCCTTCCAGCCCCTTGAGCATTTCCAGTCCTTCAAGTCGCAGATTTTGCACCGCTGGATCATGACCTTGGTCTGCCCTTGAGCCCTGCCTGGGGTGCCCGAGCATGCCGACATAGCGGGACAACAGGGTGGCGGCCTGGGAGTGGGTATGCAGCACCGCTCCGGCTCCTGTCGCCTCGACGATGGTCATGTGCAGCTCGGTTTCAGCGCTGGCCCGTCCCTGGCCGGCCTTGACCGTGCCCTGGCGGTCGACCTGAATCAGATCCGTCGGCTGGACGTTGCCCTTGTCGACACCGCTGGGGGCCATCAGCAGCTGCAAGGGGTCGCGATTGCTCACGCAGCTGAAGTTGCCCCCGGTGCCATCACACCAGCCGCGTCGATGGATGTCAGCCATGGCCTGGCAGAGCCTTGAGGCCAGATCGCCGGCGGGCACGCTGTCGTCGCACGAGTTCATGGGGTTCAGTCTGCGCGTTGGCGGTTCAGGACTGGCAGGTGGGACACCAGTGGCTGCTGCGTCCTCCCAGGCGATCGCGGCGGATCGGCGTGCCGCAGCGCCGGCAATCCTGGCCGGATCGGCGGTAGACCCAGGCCACGCCGCCGTAGTTGCCATTGGTGCCGGTCAGATCGCGGAAGTCGCTGAAGGTGGTCCCTCCCGCGCCGATGCTGATCTCCAGCACCTCCACCAGGGCCTGTCGCAGCCTGTGGAGCTGGTTCAGTCCCAGCTGCTGGCTGGGGATGTGGGGACGGATGCCGGCGGCAAACAGCGATTCATCGGCATAGATGTTGCCGACGCCGGCCACCAGGCTCTGGTCCAGCAGGGCTGTCTTGATCGGCCGGCTCGATCTCTGCAACCGCTGCTGCAGATACTCCGCCGTGAAGGCCTCGCTGAAGGGCTCTGGCCCGAGCCTGGCCAGGCCTGTGATCACGGCTTCGGTGGGGGTGCCCTGGGGCACCCACCACATCTGTCCGAAGCTGCGGGTGTCGACGAAGCGCAGTTCAGGGCCCTCTAGCGACCAGATCCTCACCCGGGTGTGCCTGCAGGGCGGTTGGTTGTTGTCCAGCCAGAGGAACTGACCGGTCATGCGCAGATGCACCCCCCACTGACCGGCGCTTTCGCCATCGGCTCCCTGGTCGAGATCGGCCAGCAGATACTTGCCGCGCCGCCGCCATCGGCTCACTCGGGTGTCCCGGAGTGCGAGGGCGAACAGTTCGGGATCCGGCGGGGCCGCGATCGCCCGCTGGCGCAAGATCTCGACGCGGGCGATGGTCATGCCGCTGGTGCGTTGCTCCAGTCCCCGTCGCACGGTTTCGACTTCAGGCAGCTCAGGCACGGAAATGGGGGGCAGACACAACAACAAGCCCCCACTCCCACAAGGGGAGCAAGGGGCTTGTTCCATCGGGCTCGGTCACCGGTTGGGGTGAATGGTGTCCGAAGGCTTGAGAGGTGGTTCAGGCCTTCTCGAGCTCAGCTTCGGCGAAGTTGTTGGTGTTGATGCCACCCTCGGAGCCGCTGTAGCCGTTGTAGTTGACCTTGTCGAAGCGCACGACGACCGGGTAGCGAATGCCTGAGGTGTCAACGGTGGCTACGGTGCCGACTTCGTTGAACCAGTAGGACTCGGGACGCTTGATGCGCACTTTGTCGCCGCGGGAGATGGCCATCGCTGCTGGAAAGGAATCGGGTGGCTTTCGTTGCGACCCTACCTGCGGTCGTGGGCCCAGATTCATGCTGCGTCACGATTCGTCGTCGCCGGTTCGGTGGGGCCCGCGTGGCAGCATCGCCGGGTTGCTGCTGCCTTCGCCTTCGGCGTCGCCCCCATGAGCCAGAACGAGGCGCCTGTGCTCGACCTCGAGCTCCCTGATCCCGACAGTGACACGATCAGCACCCTGGAGTTTCTGTCTCGTCTGGAGGAGGCCTGGGCGGTCTGTGATCGCTTCGACCTGCAGACCGAGATCTGGCGTGGGCGCATCCTGCGGGCTGTGCGCGATCGCGAGAAGCGCGGCGGCGAAGGTCGGGGCACGGGCTTTCTGCAGTGGCTGCGGGAACGGGAGATCAGCAAAACCCGTGCCTACACCCTGGTGCAGCTGGCCGAATCGGCTGACCGCATGCTCGGCGATGGCGTGCTGGAGGAGGACAGCGTCAACCTGTTCTCCAAGCGCGCCTTCCTTGAAACGGCGCAGGCCGAACCAGAGGTGCAGCAGATGATCGGCGAGGCGGCCAATGAGGGCCAGCAGATCACCCGCAAGCAGGTGAGGCGCCTCACGGACGAGTTCACCGCCGCCACCAGCCCGTTGTTGCCCGACGAAATTCGTCAGCGCACGGCGGACAACCTGCTGCCGCCCCGGGCCGTCGCTCCCCTGGTGAAGGAACTCGCCAAGCTGCCCGAGGGCCAGCAGGAGGATCTGCGCCGGGTGCTGCGCGAGGAGCCGGAACTGGAGAGGGTCAAGGATGTGACCATGACCGCCCGCTGGCTGAGCAAGACCAGCGAATCAGGTCTGGCGGTGCGCGCCTTCCAGCAGGGGGAGCTGGATCTGGATAAGGCGATCCAGGAGGCCCAGCGCATCGATGCCCTCGGCATCCTTTCGGATGCGGTCTATCAGGCCCAGCAGGTGGAGAGTGCGGTGCTCAAGCTCCACACCAGCTGGCGCCGGCTGGGTGGTCTGCAGGAGCGGCTCTGGGTGGAAAGCGGTAGCAGCACCCCCCATCTGCGCGAAGTGCTCCAAGCCCTGCAGACCCTCAGTGGCACCACCATGCGCGTCTCCCTGGGCGAGCTCGCCGGTGGCAAGCGGGTGCGGCTGCAGCTGGTGGAGGAGTCCCCGGATCAGTTGGAGCCCCCGGCGCTGCCCTGACCTGGCCCCCGTTTCAGCCGGGCTTCACCCCACATCTGGTGCCGGCTATGGTCGGTCGACGCCATCATTGGGGGGAGGTTGGCATCGGATCCGCTCGCTGCCGCCCTCCAGCGCCATTTCGGCTGGGACCAGTTCCGCCCCGGCCAGCGGCCCGTGGTCGAGGCCCTGCTGGCGGGGCGGGACTGCCTGGCAGTGCTGCCAACCGGCGCTGGCAAATCCCTCTGCTATCAGCTGCCGGCCCTGGTGCGCGAGGGGTTGGTTCTGGTGATCTCGCCGTTGGTCGCCCTGATGCAGGACCAGGTGAGCCAGCTGCAGGCACGAGGCATCGCTGCCGCATGCCTGCATCGGGGACTGGAGTTCGCTGAGCGCCGTGCCCTGCTGGAGCGGCTGCGGCAGAACCGCCTGAGGTTGCTGTATCTGGCGCCCGAGCGACTGCAGGTCGAGGCCACCCGCCAGCTGCTCGAGGACGTGCTGGAGGCCGGGCAGGTGGTGGCTCTCGCCGTTGACGAGGCCCATTGCATCAGCGCCTGGGGCCATGATTTCCGCCCCGATTACCGGCGCCTGGGCCAGTTGCGCAGCCTCTGTCCCGGGGTGCCGCTGGTGGCTCTCAGCGCCACCGCCGCCCCCCGGGTGCGGGCGGATGTGATCCGGCTGCTGCAGCTGCGTCGCCCCCTGGTGCAGGTGCGCTCCGCCCGCCGCCGGAACCTGGATTACACGATGCGCCTGCGGCCGGCCGATCCCCTGGCGGAGGTGTTGGAGGCCTTGGCCGGGGCTCGCGGGGCGGTGCTGATCTATGCCCGCACGCGCCGTTCGGTCGAGCAGTGGGCGGCGCGCCTCGATCAGGCCGGGGTGGCGGCGATCGCTTACCACGCCGGCATGGATCCCCCCAGCCGCCAGCTGGCCCTGGAGCATTTCCAGAACCATCCAGCCCCGGTGCTGGTGGCCACCGTGGCGTTCGGCATGGGGGTGGACCGCGCCGATGTGGGGCTGGTGCTGCACCTTGACCTGCCCGCCAGCCCGGAGGGTTACCTGCAGGAGTCGGGCCGGGCGGGGCGTGATGGCGAACCGGCCCGCTGTCTGGTGCTGTTTGACCCGGCCGATCGGGTCAGCCTGGGCTGGGCGATGCGTTCGGCGGTGCAGCAGCTCAGCGAGGAGCAGCGCCACCAGGAACAGCAGCGGCTGGAGCTGGCCCAGCGGCAGCTGCGGCGCATGGAGGCGGTGGCCGAGGGGGCCGGCTGCCGTGAGCAGGCGCTGCTGCTGTCGGTGGGGGAACTGACGGCCGCCTGTGGCCGCTGCGACAACTGCCTGGCCACCCGTCCGCAGCGGAACTGGTCCGAGCAGGCGTCGGTCGTGCTGACGGCTCTGGAGGAGCGAAGCGGCAGGGATCTGCGGGCTCTGGTGGAGGAGCTCTCGGCGGTCCATGGCCCGGAGGAGGAGCCCTGGGGTTGGTTGACCCGACGCCTGGTTCAGGAGGAACTGATCCGTGAGAGCGACGACGGAGCCCAACGGCTCTGGCTGCGCGCCACGGGCCGTCATTACCTGCGGGATCCCTGGCCCCTGCGCTGGGCTGCCTGAGCGATGTCGCTTGCTTTCAGCTGCGGCTGCGGCAGTAATCGTTGACCAGTTGCAGCTCGAAGTCGGAGCTGGGGTCTCCCCAGGTCTTCCAGTCACCCGCCTCGGTGGTGGCATTGAGCTTGCGTGCCCCGCAGTTGATCGCCAGATACAGGGACTGGCCCTGGGCGTTGAGGGTGGGGGCCACCATGCTGCCGCCCATCGGCTGCCAACCGGTCCAGTTGACCTGGAGGGGACCGTAGGTGCGCCAGTCAGGCTTGCCGGAGGCCGCCGTGACCGCGGTCGTAGCGGCTCGCGGCGCGGTGGCCACCGTGGCGGCGGGTCTGCTGCTGCTGATTGGCCGGGTCACGGTGGGGCTGACCGGCCTGGTGCTGGCGCCGATGGGGTTGATGGCCGGGTTGCCGCTGATCGATGGTCGGCTGCTGCTGCTGGCGGCAGCGATCGTGGTGCTGCTGAGCCTGGTGGTCGACACGCTCGCGGCCGGGGTGGTGGCAGTCGCTGGAATGGCAGTCGCTGCAGGAGCTGTCGCTGCGGTGGCAGCAGCAGCAGCAGCAGCAGCAGTGGCTCGGGCTGCCGTAGCGGTACCAGAAGTGGCTGTCGCAGCAGTGGCTGTTGCAGCAGTGGCTGTTGCCGAAGTGGTGGTGGCTGCGACGAGGCGGGTGCCTGGGCTGCGCAGGGGGGTGGCGTTGCTTGGGGTCGTGCTGGCGCTGGGCCTCGGTTGGACCGCTGGCGCCGCCTTGTCAGCGGCGGTCGTCGGGGCCCGGGCCGGCGCGGTGGCGGTGACAGGAGCCGGGGAGGGCTTGGTCCGGACCGGCGTGGCGGCGGTGGTTGGAGCCTGGGAGGCCGCGGTCTGGACCGGCGCGGCCGCCGCGGCTCGGGATGGGTTGCTGGCGCTCCGGGGCCTGGGGGCAACGGGGCGGGCCGCCACGGGCTGGGCGATGGCGGCCTGGGTGGTCGCGGGCCTGCTGGCGGGTTTGACCACCGGCGGGTTGCCTTTGAGTTTCAGGCGGGTGCCCACGTCCACATGGTCCGGATCGCCGATGCCGTTGATGGCGATCAGCTTGCTCAGACCGATGCCGTAGCCGTTGGCAATCACGGAGAGGCTTTCGCCCGAGCGGACCACATGCTCGCTGGCCCCCTTGCGGAAGCTGCTGGCGCTGGTGGGGGACTTGCTGAGACCGCTCACCAGCAGCGCCTGGCCGGACTCCACATGATCGGCATTGCTGAGGCCGTTGAGCTTCATCAACTGCTGAACGCTCATGCCATGGCGCTCGGCGATCTGCGACAGGGTTTCCCCGTCCTGCACGGTCACCCGTCCCGAGGCTCTGACGCCACCGGAGCGCGATCCACCGCCGCCTGGCACGGTCAGCGTCTGGCCGGACTGCACGAGATCGGCATTGCTGAGGCCGTTGAGCTTCATCAGCTGCTGAACGCTCATGCCATGGCGTTCGGCGATCTCCGACAGGGTTTCTCCGTCCCGTACGGTCACCTGGCCCGAGGCTCTGACGCCACTGGAGCGCGATCCACCGCCGCCTGGCACGGTCAGGGTCTGGCCGGACTGCACGTGATCGGCATTGCTGAGGCCGTTGAGCTTCATCAGCTGCTGAACGCTCATGTCATGGCGCTCGGCGATCTCCGACAGGGTTTCACCCTCCTTCACGGTGATCTGGCCGGCCAGAACCGGCAGGGGTAGCACCAGGGCCAGGGCCAGGGCGACGAGAGAGCGACGCATGGGCGCTAAGGATGGGACTCTGTTGGCACCATAAGGACCATTGCCGCTGGCATCCAGCCCTCTCTCGGAATCCTGGGCGGGAAGGGGGGCTGGCAGGCTCAGCCCAGCAGGCGCTGGATCAGGGGCAACTTGCCCGCATAGGGGGGATAGCGGAACGGCAGATCGAATCGGAAGCTGCGCTCGAGCACGCTGCGGCGATGGGAGAACGTCAGGAAGCCCGCCTCCCCGTGGTAGGTGCCCATGCCGCTGTCACCGACGCCGCCGAAGGGCAGGTCCGTCAGGCCCCCCTGCAGGACGACGTCGTTGAAGCAGACGCTTCCGGAGCTGGTCTGATCCAGCAGCTGCCGGCGGTCCTGCCGGTCGCCGCCGAAAAGATAGAGGGTGAGCGGCTTGCTGCCGCGGCGCACTCGCTCCAGGGCCTCCTGCAGGTTCGCCACGACGATCACCGGCAGCAGGGGGCCGAACAGCTCCTCCTGCATCAGCGGATCCCGGTCGGGGTCATCCACGGCCAGCAGGGTGGGTTCAATGCGGCGCCTGGCCGGGTCACTGCGGCCCCCCGCCAGGACCTGGCCCCGTTGACGGGCAGCCGCCAGCAGCGACTCCAGTCGCTCGAACTGGGCCGTGTTGACGACGCTTCCCAGATCGTCACTGGCCAGGGGATCGTCGCCGTGGAACTGCCTCCAGGTCATGGTGATCGCCTCCACCAGCGGCTGACGCTGCGCCGGGGTGACCAGCAGATGGTCCGGAGCGATGCAGGTCTGGCCGGCGTTGAGGCTCTTGCCCCAGGCCAGGCGCCGGGCGGTGGCGGGGATGTCGGCGTCGTCGAGGACGATGGCCGGACTCTTCCCCCCGAGTTCCAGGGTCACGGGAGTCAGGTGGGGGGCGGCGGCAGCCAGCACCAGCCGCCCGACGCGGGCACCGCCGGTGAAGAAAATATGGTCGAAGCGCTCCTCCAGCAACCGGGCGGCGACGGAGCCGTCGCCCTCCACCACCTGCACCGTCTCGGCCGGGAAGTGCTGCTGCACCAGGCTTCGGATTAGGGCCGAGGTGTGCGCGGTGTGCTCCGATGGCTTGAGCACGGCAGTGTTGCCGGCGGCCAGCGCGCTCACCAGCGGAATCAGGCAGAGCTGGAACGGGTAGTTCCAGGGGCCGATGATCAGCACACAGCCGAGGGGCTCGGGTCGCAGCATGGCGCTCCCTGGCCAGGCCCAGACGGGCAGACCGATCGACCGGGGCCGCATCCAGCGGCGCAACTGGCGCCGGGCCGCCTGCAGCTCCTGGCTGATGGCGATCCGCTCATAGGTGGCCTCCACCGGCGGTTTGCCCAGATCCAGGGCCAGGGCTTCCAGCAATGGCTGTTCGGAGGCCTTCAGCAGGGCCTCCAGCCGGTCCAGCTGCTGCAGCCGCCAAGCGAGGCTGCGGGTGTCGCCGCGGCTGACCGGTTCGCGCATGGCGGCGATTGACACGGGCAGGGGAGGGACCGCAGTAGCCGGGAGGCTGGTCATGGAATCGCCGGATCTGGATCCACCATGGCGGAGCCGCAGGCCTGGTCGTGGACCTCCCGCCGCAGGGCATTGAGCTCCGGGCTGGTGGGGCCGCGGCTGTCGAACAACAGGGCCAGGGCCTCCTCGGGCCGGGAGGCCTGCAGGCTGGCGTTGACCGCGCGCAGCCAGGCCGCTGGATCGCGGCCGAGGGAACGGCGCAATCGCTCCCCCCGCTCCATGGTGTCGGCGTTGCCGCCGATCAGTTCGATGCTGGCGAAATCCGCCGGATCGCCACCCAGCGGCCGCAGGCGCAGCATCAGCCGCTCCCCTGGGTGCAGGGGCGCCAGCGGCCAGGCGAGCGGGCCTTCGATCGTTGCGACGGCGTTGGCCTGCTGGCTCCAGAGCAGCTGATCGTCCCGTTCCAGGCGGATCTCCGCGAACTGACCCCGGGCAAAGATCGTCGGTCTGGCCACGGGGGTGACGGCCCACACCAGGCCGCTGGTCTCGACCCGGGCCGCCGGCGTCAGCAGGCAGATTTCCTGGGCCATGGCATCCATCGGCCCGGCTGGGGAGGCTGTGCATGGCAGTCCCAGGAGCAGCACGGCGAGGGAGAGGAGCCGGGCTGCCATCGCCAGGAACAGACGATTTGTTCGACCCTAGAGACCCGCGAGGCCTGTGGAGCAGGGGCAGTCAGCCCGGCTGGCCGCGGCCTGACGCCAGCCTGTGCAGAGCAGCTGCAAGGCCCCCGCTCCGCCGTCCCAGGTTCCCTGAACACGGCTCAGTACCTGCTGGTGCCAGGACCTAGGGGGCGGGATTGGCAGAAGCCCTTGACGAGACTTGAACTCGTGACCTCTCCCTTACCAAGGGAGTGCTCTACCGCTGAGCTACAAGGGCATGTGGAAAGGTGGGCCGGGTTGGATTTGAACCAACGTAGGCAGAGCCAGCGGATTTACAGTCCGCCCCCATTAACCACTCGGGCACCGACCCGAACCACACCCTCAGAACTTACCAGCCGACGGATCCCTCTCCATGCAGCTGCTCGTGCTCCACGGTCCCAACCTCAACCTGCTGGGTCAGAGGGAGCCCGGTCTGTATGGCTCCAGCAGCCTGGCCGAGATCGATGGCTCCCTCGCCCGTCAGGCGGCCGAGCTGGGCGTGGGGCTGGCCAGCTTCCAGAGCAACCACGAAGGGGCCCTGGTGGACCGCATCCAGCAGGCCTCCGGGGACGGCACGGAGGGCATCTTGATCAATGCGGCGGCCTACACCCACACGTCGGTGGCCATCCGCGATGCCCTGCTGGCGGTGGCGATCCCGTTTGTGGAGCTGCACCTCAGCAACACCCATGCCCGGGAGTCCTTCCGCCATCGCTCCCTGTTGGCGGACAGGGCCCTGGGGGTGATCTGCGGGTTCGGCGCCGTCAGCTACAGCCTGGCCCTCCAGGGCCTCGTGCAGCATCTGCGGGCGCGGCAATGACGCCGGCGCCGGCGCGACTTCGCCTTCATGGTGGGCCTGGGTCGCTGCGGGGGGCCGTTCGCCACAGGGGTGCGGTTTGAATGAAGCGGACTGCTCGAGTCCGTCTTGCTCACCCATTCCAGGCAGGCAGATCCCATGCAGGCCGATCCCATGCAGGCCGATCTCCCGCAGGCTGATGGCCGTGCGCCGGCCACGGCACTGGCGCTGGCCCCGCAGACCGTGCCTACCAGTCCGGTGGCGCGGGTGAAATGGCTGGCGGCCCCCAGTTCAGCCGCCTGGCTGCACCAGGCCACCGCCCACGCCGATCTGGTGTTGATCGACCATGCCCACTGCGAGCGCAAGGCGGCCGGGGTGGCGCTGCAGCTGATGTTCCGCTACCCCTCCGATGAGGGTCTGGCGGCTGTGCTCAGCCCCCTGGCCCGAGAAGAGCTGGAGCATTTCGAGCGGGTGCTGCAGCTGCTGCGGCGACGCTCCATCTCCCTGCGCCCCCTGGCCGCGCCCCCCTATGGCGCTGGCCTGGCCCAGTCGGTGCGGCGCCGGGAGCCCGAGCGGATGCTTGATAGCTTTTTGGTGGCTGGTCTGATTGAGGCCCGCAGCCATGAGCGCATGGCTCTGCTGGCGGCCCATAGCCCCGACCCGGAGCTCCGGGCCCTCTATGGCGAGTTGCTGGCCAGCGAGGCGCGCCATTTCGGCCTGTATTGGCTGCTGGCGCAGGAACGCTTCTCGCGGCCGGTGCTGGTGGAGCGACTGAGACAGTTGTCGGCGCTGGAAGCGGAGTTGCTGGCGACGCTGTGGGGCGAGGCGAGGTTTCACAGCTGAGCGCCAGGCCGGGAGCGGCGTGAATCGGGGACCGCTCAGCTGCTCGCTGCTGCGGCCTGGGCTGGGTGGTGATCGCGGCGGCGCCAACGAGCCCGGGCTGTTGGCGGCGTCGCAGGGTGCATCGGCCACAGGTTCGGCCGAACCTGTGGCCATCGAAGGTGTGCATCTGCAGCCGCTGAATGTTGTGGCCCGGGTTCACGAACGGCTTGTCCCGCCTGCAGGACTGCACTGAGGCCGAGTCGATCCCCTTGTTGCCATGGCAATCAGGGATCGGGTCCCTCCAGGTGCTGTTGGTCTTCCAGGATCTCGAGGGGAATGCCCGCCCCCCGTGGGGATTGGCGGAGAATCCTCAATGCTGGCTATCGCGAATGAGTCCGCTCGGGTCCCCGAAGGCGTCGCGATTGCCAGCAGCTCGTGCTGGCCCAGTTGGTCACGGAGATTGGGGTTGCTGAGGCAGAACCACTCCAGGCCGGGAGCGCACTTGTCGCTAAGACTATTCTCTGGATATCAGCGGATTAGTTGACTGAAGAGCTGAGGTGACTGTTCAGGGGGTGGATGTAGTGTTTGCCTGGAATCAGGGCACTACCTGTATCCTCCTGGCGTCAAAAGTCGATCGCTTGGAGCTTCCAGAGCCCCTTCTTGGTCGCAGTGAAATCATCGAGAAAAAGTGGAGATTCATTGAGGCGCCTGGGATCTTGGTGGGCGTCCCATCCCCTGAACGGTTTTGAGTCGGGTTGGCTGAAAGAGCAAAGTTCGCTCAATGGCTGACAGCTGTCTTTCGGGGAACTGGCAGCCATCCTTGTTCTGATCTCTGCGGTAGCTTGACCTTGGGTGCTGATTGGGGATCGAGCGAGCTCAGCGAAGCTGGAAACAGGCTGAATTCGTTCGCGTTGAGGTTTTCCTGCTGATTTTCGGTGTTGTCTCTGTTGCCTTGCTGCTGTCGTTTGAGGTTGATTTGCAGTTGACGGCAGCTTTTTGTTGGTTCGTTCAGGCTGGTCCGGAGAGAGGATTCAGTGAATTGACCGATGAGGGTGAATCGGTCGGGCTGTCGCTGCACGGCCAGTCCTGCTTGCTCTCCAAGGCCTGGGCTCGGAGCCGCTGGCGGGTGCGATCCCAGGCTGGTGATGAAGCCGGGAAGCTCAATCTCAATTAGAACGTTCTGGATGTCGCCACCTCGCCGTGCCTACTCCGGGAGAGCTGTTCATCGGGCTGATCTTGGGTTCGATCGGACTTGGCTATGTCGTCTCTGGCCGCAAGAGCGGGCGCCTGTTGGCCCTGGCCTGCGGATTGCTGATGATGATCTTCCCCTCCTTCGTTGCCGGGATCTGGCCCCAGCTGTGGATCGGTGGTGTGCTCATGCTCCTGCCCTGGCTGTTCCGCTGAGAGGCCCGCAGGCGTGGCCGGACTGGAGCGGTGTGCTGGAGTCGGATTGTCAGCTCCCTGCTGATCCATGCTGAGAATCTCCAGTCCGTGCTGCTCCAATTCGGCGAGCCGATCGGTCGCATGAGTTGGTGGGCGTCCGCTGCTGAGTCACGGCTGGCCCCGTGGGGAGATAGGGCTCGCGTGTCGCGATCTTTCCCTGATTCAGAGCGCGCTCAGGGCCTGGAGGCTGAGCGCAGCGTCACCGAGCTCCAGCTCGCGATCGCAAGATTCAACCAAGCCCGCAGGGTCTGGCCGCATTGGGCACTGGGGCTGCAGCGGAATCACATGCGAGACATGGCGACGACCTTGGCCAGCTTGTCAGCGGAGAGGCCCTCCAGTTCTTCCAGGCTCACCAGTCCGTCCTTGACGAAGCTGGCAAAAACGAACAGCAAGCCGGCCAGCCGGAAATCGAAACGCCCTTCAATCTCGTGGCGTCGGATGCTGAGAAAATCGTGGAGCTGCCAGACGTCAGCGGGGCTCGCCAGATTGGCGCTGCGGTTGCGCAGATCGCTGATCAGACTCTCCACATCCCGGACCATGGCGCGATCAAATACAGCCTGGGCCACGGCTTGCTCTTCGATCGTCCAGCCGGCCACTTCGGTTTCCATTGGCCCCATGCTTCTCTTGCGAAGCTACCGGTTGACTTGCTGGAACGCGAGCCCTGTCCCGTCCTGGACAGGATCTGTGACGAAGTGTCGCTGTTCGGGCAGCTGGAACCAGGGCAGCCCGGGGTATTCGTGATGTTCCCAGTGGTATCCGAAGTGATAGCAGGCCAGCAGGGACAGTCCTCTCGGCAGGGGCAGGCTGCGGGCGTGATGTCGATTGTCGGCGGGGGCGCTGCCTTGCCGGTGGGGCAGATAGGTGCCGAACACGAACAACTGCAGCGAGCTCAGCAGTAACGGCAGGATCCAGAACAGCAGCAGATTGGGCAGGGGGTGGGGGGTGAATCCCCGCAGCAGCAGGGCACTGACCAGCCAGCAGCCCAGCAGGCCCGCCATCTGGGTTGGTGTGAGGTACTCCGCCATGAAGTGCCCATACCAGGCCGCGGCACTGCGGTTGCGGCCATCGTGATGGTCAGGGTCGCTTGGGCTGGCCGGGTTGCGGTGATGGAGCAGGTGGTTGCGCCGGCAGCTCTCCCACGGCAGGCAGGCGTAGAGCATCAGGGCCAGCCGGCCGAGCCGATCGTTCCAGGGCCGCGACCAGGGCAGCAGTGAACCATGCATGGCGTCGTGGGCGACGATGAACAGTCCCGTCTGCAGATAGGCCCTCATCAGCAACGCCAGCACCAGCAGGGCCGGCGGCAGGGGGGGGCCGTGGCGCGGCAGCAGCAGGGCCGCACTGGTGGCCCAGGCCATCACGATCCCAACAGAAAACCACAGTCCCCGCAGGGGGGACTGTGGTGGCAGCTGGACATCAGGTCGATCAGGGCGTCTGATCAACGGGCGAACTTGAGCAGCTCAGCGGCCGAGGCCAGCAGATCGATGGCCACGAAGTAGATCTTGCCCTGGGGATCCAGCAGGAAACGCCAGGCCACATTCATGCCGACGCCGGCGCCGAACCAGGGGGTCTGCACCTTGCCGGTCACCTTGATCTGAGTGAAGCCGCCATCGGAGGGTTCGATGACCCCGCGGTCGGGCAGAAGCTGGAGGTTCTGGCAGTCTTCGCGGAAGAAGCGCAGCACGGCGTCCCGGCCCACGATCGGGCGCTGGAAGGGGGGTTGCAGCGCACCGTCGGGCAGAAATAGCTCGATCAGGTTGTCGAAATCGTTGGCATTGAGCAGATTCATGTAGTTGGTGACCGTGGCGTTGTCGACGCCTTCGATCACAACGCTGCTGCGCTCCTCAGGGGCGGTGGGAGGAGCCACCGGCTCACTCACCCGTTCGATCTCGGCGCTCTTGCCTGGATCGAAGCCCATGTCGACGACGAAGTTGCGCAGCACGGTGATCTGCTGACCCTTGTCGATGGTCTTGAGCGACTCGAGCACGGAGGTGGCGTTGGCCGACAGCTGGTAGCCGGCGGGAATCGGGGCGACGATGCCCTGCTCCATCCACACACCCAGCTGGTACCAGAAACCCAGCTTGATGTTCACGGACCAGGAGGCGTACCAGCGCCCCAGCTCGGTATCGGCGTGATTGGCCAGGTCGCACATCACCTGGCTCTGCTCGGCGAAGTTCATGCCGCGGATGCGGTTGAGCACGGGCTCGGCGAACTGCATGCGGGCAGCACCGGGAGCCGCGATCGTGATCGTCTTGCCCATCTCCAGGTACGCATACCAGATCAGGGCGAGCTGATCTTCGGCACTGAGCAGGTTGTAGCGGGCTGTCAGGGCTGGAACGACGTCAGCCGACTGGGTTTCTGGAAAGATCCTTGTAGCCCTGTCAAGGGTGAACATGCGGCGCCGATCCATGGATTCGAAAGAAAATCTAATGCAGAAGCCCCTGGCCGTATCGGGTGGGTAACCGCCACGGGGGTGAGCCAGGGGCGGCGGCCACTGGCCCAGACTCATCGGCTCTGATCCAGCCCGATGCCTGACCTCTCGCTCCCTGTGGCTCCTCAGGCTCCGGCAGCCTTGCTGGAGCGGTTGGCGGCGATGGCCGGCATGGGGCGAGGCCGCCGTCGCCTGGTGTTGCTGCTGCCCCAGCTGGGGGATTTCGACAGCCTCGAATACGCCCAGGCCGTGGTCGAGGCCCTGCCTCGGGTCCAGGCTGCCGATCTGGCGGTGCTGGCGATCGGCATCGGCGCAGAGGCTGGACGGCAGCGGTTCTGCACCTACACCGGCTTTCCCGCCGAGTGGCTGCTGGTCGATCGTCAGCCCGACTTCCATCAGGCCCTCGGGTTGTACGAGGGCCTGACCCAGCCCGGCGGACCCTGGCCGAATCTGCTGCTGATGTGCGCCGGAATCGGCTCTCCCGGCACCCTCGCTGAGGTGCTGCGCGGCTATGTGGGTGATCGCAGCGCGCCCCAGCGGATTGCTGATGACGAAACCATCCAGGTGGGCCCCCTGCCGCCGATTTCTGGGACGCTGTTCGCCCGGGCCGGTGGCAGGGGATTCCAGCGGCCTTTTGAACTGGCCACGATTCGTCTGCGCAACATGGCCGAGGTGTTGACTCACTGGCGCACCTATGTGCCCAGCGACGATTTTCTGACCCAGAGGGGCGGCACCTTCCTGATCGATTGCGACGACAGCTTGCTGTACAGCCACCGTGATCAGGGCATCCTTGGCTTTTCGGCCACCATGGCCAGACCTCTGAGCTTCCTGGATCCCTACCTCCGCTGATCCTGGTGGAGGCTGGAGGGAGTCACCGCGGGCTCAGCTCAGGCCCTGGCCTGGCGC
>JBAPUA010000100.1:0-6224 GCA_049282435.1 Cyanobium sp. | reverse complement strand
CGCTTAGGAGCCGGCCGTGCTCAGCATGACCGCAGCGATGTAGATCACCAACCCCGTCAGTACGAAGCCTCCGGTGCTGACCAGTCCCTGCCAGATCCGGCGGGCCAGCGGCGAGGGGGCATCGGCGAGCCAGGCTGGCCGGGGCCTGGAGAAGCCGCCATTCGGGACCCAGGCCGTACCGCCGCCGGTCGGGGCTCGCCGGGCGGCCGTTTCCCGCCAGTCGCTGTCGTAGCGGGGGGCCTGCTGGTTGAAGGGCAGGCTCCCCTGGGCCTGGCCGGCCAGCACCCGGGAGCGCTGGTACGGCACGGTGTCGTAGCCGAAGCTGTCGAGATACTCGTCGGAGTTGAGCAGGTGGTCGATCAGGCCGCCGAGACCCTGCTGGGCGATCAGGATCGAGAGGGCGATGCGCTCCTGGTTGCCGTGCACGGTGCGACCCAGGACACGGCCGACGATCTGATCGACCATGCGGTAGTTGCTGTTGCAGCGGTAGAAGTCGTCGCGGAACTTGTTGGACAGCAGCAGTGCCCGCACGAAGTCGCGCACGCTGATCTGGCGGCTGCGCAGCTGGGATTCGAGCCCAGCGTCGCGGTCCACCTTGAAGGCGTGGAAGTAGATCTGCCGGTAGGCCTGCTCAATCAGTTCACTGGTGCTGGCGGCGTTGCGCCCGATGGTCTGGGGTACCTGGCGGGGCGTCTCGTCATTGCCGATGCTGAATGTCCGGACCCGGGCGTTCTGGCTGACGGGCGCGATGGCGAGCAAGGGAAGGCGCATGGCACGGGAGCGAGAGGACGACCCGAAGGTTGCGGCGAAGGGTAGCCGGATCATTCCGTTCTCTGATTCCGATTTGCGATCTCGCCAAAGTCCTTGACGTCGCCGTTGCGCCGCGGACGTCGACCCCGGCTCGATGGCGCCCGGAGCAGCTACCGGTCCGTCGATCCGGACCGGTGGATCGCTCTGCCGGAGCCCCGGGCCGGGAGAGCCGCCTCGGTCTCAGCGGAGCCTGGCCTGAGGTCGGGGCGAGATGGGCGACGCTCTGCCTGGCTCCGGCTCGCTTCCCAGCCGTCAGCAATTGATCCCACGCCTGCAGCCAGGGTCCCAGCGATCTGCGCTCCGATGCCGGACGTCGCCCTCAGCGCCAGGGTTCCCAGCGGTCCCGGCCCGGATCGTCAGCCTCGATCCCATCCCGCCAGCTTCCGTTCATCGCCTTTCTGGCAGCTGATCGGAGCCGGTCGGGAGGCCCAGAGTCTGAGCCGCCCGCTTCTGCTCCCAGTCGATTCGGCTTTGCCTGCGGACCCCGCATCCAGCCTGCGGCGACCGCGATCCCAGCGCCGCTTGGGCGCCGAGTCGGCGGCTGGCGCTTGTAGGCGGCTTCGATGGCCGCTGTGCCGTTGGTTCGCACCCGCTCGACGAGCCCAGCGCAGGCCTCGCCACGCCCTGGTCCGCCCCTTTCACCACCGATCCGCTGCAGCCCTGGTCAGCTCGACGCGGCTTCGAGGGCGTCGAGCCAGGGGTCGGGGATCTCCTGGCTGTAGTCGTCTGTGCGTTCGAACTCAAACGGTCCGGCCAGGGAGCCCCAGAGCTGTTCGTGGGTTTCGGGGTCGTGGCCGCGGTCGATGGTGCGCATGCCGCGGCGATCGAGCTCGAAGCTGCTCACCAGGTAGGCCGTTGACCCCTTGCGTTCCACCAGGCAGCGGCAGCCCGGTTCCACCTCGCCGATGAAGCCATCGCCCTGTTCGCGCACCACATAGGTGCAGCCCTCCAGGGGACGCAGGTCAGCGGAGCCGATGGCGTCTCGCTTGCCGGGATCGTCGACGGCGCCCCAGAAGCGTTCATCGCTGTGGAGGGCCTGGTTGTGGATGATCAGACCGCCGTCGCGCCGTTCGGCCCGCAGGACCCGAATGCGGTAGGGCGCCGCCGGATTGATCGCGTAGGACTGCTCCAGCAGCAGGGATCCCGGCGCCAGTTGCGGCAGGGGCCGGAACTTCACCAGGATGTGGGCGTAGAGAGGCGGATTTTCAAAGGCCTGGGCCTGGTTGCTGAAGCCGGCGCTCAGCATCCGGACCAGGCGGGTGAGGGAGCTGCTCATGGCCAGAACTTACAGACCGAGAAGTCGCATGCGGAACTCGGCCACCTGACGAGCCTGGCTGGGGTCATCCAGGCAAAAGGGATGGTCCGCCACCCGGCCGAGGATCAGATCGAGCTTGTCGGCGGAACTGAGACCGTGATTGGGTTCGCGACGTCCATGCTCGTGCCAGGCCTCATCGAAGGCCTGGGCAAAGCTGTCGGCGTTGTTGAAGGTGCGATCGGTGAACGGTTGCGGCTGCTGCATGAGGATGAATGCCGCTTGTCGAGATGCCAGGACCCAGATTTGAACTGGGGACACGGCGATTTTCAATCGCCTGCTCTACCAACTGAGCTATCCCGGCTTGTCGCCGTGGCGGGGCCGCTGCGACGGAGTGATCTTAGATCACGGCCCTCTGGCCTCCTAAGCGAGGCGGCGTGCGGGCCAGGCAGACCATGCCGAGCACCGGCCAGCCTGCGGCTCTGAGGCAGAGGGCGCCATTGAGGGCGGTGGCGCCGGTGGTGAGGATGTCGTCGACGATCAGCACCGGTCGGCGCCGGCGCCGTTCGCCGGCCGGCTGACAGCGGAAGGCGCCCTGCTGGTTGGCCAGCCTCAGCCGGCGATCGAGCCGGTGCTGGACCATCACCGGGTGGGAGCGCTCCAGCAGCGCAGCCCAAGGCAGCCCCAGCTGCCTGGTCAGGCTGCTGCAGATCTGCGGCGGCAACGGATTGCCGCGCCGTTTCCAGCTGGGGATCGGCACCAGCAGCGGTGCGGGGCCGACCTGGGGTTCCGCCAGGATCGCCAGGGAGGGCAGCAGGGGTTTCAGCAGCGCCGCCACCAGCTCCGGCCGGGGCCTGCGCTTCAGTTCGAGCAGCGCCTCCCGCAGCGCACCGCTGTAGCTGCCGCTGCTCCACCAGCTCAGGGGCAGCTGTCCCTGCAGGCCCTCGGGCGGCAGCAGCAGTTGCTCCTCACAGGTGCGACAAAAGGCCGAGCCGCCGGCTTCCGAGAGGGGTGGCAGACGCCGGCAGAACGGGCAGGGGGTGCCCAGCAGCCAGCCCAGCGGCAGGGCCGACAGGCCACGTTTCAGCAAGGCGGGGACGGGAAATGGCTTCAGGGAAAAAACCGCCGTCGGTGGCGGCTGGCAACGACTGCCTCAAGGATTCCCGGGCAGCGACCTGAGCATGCTCACCAGGGTGCGATGGGCATCCTCGCTGTCGGAGAGGGTGTGGTCGAAGGGCACCTCCACCGCGCTGCCGTCCACCTCCAGCCGCATCGCCTCGGGAGCGACCGCCAGCATGCGGGCGTGCTGGGCGCTGCTCAGGCCGCCGTAGTGGCGGGCGTAGGCGAGCACGGCGGCGGCGTGGTCGTCGTTCATGTGCTTGCAGATCCGATCACTCACGGCCGGGGTCAGGGGGTCGGCGCTCATCACGGCAGGGCGGAGATGGGGAGATTCTGGGGTCAGGTGGCGCCGAACCGTTGCCATAGCAACAGGCCCAGGCGGATGGCGCTGAAGCTGACGTAGCCCGCCAGCACGACGAACAGCGCCATGGAAAGGATGGTCTGGAGGCGCGCGTTCATCGGGTTGCTGCGGCTGACCTCCCCATCCTGGCCTGGGCCTGCAGGGCCAGACAGGCCATGCCCAGGGCGGCCGAGAGACGGGGCCGGTTGAGCACGGGCACGCCAAGGGCGCGCTGGCGCAGCTGCCGCCACTGGGAATTGCGGGCGCCGCCGCCCAAGCTGATCACCCTTTGCAGCGGTGGGCCGCCCAGCTGGCTCAGGCGGCGCCAGCCCCTGGCCTCGATCGCCGTCAACCCCTCCAGCAGGGCCTGCAGGTACAGCGCATCGCTGACGGGTCGCGGTTCTAGCCGGGGATGCAGTTGGGGATCATCCACGGGGAAGCGTTCGCCGGGGGCGGGCAGCGGCAGCAGATTGAGGCCGGTGGGCCGTTCGGGATCGATCTGCCGGCTCAGCTCCGTGATCTGGGCCTCGTCATAGAAACGGCGCAGCACGCCCGCGCCGGCGTTGGACGCCCCTCCCACCAGCCAGCGGCCGGCGATCCGATGACTGCTGACGCCGGCCGCCCTGATCGGTCGGTCTGTGAATTGTTTGAGCACCAAGGTGGTTCCCAGCACGGTGACGCCCTCCCCCTCCTGGGGGGCGGCGGCGAGGATGGCCGCGTTGGCGTCGGTGCTGCCGGCCACCACCAGGCAGTGGTCGGGCAGACCCAGGGCCCTGGCGCTGACCGTCGCCAGCGGTCCCAGCACCGAGCCGCTGGCCCGGATCGCCGGCAGCGCAGCAGCCCAGGGCTGGGCGCCGATGCTGCCAGTCCACTGGTTTCGCTCCAGATCCCATCCGAGCCGAAGGTTGTTGCCCTCTTCCCCCCAGCGCCAGTCAGCTAGCAGCCAGCCCATCAGCCAGTCAGCCTGGTGACGCAGCAACAGCTCAGGTCCCGTTCCAGGCAGCCCGGCTCGTTCAAGCAGGTGCAGGGCCCTCGCCAGGCTGCCGGAGGCACTGGCTGCGGGGCTGGCCTGATCGCCGCAGAGCTGGCGGACCTGTGCGGCCTGCTCCGGGCAGGCCCGGTGGTAGGGCAGTGCCTCGCCGAGTTCTCCCGACAGCAGGCTGCCGTCAGGGCGGCAGACCAGCAGCGTTCCAGAGGTGCCATCGATGGCGATGGCACCCACTCTCTGGCGCAGCGTTGCGGGCAGCTGCTGGGCCAGGTCAATCAAACCCTGACGCCAGGCCTGGGGTTCGTTGAAGGATCCGGGGTAGGGACTGCTGGTCTCGATCAGCAGCCTGGCTGGAGCCTCGCCCTCGGCTTCCGCCAGGGCAAGCCGCAGGCCGCTGCTGCCGAGATCAAGCCCCAGCGCCAGCGGTGACACGGCCGGCCGTGGCCTGCTGCAGGGTGGCGGCGATGGCTCCCACGTTTTCCCAGGGCAGGTCCAGGTCCCGGCGGCCGAAGTGTCCATAGGCGGCCACGTCCTGATAGAAGCGCCCGCCGCGTTGCTGGGGCAGCTGACGCAGGCCGAAGCTCTCGATGATCGCGCCGGGGCGCAGATCGAAGTGCTCCTGCACCAGGGCGGTGAGGTCGGCGTTGTCCAGGCTGCCGGTGCCGAAGCTCTCGACCAAAATGCTGGTGGGCTTGGCGACGCCGATCGCATAGCTGAGCTGCACTTCGGCCTTGCGAGCCAGACCGGCGGCGACCAGAGCCTTGGCCACATAGCGGGCCGCATAGGCGGCGGAGCGATCCACCTTGGTGGGGTCCTTGCCGGAGAAGGCGCCGCCGCCATGGCGGGCGTAGCCGCCATAGGTGTCGACAATGATTTTGCGACCGGTCAGGCCCGCATCCCCCTGGGGACCGCCGACGACGAACTTGCCGGTGGGATTGACCAGGAAGCGGGTGGTGGCGGGATCGGGCCTGAGGTTGAGATCGGCGGTGGAGGGCTCGACCACGTGGCTCCAGAGGTCGGCGGCGATCCGCTCTCGCAGCCCCTTGTCGTCGCTGATCCCGTCGATCTCGGCGATGTGCTGGGTGGAGATCAGAATCGTGTCGATCGCCACGGGTACGTCGTTCTCGTAGACGACGCTGACCTGGGTTTTGCCATCCGGCAGCAGATAGGGGAGGCTGCCGTCGTGGCGCACCTGGGCCAGCCGCCGGGCCAGACGGTGGGCCAGGCTGATCGGCAGGGGCATCAATTCCGGGGTTTCGTTGCAGGCGTAGCCGAACATGATCCCCTGGTCACCGGCGCCGATCTTGTCAAGGGGATCGCCGTCGTGGTCATCGGCCTCGTCGACGCCCTGAGCGATGTCGGGGGATTGCTGGTCCAGGGCGATCAGCACGGCGCAACTGCGGGCATCAAAGCCACCGGCCCGGGCGCCGCTGTAGCCGATCTCCTCGATCACGCCCCGCACCAGGGTGTTGAAGTCGACTCGGGCCGTGGTGGTGACTTCACCGGTGATCAGGCACAGGCCCGTGTTGACTACGGTTTCGCAGGCCACGCGGCTGGACGGATCCTGGGAGAGCAGGGCGTCAAGCACTGCATCGCTCACCTGATCACAGATTTTGTCGGGATGGCCCTCCGTGACCGATTCCGAGGTGAAGACGTAACGGCTCATGCCTGCGAGCTCTCTGTAACTGGCTCAGAGCCTATGGCGTCGCCGTCGG
>JBAPUA010000099.1:0-10691 GCA_049282435.1 Cyanobium sp. | reverse complement strand
CAGGTCGAGGTCGGTGACGGCTGAAATGGAGGGATCGGGCACAAGGAGGAAGCCATGCAACCGACCTCAACGCATGCGCGCAGGCCTGGCCAGGGCACTTGTGACACACTTTGAATCAGCCCTGCCTTGCTGCCGGCCTCACCGAGTGACTGGCTGTCGGCTGACCATCAGGTGTATTTCCTGCTCGATCTGGTCGACGAGCTGGATCTCTCGGCGATCGTGATCCCTGCCCAGAACAAGGATCCGCGCGGGGAGAAGGGGTTTGACCCCAGGATGTTGACGTTGTTACTGCTCTACGCCTACTGCGCTGGCATCGTCTCCTCCCGCAAGATTGAGCGCGCCTGCTATGAGGATCTGGCCTTTCGGGTGCTCACCGGCAACCAGCAGCCGGACCACAGCCGGATCAGTGAGTTCCGCCGCCGCAACCTTGAGGCTCTGAGCGGGCTTTTTGTGCAGATTTTGCGGCTCTGCCAGGAGGCCGGCATGGTGAGCCTGGGCCATGTAGCCCTCGATGGCACCAAGGTGCAAGCCAATGCTTCCAAACACAAAGCAATGAGCCACGAGCGGATGCTCAAAGCCGAGGCTCAGCTGGAGAAGGAGATCAAGGAGCTGATGCGTAAGGCCGAGCTTCTGGATGCGCAGGAGGACGGCAAGTACGGCAAGGGAAAGCTGGGCAGTGAACTGCCCAAGGAGCTGCGGCGCCGTCAGGACCGGCTGGAGAAGATCAAGCAGGCCCGAAAGGCCCTGGAGGCAGAAGCGGCAGCAGCCGCTGCCCGTGATCGCGCCAAGCAGGCAGCAGCGGCAGAAGCTGCCGCTGCTGACGCGGAGGCAGAAGCGGATGCCACCGAGCAGCAGAAGCTGCGCAAAAAGGCAAATCGCTCACGGGAGAAGGCAGTGGCCGCCAGAGATCTGGCAATCGAGAAGGCCGGTGAGGCAGGCCTTGAGCCCGAGGGATTGGAGCCCCAGGCGGCCGACGCCATGCCCCAGCGAGGGCTTG
This sequence comes from Cyanobium sp., assembly GCA_049282435.1. Lineage (GTDB taxonomy): Bacteria > Cyanobacteriota > Cyanobacteriia > PCC-6307 > Cyanobiaceae > Cyanobium. Next base: position 9,694 of record JBAPUA010000099.1, on the reverse strand, counting down.
CCCATCGGGCCGATGGCAGCCCAAAGGCCAGGGCGCAGCGGAACTTCACTGATTCCGACAGCCACATCATGAAGAGTGACGGGAACCTGCTGCAGGGTTACAACTGCCAGGCGGCAGTCGATGGCGATCACCAGGTGATCGTGGCGATGGGCTTGAGCAACCAGCCTCCCGACGTCGAGCATCTCGAACCCATGCTGGAGCGCGTGATTGCCAACACCGGTGCCTGTCCAGAGGCGTTCATTGCCGATGCGGGCTACTGGAGTGAGGACAACGTCTCTGCCTGCGAAAAGCGCGGCACAGGCCCCCACATCTCGACCGGCAGGCAGAAGCACGGTCAGCCGCCGCCATCCATCTGTGGCCCCATCCCCAAAGGACTGGATGCCAAAGGCAAGATGGCCCGCAAGCTGCGCAAGAAGGAAGGGAGGGAGATCTATGCCAAACGCAAGACGATCGTGGAGCCGGTGTTTGGTCAAACCAAAGAAGCGCGAGGGCTGCGTCGGTTTCTATTGCGTGGGCTGGAGAAGGTGAACAGCGAATGGACGATCTGGGGCATGACGCACAACCTCAACAAGCTATGGCGCTACCTTAAGCAGCAGAGGTGCCAGGAAGCGATGGCAACGGGATAGGGGGCCAGGCCCCCATGGCTGGATGGGAAGCCAGCCGTAGTCAATCGCCTTGTCTTTGGATGATTCGTACCCTAAAATCTACGCAAGCCGGCCCACAAAAAGTGCCGGGCTGAGGTGGATGTCGTGAGCGCAGGCATTATGCGCAACAGACTCCTAGGGGCCCCGGAGTACACAGCTGACACCTTTGGAGCCAAGCGCTATGAATTGCTGGCCACACGCAGCCGGGGCCATTCCCTGCCAGTGGTGAATGGTTGCGAGCAGGCGGCCGGTGTGGGCCATGCCGCCCTATGGGTGGAGGCGCGCGCCACCACCAGGGGGTTTCTTGTGGTGATGGATCTCACGGCCTGTTACCCCTCGACCGCCGGGGTTGGCCAGCTGCTGAGGCGGATTGAGCTCCGAATGGACCAAGGCAGCCTGGAAGTGGAAGACCAGCTGAGCAGTTGTCTGGGAGCAGATCTGGAAACGGCCTTGCTCACTCTGGCCAAGGAAGGCAGCTATCAGCTGGAGCCGTTAGCTGGATCCATAAGTGGGGGCGTAGAAACACTCACTTTTCAGGGGCATACTGGTAACGAAGAGATCGTCTGGCGCTGGAAGTGGAAGGCCGATGGTCGCAGGGACGATGATTGGCAAGCTGTGGGCTATCGTATTCTGATTTAGGGTTTTTGAGGTTCGCGCCGGGCAGGGCCTTCTGTGCGCTTGCGAGCAGATGACCATGGATCTTTAGGTGTGGGTTATAATAATTTTACTTTTTAATGTGGATTCACGGCGCATGCACTTGAATCCAGATTTTAGCAAAGACTAGTATGAATGGCCAAAGACGAAAAGCGGGTGGCAAAACTGTCGTTCATGACCGAAGCATTTGCTTGCTGGCAGGCAAGTATCCAATGAATTAGTGCCATTTAAGTAAACTCTAATGGGAGAAATATTTCTAGGCAATGCAATGAGCTGCAGCATGAGCGCCCTCTCTCATTGCGCTTGGGTCAACCAAGGGGCCGCGCCATCGCAACCAGTCCTTGGATTCAACTTGCTATAGAGTCTATTGACTGGCAGCCATTCCGCTAATGCTTAGCCCTGATTCTAGTTCAATAGGTAGTCTCTTGATATGATCATCTTCCTTGGATTCAACAAGACTGCAACAACATCGATTCACAAGCTTTTTGAGAGTAGTGGTTTCTCGAGTATCCACTGGGACAATGGCTGTCTTGCAAAAAAAAATGCTTCTCAACAGTCTCGAAGGTAAGAAAGTGTTGAACGGATATGACGAAAGTTGCAAAGTTTATTCGGACATGCTTTTCGAACTGGAGAGTTTTGGTTCGAAGGAAACTCTCTGTTCAGGCAGATGGCAGAGGACTATCCTTCTGCCAAATTCATCTATAACTATAGACTAATGGAAGAGTGGCTTCGGAGTCGCGTAAATCACGGTGGGCGTGTTGCAGGCCTTTCTTTTCTCGATTTTCACTTTAAGCTTCTAAAGACAACAAGCACGGAAGCAGTTTTAGACTACTGGCGCCAGACTCGCCTACGTTTCGAGGTGGACGTTAGATCTTTCTTTTGCGGTAGAGAAAATTATGCAGAGATAGACGTTGGAGAGATTTTATTTGTAGAAAAGCTATCGGACTTTGTGGAAATCTCCTTTAAACAAGAGTACTGGAAAAGGTATAACGCAACTAAGCCTGTAAGTAGCTGATGTTCTATTTGGTTTCCCATTGATCTCATTTGCCGGGCCAGCAACACTGCCCGTTAGGGGTGGATGGCCTTCAGTTGTAAGCTCTTAGGGAGGGTTTAGTCAATCTAGGTATCCAGTCCTGCCAGGGACTGAGACTCATGCCCCTGCCTTGGCGGCCCTTTCTCGCTGAGCAGTTTTTCAGGCCTTCCCTAACATGGATTTCTTATTATCCCATATTAGTACAGTTGTTACGGCCTTTCGAGCCTTGGCTGATCAGGGAGGTCGCAAGCCCATTAGCCATTACTGATGCTTCTAAACTTGCAAGCCAGAGAGTACCGAAAAGCATGGGTGAAACGCCGGGCAAACCCGCTCAATAGGCGACAAGCATTTCAATCACCGCTGCTCCGAAGACTTCACCATCACCGTCAGCCCCAGCGGTTACTGCCGCAGACCCGCCAACGCAAGGCGCCGACGCTGCTGCTGGAATAGCTGGGTGAACGGCGCCTCCTCCGGTACCTGCTCCGGTCGCGGCAGCGGCAGCGACAGGCCCAGCCAATGACGCAGTTCATGCACCGAAACCAGCCGCAGCCCCGCTGGCCGCGGGCCCGTGGCGATCGTGGCCCGGCTCCAGCGGGCAAACACCACGCTCAGCAGGCTGGCGCCGCTCACATCCCAGCGGCTGTAGCCCTGGGCACCCAGGGCATTGCGGCAACCCTGTTCCAGCGCCTCCTTCACCCACGGATGGCGGGGGGTGGCAGCGAACAGGTCCGAGCCGATGGCGCCGTCGGCATCCTGCACCAACAGCAGGGAGGCTCCGGCCAACAGCTCCGACAGGGGGCGCTGGCAGCGGCTGTTCCAGTCCACGGCCACGCCGCCGTGTTGCCACAGCAGCGCCAACCGCAGCAGATCACCCCGAATCGCGGGGTCGTTCACACAGCGGCAGGCGGCCTGCACCAGCGGCGGCAACGGCGGGGTCTGCGGCTGCTCTGCATCGTGCGGCACCTGCGGTTCCAGCTGGTGATCCAGCCAGTGCAGCTCCCAGTCTGGATGCAGCTGCCGCCAGCGCTGCTCCAGTTCGGCCAGGTCTTCGCTCGGGGCGGGATGGCGGCGCAGTAGCCATAGTCGCTTGGGAATCGGATCCTGCTCGCCCGTGTCCTGCCCCTGCTCCTGGCCCGTGACCTGGCCAACCGTGGCGCCGACCCAGCCCGCCCGGCGCAGGGCCAGCAGCAGCCCGAAGGCCAGGGCCGTGGAATCGGGATGGCGTTCGAGGGAGGTAGCCAGGGCCTGGCAGGCGGCCGCGGCCGGCAGTGTGCGGCTGGCCTCCAGCTCGTCCAAGGCGGCAGGATTGGCCCCAATCTCCAGACGCCATTGCCGCATCGGCTCCGCTCCGACTCGGCGGCGCTGCTCCGGGTTCTCGCTGGTCTCCAGCAGAACGCGGATCCGGTCGCGAATTCGCAGCGCCTCCGCGAGCAGGCCCTCCATCAGGGCCAGGCGTTCGGCCCGCTCCAGCGCCTCCAGGCGTGGAGCGTGGGCGGTGTCGTCCCCACAGAGGGCATCGAGGCTGACCAGCAGCGCCCGCGCCGTGGCGAAGCGGTAGCGATGCTGGGCCAGCAGGGCCGCCTGGCGCAGCCTCTGCCATTGCCTCTCGGGCGTGGTGCCCCCAGGGAGGGCTGCCAGGGCCGCATCGGCTGGCCCAGCCCCATGGGCCAGCCCTAGCAGAGCCTCGAAATGGAGTTTGCGCAGATGGGCCAGGGCGCTCTCCGGGGGCTGTTGGCGATGCAGAAGCAGTTGGCGGCTGAGGGCCACCTGCTGAGGCAGATCCATGGCGTGTTGGCTCAGTTCCAGCTGGAACCACACCAGGCTCGGCTCATCCCCCAGCACCTTCTGCAGCTCCTCCAGCCAGGCCAGGCTCGAATCCAGCAGCCCCGCTTGCTTGCGTGTTCGCAGCGTTTCCTCCTCGGCCTTCAGCAGGGCGCGGGCCGCCGCAGGATCAGGCGGAACGGGCGGTAATGGAGTGATAGACATGGCATCAGCCCCGCAGGATCAGACTGGAGATCATGGTCCAGCTCAGCCACGCTCTCCCGGTTGGTCGGGCCCATGCGCTGGCGGATCTCGGCCAGCAGTTCCGGCTCATCAGGCGCTCGGCGAACACTTCGCCACCCAGCCCCTGCACCCCTATGCCCAGACCAAGCTGGCGGTGGAGTGGATACCGCAGGCGCTGGAGCAGAGCGATCCGGACTGGCGCATCGCCAGGCTGCGCGACTTCAATCCAGTGGGCGCCCATCCCAGCGGCCGCATCGGCGCAGACCCGCAGGGGATTCCCAACAACCTGAACCCCGCAGGAGATGGGCCGTGATGGCTGGGCCTGGCAGAGCGCCAACCCACAGGGCCTCCAACTCAGCGGCCGCTGCCTGAGAGGGATTGAAGGGACCGCCAGCGGTGAGTGGGTAGGCCGCTGCATCGGAGCTCGGGTTCCCTGGGTAGCCCGCTCATCGACCCCAGTCCTGAGGCGGTGGACGGGACGACCTCCAAATTGAAGCTGATGAGGTTCCCTCCGCAGACATCCAATGGCCGATCGATGCCAGCGGCTGATCGATGATCCGGGATGATGATATCGAGCTCTTCAGGACCGTTCGCGCCATGATCACTCCAATCAGGGACAGGAGAGCCGGATGAGCCGCGAAGCCGTTGAGCGGGGAGACTGGCAGGCGGTCATCGACGGTCATGCGCTGGAAAGCCACGAGCCGGCCGATTGGCTGCACTACGGGGTAGCGCTGCTGCAAACATTGACGCCCGGCGCCGAGGCGGGCAGGCAGCAGCAGCAGGCAGCTCTGGCATTTGAGCAGGCGAAAAAAGAGGGCGCCAGTCCTGAAGCCGTGGCGGCCGCGCAGCGCCATTCCGTGCTGATCAGCCTGAATCAGGCGTTGATCGCCACTGGGATGACAGGCCTTGGCGGCCTGAAATGGCCATTCGAATCAGAAAAGATCGCCAACCAGCCCGAGCAGCCTGCAGAGCCGGCGCAACGCACCGGGCCAGCCGTGACACTCACGGCGATCAGCATCCGAATGGATACGCTCCCTGCGGTGATCGATTCATTGCGGGCGCAGAGCCTGAAGCCGGTCCGGCTGCATCTGCATCTCTCCCATGAGCCGCATCTGCTGGATGAAGGGATTGCGGCTGATCACCCTGTGGTGCAACAACTGCGGAGCGATCCCTGGGTGCAGGTGCATTGGGTGCCAAACCTGGGGCCCTACCGCAAAATCGTGCCGTTCCTTAACGCCGGGGGCTATGGCGATGAGCGAGACGATGACCTGTTCGTCACCGTGGATGACGACACGCTCTACCCCCCCCGTTTCATTGAATATCTCCTGCGCCAGCGTGAGCGCCATGGTTGCATCGTGGCCCACCGGGGCCGCCGCATGCGCTTGGCCGCGCAGGAGGGGTTCCTTCCCTATAGCCAATGGCACGACGGCTACCGTGAATCCCGCTTCAGTAATCTGCCGACTGGCCAGAGTGGTGTTCTTTACCGGCGCAGCGACTTTCCTGCGGACCTCGAACTGGAGGCGGCATTGGCCCTGGCGCCCACGCACGACGACCTGTGGTTGCGTTGGCTCATAGCCTGGAAGGGGGTTTCATCGGTGATCCTGCAGCCGAATGCGGCCGCCAAAACCCATGAACTCGCGTTTCCCAGTGCCAGCGCCAAGCCCGCCAAGGAGCAACCCTCGCTCTGGTTTGCCTACAACGCACCGGAGGCAGCCGGGGGGACAGACGGCGCCAATGATGCGGCCATCCGAGCTGTATCGGCTTATTTCCGCACGCGAGGATTTGATCTTGAGGCCGTGATCAGAAAAGAACAGGAGGAATCAGCCGACTTCTACTAATCGCAAACACGAAACTGATGATGATGAAGCCACACCTGTTGCCCCCGGGGGGTGATCCAGCCTGGCAACGAGCTGTCCAGACAACTGATGGGCAGTCTCTCAGCCTGGAGCTCGCAGGGTTGGCAGCGGCTGACTTCGGCAACTCGCTGCCAGAGCTCACGCCAGGGCTCCATCGGCAGGTGCAGGTCACCGGCGAACGTCTTCCCTTTGAGCGGCTGTGTCAAGAGCGGCGGCGAAGGGTGGCGCGCGCAGCGATCAGGCTGCTCGTTGACACAAGCGCTCCATCCCCATCAGGACCTTGAGGCGTGTGGTGGGCCCAGCTTCTGGCAGCCCTCCAGGAGCTGCTGGCCGAGCCCTCCTGGGCCCGGCCGGCCCATGTGCGTGATCCCAGCGGCATCTCGCTGTCTCCCTGATCGTGGTGCCGGGGCATGAGGCTTGCGCTGCGGTCTCCGCGGCGCTGCATCCGCAACTTCTGCTGACCCCGAGCCTGGGCCTGGTGGTGGGCCAGCTGTCCATGGAGCAGCTCCAGTCCGACACTCCAGCGTGCTGCTCACCGGTTGATTTGATGCTGGGCCGGCCACTTCTGGGTGGATCCCACAGGATCCTTGAACGGACTGGCTGTCTAAATTATATTTCTACTCTATCATGGTGAGGAGATTGATCTCAAGATGCTGTTTCGAATTGCCAAGCACGCTGGTCATGGTCCAGGTGATCGCCTCGGCTTCGGGTGTTGACCAGAATGGCCACCCGTTGCCAGCTCAGGGTCGATGGAAACAGGCCCCAGGGCAACTTGCGCCGTGCCGAGGCCATACCTCCGCAAGGTCGAATGTCGCGGCTCAACAACCAGACGCTACGCAGTCGCCGTGGTGAAGATTGGTCGACCTGGACTGGTTGAAGCTCCCCAGTGGATCCAATCGTCCCGGATGGTTGCTGGTGGACTCCAGGGAAGTGCCGTCATTCCAGCGATTTCCTGGTGGTGATCGCTGGATTTCGCCGTTTGGCCTGGTCCCCAAAGCCTCAGTTTGGGTGCTTTCGTGTTGCCTCCGCGAACCCGTCCCTGAGCCCTCACGCTCCGAGGCGGAGCAGGGATCGGAGCGCCCGCAGCGGTAGCGGTGGCCAGCGGCGGGTCTGCAGCAGCCAGTCATGCTGGAGGTAGCGGGAATCGAGCCGGATGGCAGCCCTAAGGCAGCCAGCGGCTTCGCTTCGGGCACCGCGGTGGTCGAGCAGGGCAGCCAAGGCGGCGCGGGGATCGGCGAGAAGGGGATAGCGGCGGATGAGGGAGCACAGTTCCGCTTCCGCCTGCTCAAGCTCCCCCAGTTGGAAGGCCGCCAGGGCGGCGCTGCAGCGGGCCATGGCAAAACCTGGCCTGGCTTCGGCAGCGGCCTCGAAGAACTGGCGCGCCTTCTGCCAGTGGCCCAGGGATCCTGCGACAACACCTCCGTTGAACAGAGCTGCGGCGGTCGGGCCTGGCGGGGCGCTGGCTCTGCTGGCCGTGGCCGTCACTGCAGTGGTTGGCATCGGTGTCATCCTCATTGAACATGTTCGGATTGCAGTTGCAGGGTCCTGGGTCCGAGTGTGGGAGGCTTCCGGCTATCGACCGGGCGGCAATGGGCCCCACGACTCACAATTAGCCGGGTTGATGTGGGGCGGTTTGGCAGGCTTGAGCCACGAGGCTGGCCTGAACCTAGTTGTCAGCAAAAAGGAGGCTGAATATCAGCCTCCACAGCATCTTTGGGTGAATGGATTTATTTTTCGGCGATCTCTCTGGTGAGGTCTGATGAGGTGAAGGTGGGCCTGCGGGGGCCGGCCTGCGTTGTTGTGGGGTTGGTGCTGGCCACGATCCGGCTCGGACGCTTGGGGCCCGCTGTGCAGGGAGCGGCAGCGGGCAAATTGTTGGTGGCAGAGGGGAATGCCAGAGCGGGATTCAAGGGTGAAATCGCCCCAATGCTGGCCGTGATCAGTGGCATCATGGTCGTGGTCAACCAGGGAGAGGGCCGTCGCAAGCGGCGTAGGGCTGTGGCGCGCTGAGGGGTTTGGCTGGAAGGGCGGATGGCGGGCGTGGTTGCCATGGGGAACCAAGGGAGACCCTCCATCATTGATTTCGCCAAGCCGAACCGCAGCCAGGTTGGGCCGAATTCCCCCCCCAAAGGGGGGGGGGTACTCGTCCAGCAGGGTTGATTCAAATTGTTTCAGAAGCGCCCTTGGCCTGGCTGCCGCCATCGGCTGAGCTCGGCGGGATTGCCTCCTCCTGGTGCCCGAAATCGCCCTTGCTGCCACCGATCTCGATCTGATCAGCCTTCTGAGGGTGATCCCTGATCCCCGCATGCAGCGCGGGGAGCGCAGTGGCGTTTCCACTGAGATCGCTGAGGCGCTGCTCCGCCGTAACCCGTGACGCCTGCATGGGGCCGCCTTCCTTAAGCAGCGCTTGGACGTTGGTGAGAAGGAGTGAGGCGAGCGTCCTGGTTCTGGTCTATGGCGCCGGGCCGGCGCTTCGGGACCGCAGCGCCGTTCTCGCCGGCGTATCCGTGTCTCGGTCTGTCAGCTCTGAAGGCCGATCCGCTGGCTTGGCGCAGGGCCCAGGACAGCGGTGTGCCCGGTCCGGGCGGGCTCCATGGGTCGACCGATGGGCTGATCGAGCTCAGGCCGGCAGGTGGTGTAGCTGGCGCTCGTGATCGCCATTGCACTTACCGTGAGCGACCGGCGCCCCACCGCGAATGACCCGAGGCCTGTTCCCATGGATTGACGGAGCGTCGGATTGATGGAGCGTCGACTGGACCCATAAAGTGTTAGACAAGTGGTTCGCGCTCCGTCGCGACGGGCATCTGCGGATGTGTTGATCTGCCAGTATTCACGCCTCCTTAAGCGCCGGCTTGGACTTCACCGACCGTCTTGATCTGCTGGAGCCCACCAGAAGAATGATGGCCAGCTGGATTCTCTCCAGTGGCATGCGCCTGAGTTATGTGGTCGCGATGAAAAGCCACCTGGGGATCCTGGCCATCGTCGGTACGATCGTCCAGCGTAGGTGCATCAAGGGCATCGCTTCCACGGAGGAGGAGTCGTTCTTTCGCGTGTGCCAGAGTCGCCCGGGCCTGTTGATCTGCAGTGATCAATTGGCGGAGGGCGATGGTTTCTCCCTCTGCCGCAGATCGCTCCAGGCCGTCGCTGATCTGCGGATTCTGATGGTGCTCACCGGCGACGGAACGGAGGCGGCCCGTGCCATGGAGAGCGGCGCGATGGCTGTGGTGTGCGAGGAGGATTTCCTGCAGCCCGAGTTGGAGGTGATGCAGTCGCTGCTGGCGGCCGCCAACTGCAAGAATTACGTCTCCAGTCGGGCCCGCTCGCGCATGCGGGCGTCGGAGTCGATTACGGAATCCCCCCAGTCGCTCACGCCCCGGGAGAAGGACATCCTCGTGCTCCTGCTTAAGGGCACCTCGAAAAATCAGAACCTCGCTTGACTCTGTCGATTTTTAGCTTATAATCTGATTAGTAGATTTCATGCCACCCGTGGGGCAGAGAGGCTT
>JBAPUA010000098.1:0-15333 GCA_049282435.1 Cyanobium sp. | reverse complement strand
CGGCGATGCCCCCGTGCAGATCGTCGGGCCAGGGGGGATCGGCATAGAACAGAGCGAAACGACCGCGGGCGCGAGCCGAGCTGCCGCTGGCTTCGCCAGCGGCAGCTCGACCCGAAGCGCCCGGTTCGGCACCGGCCCCTGGGTCCAGGCCGGCATCTCCGACGCCGCTTGGCTCAGGGCCCGCGGCCCGGCCCTTCGCCCCGGCCCCGCCTTTCGCCCCGGTCCCGCTGCTGCGCCCGCCCATCGCTCCGCTGGCGCCGGGCTGGAACCGCGCCAGCCAGGAGAGCACCTCGGCCTGCACCACCTCAAACGCTGGCGGCGGATCCTGTCGCCTGAGGCCGCCGGCGACGGCCGCCAGGTTGGCCCGGGCCACCGCGGCGATGCGACGGTCCCGCTCGACGGCCACCACCTGGCCAGCTCCGCGCTGCAGGGCCTCGCAGGCCATCACGCCGCTGCCGCAGCAGAGATCCAGCCAGCGACACCCCGCCAGCTCCGGTGCCAGCAGATTGAACACGGCCTGGCGCACCCGGGCCGCCGTCGGCCTGGTCCGTTCGCCGGGGGGGCTCTGCAGGCGGCGGCCGCCGCTCAGTCGCAGACTCACTGACCGCCCACCCAGTCGAGCCAGCGCTGCAGCATGGCCACGCCGACGGGCCCCGACTTCTCGGGATGGAACTGACAGGCGGCGATGCTGTGCTGCCAGATCGCCGCCGTCACCGGCGTCCCGGCCCAGTCCACCCAGGCGGTGACGCTGTCCGGGTTTTCGGGCGCGGCGGCGTAGGAATGGACGAAATAGACCCAGGCGTCGTGGTCGCCGGCGCCCAGCAGCGGACTGGCCACCCCCGGCAGCAGCGGCGCCCAGCCCATGTGGGGAATCGGATGCTGGGGCACCCGCGGCAGGGCCCGCACCCGACCGGCCAGCAGGCCCAGGCCGGGGCTGCTGCCCTCGTCACTGCCTTCGAACAGCAGCTGCAATCCCAGGCAGATGCCGAGCAGGGGGCGACCGGCGGCGCAGGAGGCCTGGATCGCGTCCACCAACTGGCCCTGGTGCAGGCGCTCCATGGCGGGATCGAAGGAGCCCACCCCCGGCAGCACCAGGGCCTCGCAGCCCTCCATGGCGGCGGCGCCGTGGATCGGGATGATCTCGGCGCCGAGGCGCTCGAAGGCCCGCTGCACCGAATGCAGATTGCCCATGCCGTAGTCGATCAGACCGATGCGGCTCATGGCTGGACCATCCCCTGGGGAATCCGGTCGGCCGGTCGATCCAGGGCGGGGTTGGCGGGCAGCTCCAGCCCATTGAGATGGTCGATGAACTGGTAGAGGCGACCCACCCGTCGCTTGTCGAGGCGGAGGCGCAGACAGGGAACCATCAGGCCATGGTCGTCGACGCTTTCACCGGCCTGGATCGCCCCCTGATCCAGCATGTCGGCGAAGTCACGGTTCAGCTGCGGCAGCATCTCCCGCGGGATCGGCGCATTCAGCAGCAGCTCGGTGCGGTCTTCGCCGGGTCGGGCACTGTGGAACACCCGGTAGAAGCGGCTGATGCGGGCCACGGCCTCCTCGGCGCAGCTGGCCTCGACGATCAGGTCCACATCCTCCGGGGAGATCAGCTGCCGTTCGGCCAGCACTTGGTGGATGCTCTGCTTCCACTGGCACCAGAAGTCGTCGCCGGCGGGGGCCAGCAGCACCAGGGGGATGGGTGGGGTGCGACCGGTCTGGATCAGGGTCAGGCACTCGAACAGTTCATCGAGGGTGCCGAAGCCGCCGGGCATCACCAGCAGCGCATCGCTCTCGCGCAGAAAGAAGAGCTTGCGGGTGAAGAAATAGCGGAAGAACAGCAGCCGCCCTTCGCAGGCACTGACAAAGCGATTGGCATGCTGCTCAAAGGGCAGATCCACGTTCAGGCCGATGCTGTGATCACAGCCGGCGCCGCTGTTGGCTCCCTCCATCACGCCGCCGCCGGCGCCGGTCATCACCTCAAAGCCGGCCTCCACAGCCAGGCGGGCCACCTGTTCCGCCAGCACGTAGCAGGGGTCCTGCACCTGGGTGCGGGCCGAACCGAACACCGTGATCTTGCGGGCCGCCCGCCGCGGCCGGAACACCTCCAGGGCTTCGCTGATGTCGGCCAGGCAGCCGCTGACCAGCCGCCAGGTGTCGGCTTCGTGCTCCTCGCGCGCCACCTCCAGCAGGGAGATGACGGCGTGTTCGATCAGGCGCCGCTGGGGATGGCCTTCCAGTTGCTCGGACAGGGCCTGGAGCGGGCTGCGCGGGCTGGCGGTGGAGGGGGAAACGGGGCTCAGAGGTACTTGGAAATGGTGCCGGAGAGTGTGGTCTTGGGCACGGCGCCGACAACGGTGTCCACCTTTTCACCGCCCTTGAACAGCATCAGGGTGGGGATGCTGCGGATGCCGTACTGACTGGCGACGTTGGGATTTTCGTCGGTGTTGAGCTTGAAGACCTTGATCCTGCCCTCGAAATCCTTGGCGATTTCATCGACGATCGGTGCCACCATGCGGCAGGGGCCGCACCAGGGGGCCCAGAAGTCCACCAGCACGGGCACCTCGCTTTTCAGAACGTCCTGCTCGAAGGAAGCGTCGGTGACGGCGGCTGCGCTGGACATCCTTTCGGGGGTTCGGGTCTGGGCAATCTAGCAACGCTGTTCCGGTGCTACCAAGCGGAGCGGAAATGGTGTTGCAGGCCTTAAGGCTGCCTGACCCGGAAGACAAAAAGCCCGGACGCGCCGGGCCGGGGGGTGTGAGGAGTGTGCGGGCCGAAACCCCCACAAATCAAGGCTAGCCCCATCTCGCCCTGGGGCGAGTTCGTCCTGCCGCGAGACTCCCGGTGGTTCCCCTACTTGCCCATGCCCAGCTGCTGGGCCTTCTGGTACACCTTGCCCTCGGTGAGCAGGGACGGGGCCACCACCACTTCCACCTGTTGCATCTCCTTGATCGTGCGGGCCCCCAGGGTGCCCATCGAGGTGCGGATGCAGCCCAGCAGGTTCTGGGTGCCGTCGTCGAGGCCGGCGGGCCCGCGCAGAATCTTCTCGAGACTGCCGGTGGTGCCCACCTTGATGCGGGTGCCTCGCGGCAGCACCGGGCTCGGTGTGGCCATGCCCCAGTGGAAGCCCCGGCCCGGGGCTTCGGCGGCCCGGGCGATCGGCGAGCCGATCATCACGGCGTCGGCGCCACAGGCCAGGCACTTGCAGATGTCCCCGCCGGTGACGATGCCGCCATCGGCGACGATCGGCACGTAGCGCCCGCTCTCGCGCTCGTAGTCATCGCGGGCGGCGGCGCAGTCGGCCACGGCGGTGGCCTGGGGAATGCCGATGCCCAGCACCCCCCGGGAGGTGCAGGCGGCCCCGGGGCCGATGCCCACCATCACGCCGGCGGCCCCGGCCCGCATCAGCTGAAGGGCCACGTCATAGGTGACGCAGTTGCCGATCACGACCGGCACGCCCATGTCGCGGCAGAGGACCTCCAGATCCAGGGTCTCCTGACCCTCCGGGCCGATGTGCTCGGTGGAGACCACGGTGGCCTGCACGAAGAACAGATCGGCGCCCGCCTCGGCGATCGCCTTGCCGAAGCGCAGGGCTGCCACCGGCGTGGCGCTGACGGCGGCGATGCCGCCCTGTTGCTTGATTTCGCCGATGCGCTGGCGGATCAGGTCTTCCCGCACCGGCTGGCTGTAGAGCTCCTGCATCAGCGGCACGAACTCCTCCTTGCCGACGGCGGCGATCCGATCCAGCACCGGATTCGGATCGTCATAGCGGCACTGGACCCCCTCCAGGTTCAGGACTCCCAGGGCGCCCAGCCTGGCCAGGGCCACGCACATCTCGACATCGACGACGCCATCCATGGCGCTGGCGATGATTGGAATTTCGCGGTGGATGCCGGCCAGGCTCCAACTGCTGTCCGTGATCGCTGGATCGACGGTGCGACCGCCGGGGACGAGGGCGATCTCATCGATGCCGTAGGCGCGGCGGACGGTTCGGGAACGACCGAGCTGAAGGTTCACCGGAGATGGGATGCACTGGGGACAAACTATCAACCGGGCCGCTGCGGGGCACTGAGCGGCTCCAGCTGCCCCCCAGGCTTTCCGGCCGCTTCAGCCCTGGCTGGTTCAGTTCTGGCTGGTTCAGTCCTGGCCGCGGAAGGCCTGCCAGCGCTGGTTCCAGTTGGCCAGCACCTGCTCGCGCTCACTGGTGCGCACCATTTTGGTGAGGCTGAACTGGCACAGGGCGATCAGGCCGATCAGCTCCAACAGCCCGGACACGACGGGGATGCGATCGATGGAGCCGACGACGCTGGCATACAGCCGCAGGGTCAGGATCACCCCGATCAGGATCGCGGCCCCCTTGAGCGGGCCGCGGATCTTCTGCCATTGGCGGTTGAGCTCCCCGGAGCTGAACCAGGCGTTGACCTTGCCCACCAGCAGCTCCCATTCACCGCCTTCACCCGCACTGCCACCGCTGGCGCGCTCCAGGGGCGGCACCGCGATCGTGGCGGCGATGCCGGCGGGCACAGTCTCAAGGGGGGGCTCCGCCTCAAGGGGGGGCTCCGCTTCGCTCTCCAGGGGCGCCGCCATGGCCTCGGACGGGTTCGGAGCCGTGGCGCTGGTTGTCGCGGTGACAACGGACTCTGCGGCGGGCGTCGGGGCTGCCGGGCTGGAGGGTTCAGGTGCGTTCCAGGCCGCGGCCTCAGCCGGGGGGGTGGCTGAACCAGCGACGCCGTTGCTGTCGTGTCCTGCTTCAGACGTGGGGGCGCCAGGGGCCAGGGCCGTCGCTTCGCCACCGGCGCTGGCGCTCGCGGCCGCTGCGGTGCTGTCGGCGGGCTCGCCGCCCGGGGCAGCAGCATCCGGCTCGATCCCTTCGACCCCGGCAGGGCCGCTGCCGCCGGTCGTGCCGGCTTGGGAGAAGCCGACGGAGTCAGGGGCGTCGACCAAGTCAGTGCTGCCGACGGCGGCAGTGACTCCAGGGGTTGAGTCCGGGGACAAGGGGGTCTCGGCCATGGGGACGGAGTGGGCTGGCGGGAGCTTACGGCCGTTTGCCGACGTCAGTCTGCGCACCTTGCGGGCGCCTCAGGCCTCCAGGGGGATCAGGCCGGGCCGCTGGGACAGCGGTTGTAGCGGCAGCCGCAGCGGGAAGCGGCCATCCAGCAGGCGCTCCGCCAGCTCGGCGGCCATCGCCGCCGCCAGGCGCGGACTGTGGGCTGGCGCTGCCGGGATCAGGCGGCCGCCCACCTGGATGCGGCCCGCCTTGAGGCAGCTGTAGGCAATCCCGCCGAAACTGGGCTTGATCCGCCTGGGGATCGAAATGTCGAGCACCGGTGCCTCGAGCTCCCCGTCGTCGGCGGCGGCCTGGCGGGCGATGCTGCCGTTGAGCAGCGGCACCGGGGCGGCGATCGCCACCAGCAGGGCACTGCCATGGCCTTCGAAGTAAGCCGCCCGCAACCAGCGGTGGTCCAGGTCGTGCAGGTCGACGCTCACCGCCGCCACGGCGCCGGGGGAGCGGGCGTGGCCGCTGGGCAGCCGCCGCGGCTGCGGTTGGTGGGCGCTGCCACTGCCGACCACCCAGCCGATGGCCCCGCCCACCAGGACCGGTGATCCCGGCCCCAGCAGGCTCAGCCCGGGCATCACCAGGCCGATGCTGTCGGCACCGCCGCAGGTGTACAGGGCATTGGCCCAGGGGCCCAGCAGGGGGCCGTAGGGACTGCGGATCAGGCCTTCGGCGCTGCTCACCGCCACCAGGCCGTTTTCGCCGATGGCCCGGTGCAGCAGCAGGCGGCCCATGCCGATCTGCCCCAGGTTCAGGCGGGTGTTGAGTTCGCGACGGGGCTGCAGGGGCGTGACATCGCCGCTGGCGCTGAGGTCGACGCTCTCTCCCGCCAGCAGGGCGGCCAGCACCCGGGCGCCACCGTGGCGCTGGCCATCGCTGCGCGTCCCGGCGATCGGCAGCACCAGATCGCTGCCGGCGCCGCCGGCCAGGGCGGCCACGCCGTCGAGCTGGGGATCCCGCAGGCGGATCGGCGGATCGGTGGCCCCCAGGCCCAGGTGCAGGCTGGCCTGGTCGTGGAATTCGGCGTTGGCCGCCACCACCACATCGGTCTGGTCGTAGGCCTGGTCCAGCCCCTGCTGCCGCACCAACTGCCGAAAATCGGCGGCAATCCGCACCCGCAGCAGGCCGGTCCGCTGCCGCTCCTGCAGCTCCGCCTCGCTGCGAGGCGGCAGTGGGGCGCCCGTATCCCCCCTCATTGGAGCCATCCCGCAGCCGGTTGGGCCGGTTGTAGCCGCCTTCGGTAGACTGGGCCCTGCTTCAGGCGCTCATGCATGGCGGATCCCACCGGACCCACCGGTTCTTCGGACGAACCCACAGGACCCGGTGAATCCGACGGACGGATCATCCAGACAGACCTCCGTAATGAAATGTCGCGCTCCTATCTGGAGTATGCGATGAGTGTGATCGTGGGTCGGGCCCTGCCCGATGCCCGCGATGGCCTCAAGCCGGTGCATCGCCGCATCCTCTATGCGATGTACGAGCTGGGTCTGACCAGTGACAGGCCTTACCGCAAATGCGCCCGTGTGGTGGGCGAGGTGCTCGGTAAATATCACCCCCACGGCGATACGGCGGTCTACGACGCCCTGGTGCGCATGGCCCAGGATTTCTCGATGCGCATGCCCCTGGTCGATGGCCACGGCAACTTCGGTTCGGTCGACAACGATCCACCGGCGGCGATGCGGTACACCGAATCGCGGTTGCAGGCCCTGACCACCGACAGCCTGCTGTCGGACATCGAGAGCGAAACCGTCGATTTCATCGACAACTTCGATGGCTCCCAGCAGGAGCCCACCGTGATGCCAGCCCGCATCCCGCAGCTGCTGCTCAACGGCTCCACCGGCATCGCCGTGGGGATGGCCACCAACATCCCCCCCCACAACCTCACGGAGCTGATCGATGGCCTGCTGGCGCTGATCGCCGATCCGGAGCTCGACGATCGGCTGCTGACCTCGATCATTCCAGGCCCCGACTTCCCAACCGGCGGCCAGATCCTCGGTCGTCGCGGCATCCGCGAGATGTACGCCAGCGGTCGCGGTTCGGTGACGATGCGGGGCGTCGCCAACATCGAGACCCTCGAGGTCAAGGGCAGGCCGGATCGCGACGCGGTGATCATCACCGAGCTCCCCTATCAGACCAACAAGGCGGCCCTGATCGAGCGCATCGCCGAGCTGGTCAACGACAAGAAACTGGAGGGTATTTCCGACATCCGCGATGAAAGCGATCGCGATGGCATGCGCATCGTCATCGAACTGCGCCGGGACGCCTATCCCCAGGTGGTGCTTAACAACCTGTTCAAGCTCACGCCCCTGCAGAACAACTTCAGCGCCTACATGCTGGCGCTGGTGAACAGCGAGCCGATCGTGCTCACGCTGCGCCGCATGCTGCAGGTGTTCCTCGACTTCCGGGTCGAGACGATCGAGCGCCGCACCCGTTATCTGCTGCGCAAGGCCGAAGAGCGCGACCACATTCTGCTGGGTCTGCTGATCGCCCTCGACAATCTCGATGCGATCATCGCCCTGATCCGTTCCGCCGCCGATACGGCCACGGCCCGGGCCGGCCTGATGGAGCAGTTCGGCCTCAGTGATTCTCAGGCTGACGCCATCCTGCAGATGCAGCTGCGGCGGCTGACGGCCCTGGAGGCCGACAAGATCCGGCTTGAGCATGAGGATCTGCTGGCCCGGATCACCGATTACAAGGACATCCTGGCCCGCCGTGAACGGGTGTTCGCCCTGATCGTCGAGGAGCTGCAAGCGATCCGCAGCCGCTACGATTCGCCGCGCCGGACTGAGATCCTCGATCTCGAAGGTGGTCTTGAGGACATTGATCTGATCGCCAATGAGCGCTCGGTGGTGATGCTCACCGAGACCGGCTATCTCAAGCGGATGCCGGTGAGTGAGTTCGAGGCCACCAGCCGCGGCACCCGCGGTAAGGCCGGCACCAAGAGTCAGGGCGAAGAGGGGGTGAAGCTGTTCATCAGCTGCAACGACCACGACGCCCTGTTGCTGTTCTCCGACCGCGGCGTCGTCTATTCGCTGCCGGCCTATCGGGTGCCGATGTGCAGCCGCGCCGCCAAGGGCACACCGATCGTGCAGTTGCTGCCGATTCCGCGGGAGGAGGCGATCACCTCCCTGTTGTCGGTCAGTGCCTTCGAGGACGATGTGCAGCTGGTGATGCTCACCAGTGGTGGCTATGTCAAGCGCACCCGCCTTTCGGCCTTCAGCAACATCCGCTCCAACGGCCTGATCGCCATCTCGCTGGAGGACGGCGACGATCTGCGCTGGGTCCGGCTCGCCCTTCCCGGCGACAGTGTGCTGATCGGCTCCCTCAAGGGCATGACGATCCACTTTCGCCTCAGCGATGAGGAGCTGCGGCCCCTGGGGCGCACCGCCCGCGGTGTGCGCGCCATGAATCTGCGGGAAGGGGACTCGCTGGTGAGCATGGATGTGCTGCCGGCGGAGCTGGCCGATCGGGTGGCCAGTTCGGAGCAGGCCGATGAGGAGGCCGAGGCCGGCGATGGCGCCGAGGAGATCGTGGCTGCCAGCGAGGGGCCCTGGGTGCTGGTGGCCAGCGCCAGCGGCCTGGGCAAGCGGGTGCCGGTGGATCAGTTCCGCCTGCAGAAGCGGGCGGGGATGGGCCTGCGGGCGATGAAGTTCCGCCGCGAGGGCGATGTGCTGGTCGGTCTCAAGGTCCTGGGGGCTGGTGAGGAGCTGCTGCTGGTGAGCGAGCGGGGCGTGATCGTGCGCATGAAGGCCGACGCCATCCCGCAGCAATCCCGCGCCGCCACCGGCGTGCGCCTGCAACGCCTCGATGCCGGTGATCACCTGGCCGAGGTGGTGCTGGTGCCCCCGGCTGCGGAGGAGGACGACCCCGAGATCGTCGCCCTGGGGGCAACGGTCGCAGCCCTTCCAGTCGCGGAGCCTGCGGCCGACGTCGAAGATTCAACCCCATCTGGCACCGAAGCGGTGCTGGAAGGCCCCACGGGCCCCGCGGTCTGACGACCGATCGCGGCTGGGGCTGCCGGATGCCGGAGGGCCAGGAGCTCATGCCCTTCCCCCAGCTGCACAGGCCCGTCCGATCCCTGGGATTGGGGCGCGCTCGGCTGAAGTCAATGGGCAGGCAGCTGGCAGGCGTGAAGGGCAGTCGGCCTGTACGCCGGCTCCTGGCCGCCGGCGCTGGCTCGGGCCGCTGCTGCAGCGCAGGAGCAGATTCCGGCTTCATGCCGCGTTGGGTTGCTCGTTGCCCAGAAGCTGAGGGGTGTCCGCCCAGGCGAAACCGGCCAGACCACCGGGTTGGTCCCCAGCTCAGCCGGCTGGCCCGCCCGCCCGGGCCCGCTGGCGCTGGAAGCGGGCGATCTCCAGTTTCAGCACGCCTTCACTGATGCCGAGGGCTCCGGCGATGCCGCGCAGCTGCCCATCCTCCTCGGGCTCGATCATGCTGTCGGCGCAGGCCACCTTGAAGGCGGCTTCGAGGATCAGTTCGCGGCCGTTGTCGTCGAGCTGCGACTGTTCGGCGGCGAGGCGTTGCAGCAACTGCTCGAAGGGGTCAGGTCCGCCGCCGGCTTCGATCTGGCTCTGACGGCTCAGGGCCATGGCCTGGAGTTCCCCCTGCTCAGGCGGATGCCCCATGATGTCGGCGTAGGTTTCAGCCATGGACACGATCTCCGGCTCCTCGATCTCGCCATCGGCCAGGGTGATGGCGATCATGCATTCCAGCAGCAGGTCGCGGACCTTGAGGGCATAGCGATCGCCGTGGGAGACGGCCCAGCGCAGGTCGCTGAGATCCCGTTGTTTGCGGTTGTGCTGGGAGGCGCGGGGATCCCGTTTGCACCCCGAGCGTCCGCCCGAGAGGCTGTCGTAGATGTGAAAGGTAAACAGCTCCACCAGCTGGCGGCAGAAGGCCACGCCCCGCACCGAGTTGCCGTAGTCATCGAGCCGGGGCGAGAAGGTGGCGAATCCCATCAGGTTGGGGACCACGGTCATCACGGCGCCGGCCACCCCGGATTTGGCCGGCAGGCCCACTTCGAGGGTGAACACGCCGGCGTTGTCATACATCCCGGCCGCCTGCATCACCGAGAGGGTCTTCTTCACCACCTCGGTGCTGAGCACCTGTTGGCCGGTGATCGGGCAGACCCCGCCGTTGGCCAGGGTGGCCGCCGCCACCGCGAGCATCGAGGCTGTCATCTCGATGCTGCAACAGGCGAGGTAGAGATCGAGCATCGTGTGCAGATCCACGCCGCGGGGCAATCCCCTGCCGCCCCGCAGCAGGTAGGCGATCGCGAAGTTGTTGTCCGCCGTGTCCCGTTCGGAGAGCATGGTCTCCTCGCTGAAGCGCACCGGGGCCGCATCTCCGCACAGGCCGGACCAGAGCCCCATGATCTCGGTGGTGATCCCGAGGGCATCCTTGTCGGGCCAGCTGGAGGCCACCACGCCGGCCGTCATGATCGCGCCGGCATTGACACAGGGGTTGTACGGCCGCGAATCCGGCAGCAGTTCGAGGGAGTTGAAGGGGCGTCCCGATGGCTCGACACCAACGAATTGGTGGACAAAATCCGTTCCTTCCCGTTTGATCGCGTAGGCATAAGTGATCGGTTTCGACACTGACTGGATCGAGTGGTAGACATCCACATCGCCGATCTCCATGCGCTGACCGTCGACGGAGCAGAGGGCAACGCCCCATTGATCGGGGTTGGCATCACGCAGGATCGGAATGTAGCTGGCGTTGTTTCCACTCTCATTGGGGGCAACCTGTTTGTAGACCGTTTCGATATCCGTGCAGAACTCCTGCCAATCGGGAATCACAAGCTCGCGCTTGAAGATCCGGTTCAACATCAGCAGCTCGTCACTCACCAGTGCCGCGAAGGCTGCAAAGTCGATCGGGCTCTGCCCCAGCTCCTGCAGACGTGCCATGGTCACGTGCAGGCGGAAGTCCTCGAGCTGAATGCCGCTGCTGAGAATGTGTTGCTTGATCCTGGTTGCGCTGGTATTGCCGTTGCCGTCAGCGACGGCGGCGAACATCTGTTGCAACCGGTTCATGATCTGCTGTGGAAGCTAGCTTTTGCAAGCTTAAAGGGGGGCTGTGCTCGTTGTTACCCCAGTGCTCGGACGCCAGCGTCGGCAGAGCCTCATTTGAGGCCTAGTCAGGGAAGGGCAGAGGAGTCGGTTCTGTAGCTGATCTGGCAGGCTCCGTCAGCGAACCGTCGCCGTTGATCGGACATCAGTCATGACAAGGACTCCGGTGGTGATGAGCTGTGTCTTGAGACCCGCGCTCTGCAGCTGCACCCGCAGAAGAGCCAGGTGTTCTACTGCGGGTCGGTATGGTCAGGGCTTGGTTTCTGTGATTCAGTTCACGTGTTTCGGCGTTACATTCCGGGCTCGTATGGCCAAGAGTTGGCGAGGGACTTTCTGAGGCTTCAGGCCCACTGGCTTCCACATTAACGTTCTGTCTGATGCGAGCTCGTAGGCGTGCTCCGACGTATGCGGGACAGGATTAAGGTGATGGGGCTTTGGTCACTGCTCCATCTGTCGATCACGGAGATTGAGAGGATCTTGAATCTTGTCCTGCGGGGTTGGATTTGCGATTGCGCACAATTCTTCAAGACAGACATGCACAGCAATCTCTATCGCTGTTTCGATCATCGGATGGCAGCCTGGCTGAGCTCAAAGTACAAGCGGGTGCTGGGCCGTTCGGAGCCATCGGACGCGAGAGTGTCACGGACGGTTCTGGGAGCACCTCGGGGGGGAGTCCCCGGGCTGACTGGACAGTCAGGAGCGTTGGGTCCGACCGCGCCAGCATGGGGACAGCGGTCTGGAGCTCCCCATGAATCTGATGGTCCTGCTCCTGGGCCTGGGGCTCGTTGGAGTGTTGATGAGCCGTCTGCTGGGCGGCACGCCGGTCGGCCAGCCCCAGAAGCCACCTGCGCCCGCCCCGACGGCCATCAACCAGGTCCAGGGGGCGGTCGATGCGGCCACGATCGCCGACCGCCAGCGCCTGAATCACGCTCTGAAGGCCCTCGATCCCGACGCCAGGCCCTGAGGCTCAGGAGAGCACGTCCGCATGCAGGAGATCCATGACGGCAAGCACCTGGCTGGTTTCGTCGCTGGACAGCTTCAAGGTGGTGGCCAGATTGGTCAGGATGTTGTGCTCGTCGGCTTCCAGGGGACCGTCGGAGCGCATGATTTCCGCAGCGACGGCGTAGGCGGTGGAGCGCTGGGCCTGATCCAGGGCCTGCGCCGCTTCCACCATCAGATGCTGGGGCCCCTTGTGGCGCATCTCCGCCAGCAGGGTGTTCATCATCTGAACCATCTTCTCGTCACCAAAGTGCTGAAACGGTTGGCGATAGTCGAGCGAATGGCGCAGGGCTCGGGAGCCGGCCATCGTCAGGGTGCCATCCCAGGACACGGCGGCCAGGGCAATGGCGGCAAAGGCGGTGGCGGCATCCATGGAGACAGTGGTGCTCATGAATCGAAAGGAGAGGAAGAAATGGGAAAGATCCGGATGCCGGAGCGGGATGAACACCCGACCGTGCCCGGAGCGGACATCACGGGGAGGCGCTGTTCAGTGAGGCGCCGTTCAGTAAGGCGGTGATCAGTAAGGCGGTGATCAGCGAGGCGGTGATCAGCAAGGCGGTGGTCAGTCTTTTGTACCCGATCCACCCAAAGGCAGCCCGTCGCGATCAGCGGTAGCCGATCACACCGGATGGGGCCGATGAGGGTTCCTACCTAGATTCCCGCAGTCGATCGAAGTCCCCTCAGGCTTCGACAGCAGCCCCGCCGGCGCCAGGGCTGCGGACGCGAGCGCCCCGTTCATTCAGCCGAACCGGACCAGCCGCGAGCCGGCACAACGGATCCTGGGCGACAGGCTCATCAGGGAGCACATCTTTTAGAGACCCCTGACGTCTAAGGCCCGCCAGTGCCGGCGGCTGCGATGACGGGAATGTTCAGGTCACAACAGAGGGCAAGCCGCTGGCCTGCCAGCCCAGTTCCTCGAGCCAGCCCCGGCACTGGCAATTGCTGCCCATGGCGCAGTTGTCCGCACACTCCACCCTGGCGCCCTGCCTGTCCCGCCGAGGGGCGCTGAACAGGCGCATCCCAGCCCAGGGCCGCCCTGGGCAAACTGCCCCAGAATGAATCACTGCGTTACGCCGCTCCAGCCGATGTCATGTCCAGGCTGATCGACCATGGGAAGCGGCTGCACGATCTCTGGATCGCCTACCTGCTGGCGATGCTGTTTCATGTGGAGTTAGGGCTGATGCCCCTGTTCCATGGACACTCGGCTCAGATCGAGAGCACTGTGGATCCCTCCCGGCTTTCGCTGGTGTTCTGGGGAATGCTGATCTACTTTCTGATCCCTCTGGCCTGCCTGCTGCTGATCACCTATGCGGCAGGCGATGATGAGCATGGTCGCCGTTGGCGCCCCTGGAAGTGGAACCACTACTGGATCAGTATCGTCTACACGGTCACCAACTTGGTGCATCTGATCGCTGACATTGTGATTCCCGATTCCCGGTCAGATCAGGTCTTCCTGATGGTCGTCCTTCTGTTGATTGGTTTCTTGATCAACCGTGAGGCCTGGCGTTGGCTTCGGCAGTCCCTGCCCCCAGCGACCACCCCGACAGTTCAGACCGACAATCCCTAAACCATCTCCCTCCAGATCCAGGACGGCGCCAACGCCGCCAGCCGAGCGATCAACTGGTTCGACGACTTGATCATCAACAGCATGCTCAACCGACAACGCCAGGAGATCCCCAGGACAACAACCCTGCGCAGCTCCCACTGCCGCCCGCTATTCGCGTGAAGAATCCTGCAACTCCGGGCTCTGTCCCTGATCTCACGCGGCCTGAGCCAACCCTGCGGGGCATGGGCCAGCCGCTCCTGGTGCTCGGCGGCTTTCTGATCAGCCCCGAGGCCTATCAGCCCATGGCCGAGGTGTTGCGGCAGCTGGCGAATCAACCGGTGTCCGTGGTGCCGGTGACCAAACTCGACTGGCTGCTGACGGTGTTCCCCTTCGGCTGGGCCCGCATCCTCGATCGGGTGGCCGAGGCGGTGCAAAGCCTGGCGGCGGTGTCGCCCACGGGCAAGGTGACCCTGATCGGCCACAGCTCCGGCGGCATCATGCTGCGCCTGTTTCTCGCCGATGGCCCCTTTGAGCGGCGCCACTACCGCGGCCGCAGTCGGGCCGACACCCTGGTGATGCTGGGCAGTCCTCATACGGCGATCAAGGCCACGCCGCTGCGCCAGCGGGTGGCGCGCCAGCTGCCGGGCGCCTGGTTCAGCCGGGCGACGGAGAGCCATCCGGTGCGCTATCTCTCGGTTGCCGGCGATCTGGCTCTCGACGATCCCGGCGCCACCGCCACGGCCCGGCGCCTCGCCCCCAGCGCCTACCGCAACAGCACCGGCCGCAGCGACGATCGTGGCGATGGCCTGGTGCCGGTCAGCTCAGCCCTGCTGGAGGGCTCCCAGACCCTGGTGCTACCTGGAGTTGCCCATGGCGGTGCCTTCGGTTGCCGCTGGTACGGCAGCCCCGACGTGGTGCGCCAGTGGTGGCAGCCGCTGATGGAACCCCCATCGCTCTGAATGCTGGGTCTGAACTGACAGCCACTAGCCGTGCGACCTCAGGACTCCCCCACGTCCGCCCTGGGCGTGGGGCGGCCCGCTTCCGTTGGGGCACGCGGGGGCCTGGCCGGGCAGCCGTGATCGGCCAGCCAGGCCAGCAGATCGGTGAACACCTGCTCGCGGTCCAGGTCGTCGTAGAGCTCGTGATAGCTGCCGGGGTAGTCCCGCCAGGTCTTGTCGGCACTGCCGGCGGCCGCAAAAAAATGACGGGCTTCCGTTCCCGGGGTGATCCGATCGGCACCGCTCTGCAGCATCAGCAGGGGCAGAGCCAACCGCGGCGCCGTCCGGCCCAGCTGGGCAGCGGTGGCCAGAAACTCGCTGCCAAGCCGGGCGGAGCAACGGTCGTGGCGCCAGGGATCGGCAGCCCGCCAGGCCAGCACCTGGGGATCCCGGCTGGCCGCAGCCTCAGCGAGGCCCGTCCGCAGGCTGAACCCGGGCCAGAGCCTCGACAGCAGCCGCGCCACCAGCAGACGCCAGCGGGCGACACCACCGGGACCGAGGGCCGGATTGGACAGGATCAGTCCGCGCACGCCGAGGCGTCGCAGTGCCTCCGGCTCCGCCAGGGCCAGGTCGAGCACCACCGTTCCCCCCATGCTGTGGCCCACCAGGAAACAGGGCGTCGCCGGAGAGCGGGCGATGACGTCATCGAGAAACACCAGCACCGCCCTACGC